>NZ_KI912148.1:880199-1199199 GCF_000517105.1 Fischerella sp. PCC 9605 | reverse complement strand
TTTATCTTACCTGCATAGCAAGTCAATCAACGATTGCACCAATACTGGTACACCGCTTCGGCTTCAACCTTATGATCGAGATGCCATCTTCGGATAGACGATATATCGTAATACCCTATTTTCGTTGTTTCGTGAGACTCTTGCAGCGTTCCACCGACAACCGTGCAATAAAACTGTAGATGGTAGGTGGTGTGAGGCAGACCAAAATCACCCGGCATTCGCGAACTAAGACGAATCAACGACCCGACTTCCACGATCAAGCCTGTTTCTTCGAGCACTTCGCGCATAAGCGACTGCTGTGGCGTTTCTCGAACTTCAGCCCAACCACATGGCAAACACCATGTGCGATCGTCGGTACGTTGAACCAACAACAATTGGCCACGCTCGTTTAGTATTGAGGCGGATACACCGACCTTCGGCGTAATGTAGCCAAGCTCAGCGCGAAAGCGCTTCTCTATTTCTGAACTAGGGAGGGAACACAGCGCTTCATACTGTGCCGAAGCAAGACCAAGAAGGCGCTCGTAGCGCTCACGATCGTAAACGTCTTTTGAATAGTTCAATCCAAGCTGTGCAATTGCCCGCAGCTCATCTAGCAACTCAATAATACTTAAGGAGCGATCGCTAGCCACAAGGGGTAGCCTCAACTATTGATTTAACAGCAACTTTGCGGCCTAATTTTAGCAGTTTAGTGGTTAAACCAATAAAGTGTTGACTGAAATATTGTAAATCACTCCTAGAAAAAAGAGTTTGGCTAAAATTTAGAATTTTTGCTGCTTTTTTACCCGTTGCTGAATGAAGGGATGATATCATTGATGTAGGTACAATTTGATACTTCAAGTAGTGAAGTAATAATTTAAGTGAGTATCGAGCGCATTTCTTCGGTCTTAGAAGAGCATAAAGTTTTTCGGTGAAGGCGTGCAAGATAATGACGCAATCGGGTGTTTTCATTTTCCACTCGCGTCATATATGTTTGACTGATAATTTGGTCTCCATCAGGGATAAAACTTGGGTAAACTTTCCAGCCATCGGTAAGATAAAAATAACTTTTCCACTGTTTAACAATTTCCCACAATGGCTCAAACGTTTCAGCACTGTGGTCTCCTAAAACCCACGCTAAAATACCTTGACTAAAATGATTTAGTGCTGTCCACAACCAAATTTTGTTTTTTTGAACCGATGAATGTCTCTAATTCGTCTAGTTCTCCAACCTTTGGAACTATATCTTCTTTTGGTACATCCGGCAGTTTTTCTCCCAATTGTTTAATCCAATAAATGATGCTAGTATGATGCACACCTTTGACTCGTTCAATCGCGCGAAAACCCATACCGTTGAGGTACATTTTTACGCATTCTTTTTTGATCTCTTCTGAATATCCTTTCGGCGGATCGTACAGGTCGAGCAACTGGCGGTCGCATTTGATACAAATTTGCCCGCAGCTTACCTCTACGCTTTCCGTTCTTACGAATTTCCCTAGACCCACACTATGGACATTCCACAGTAGATCACCTCAATTCATCCCTCTATTATGCAACGCCCTTTTTTAATAGTTGTTTGATTGTGCGATCGCAGCTTACCTAATCAGTAGAGAGTAAAGGCGGTGCATTAAACTGCGATCAAGAATTTTGGTTTACTTTGTCAACAGCAATGAGTTTCTGTTTCAGCATCACCTTTATCTCTCTTGTTTACTTAAGCGCTGATTGACACAGTAGTAGGTATACGCCTGCACTCAACTGAGAACTGCTATGGTGGTGATGTTATTATCCTGCACTACGGCCGATAATTCCCAGTTGGCGATCGACAATGTTCTCGTCTTGATCCTCAGCGAAAGGTTCTGGAATTGGTGCATCAACATTGTCAGAATCATGACGAGAGTCATTCAAATCTTGTTGTTCACCAGATTGATTTAAATCTGGTTGTTGAACCTTAGGAGTACCAATAGCAGAATTATCTAAGCCAGAAGTATCAGGCCCTGCATCTACAGTAATTTCTCCACTACCATTCTCTGAAGACCCTGGTGTGCTGGGATCGTGATATTGTTTGGGATTCATTTTGTTTCTCCAATTCCAATTACAAACAACAAACAAAAACATTTCTACCCACAATATTTTTTGTAGGTTTGTAACAATTTTTGAAATTGAATTGAAGTTCTACATCAACCTTGAGTGATAAACTTAAAGTTCAAAAACTAATGCTGTTGCAGTAGAAGTTCCCAAGTTGCGCCACCAACTACACCGTCAGGTTTAATATCGTAGCGGCTTTGTAAGTCTTTCACCGCTGTTTCGGTTTCCTTGCCAAAGTTGCCATCAGCATTAATTCTGAAGTAACCAAGTTTTCGCAGTTTTTGCTGCAATTTTGCAACTTCAGAACCGCGCATTCCTAAACGTAAAATCGGCAATCCTCGCGAGGTGTATTGAACACCAGGAATTTCTTGAGTGCGCGTAGTTTGTTGCGTACGTGTGGTTTGTTGAGTGCGTACAGACGATGAGCGTGTTACAGGCTTGTTTTGAGAATTAGCAGGTGTAGCTTGCCTAGGAGGTGTTGCGGGTGTAGGCTCAGGAGGAGTAGCAATTATTGGGGAGTTGTTCCCTATCTGAGTTAAAACAGGTGTAGAGTTATTCCCAATTTGAGAGGGAACAGGAAAGCTACTGGCGGAATTTGTGGCAGAAGGAGTAGGAGATGAAGATGCGATCGCTTCGCCTGGAAAAAGTTTTTGCCAAGTAGTTGCATCAACAATGCCATTTGCACTTAAGCCTGCTGCTTGTTGAAACTGAGAAACAGCTTTGGCTGTTGTTTCATTATATACTCCGTCTACTGTACCCGTATAAAAGCCCAAAAGTTTCAACGCTGCTTGAAGTTCTGATACAGTTTGCCCTTGACTACCTGGTGTAAGAGTGGGACGGTTGATGCTAGCTTGTGCAATTACTTGGGCAATTTGTTGTGAAGGTGCTGCAACTGATACTAAAGCAGAGGAGCAAAGAAGCAGAGGTACAGGGGAAAATAACAGTATTTTCATCGCCAATAATGATTTATACCTCTGTTTCCTTTCCCACATACAGCATATCGATGGGTTTAGTACACTAGAGTAACCCAAGATACTAGTTTTATTGCTGCTTTTCATTGGAATTTGCCCCTGGTAAAGTTTATGGTAATACTCTTATGGCAAAAGGGTGTAAAAAGCAATCAGTAAGTGGTCTTTTAAAGTTGATATCAGGAAGAAATTGCACTCTTAATCGCTTCCTCTTGACCGACCAGAGATACATAAGGTTCCTGTAAATATCGACAAGCTACTGTCATTGCATCAGCAATACTAACATTCGCAATCAATTCTTGAAATTCTCGATCAAATTCAATTCCTAGCCCTAAAATTTCATACCATCCATATAGCTGAGCAAGTTGACCGTTAGTTTGTTTACCCAAGGCGTATTGTCCTAGTATTTTGTTCTTGGCTGCCTGTAGTGCTACTTCTGCAAGTGGGGTGGTAGATAGTAAATCAACTTCTTTTTGCAGTCCAGCAAGGGCTATTTGAGTATTTTCTGGGGCGGTACCCATGTAAACTACAAAGGTCGCGGGAAAAAGCCGTGTAGGATAAAACGCGGATACTTCGTAAGCTAAACCCCGCTTTTCACGTAGTTCTACAAATAATCGACTGGAAAGCCCATTTCCCAAGTATGTAGATAGCAATTTCAAGGCTGCGTAGTTAGTAGAGTGCACTGCTACTCCGAGATAACCCAGCATGACGATTGATTGCTGCGTCTGCTGGGGTACGATCGCCACTTGCGGTTGCACGGTGAGATTTGGTAAATTTAGTGTGGGCAGTGGAGTATCAACAGGCGCTTGCCAATCACCAAATACTTTTTCTACCACTGCTACAGCAGCATCTGGTGTAATTCGACCAGCAATACTAATTACTAGATTATCTGGACGGAAATAGGTTTGGTGAAACCGCTCTAAGTCCATACGAGTTATGTGGCTCATGGTTGATTCATCTCCTAACGCTGAGGTTGCATAGGGATGATCTTGATACACGATCTGCCGCAGTTGGTCGAAAGCGATGCTAAATGGATGTTCTTTTTGCGAACGAATATCTTGTAAGGCAATGCGTCGTTCTAGTTCAACTTCGGCTTCTGGAAATGTGGGCGATCGCAAAATCTGCCCTGCCAATGCTAAAATTTCTGCAAAATCTGATGTTACCGTCTTTAAAGACAGCAAAAAATAATCGGTAGCTGTATCTGCACCTAAACTTGCTCCTACAGACTCTATGCGTTCAGCTATTTCCAAACTCGAAAGTCCATCACATCCCTTTGTCAACACAGCAGACAGCAAATGTGCTAATCCAGCTTTATCTCGGCTTTCGTAACAACTACCAGCACGGATAAAAATCCGCGCTGCGATGATATCTGCTGTCGGATTTTCTGACAGGAGTACCACTATGCCATTGTTTAATACAGTGCGATGGATATGGGATTTTTGTAAGGAGGTTGTCATTTGTCATTTATCCTTTGTCATTTGTCCTACCCTGGGGGAAGTCGAAGAAGGCGCGTCTATGTCATTAATCCTTTGTCATTTGTCCTTTGTCCTTTGTCCTTTACTAATGACCAATGACCAATGACTAATGACCAATGACTAATGACTAATGACTAACAAGGTTTAAGTACCGTAACCACGTAATGGTTGGGTGAAAGATGCTCTTTTGCTAATTCTTGCAGTTGTTGGGTATCAAAAGACTTAATTTTTTCTGTATATGTCACTGCTAGTTCTGCTTGAGCAATGGTGTTATAGTATCCGTAAAGTCCAGCAAGCTGATTTGGCGTTTCTGTAGAAAATGCAAAATCATTACATAATAATCGTTGGCAACGAGCTAATTCCTGTTCACTGATGCCATAGGTGAGTAAATCATCCAAGTGGTGGCGGATTAAGGACTCGACGCGTTCAAGATTTTCTGGCTCCAACCAAGCAGTAATTGTAAATAAACTTGAATCTCTTTGTAGGGAAAAATTACTGCATATTCCCTGCACTAGTTGTTGTTCTTCTCGCAAGTCACGTACTAAGCGTGATGTTCGTCCTTCTGCAAGTAATACTGAGAGCAAATCTAAACCATAGGCGTTGCGGAGTTGTTCAACTCCTGGCCCAATCCACGCCATTAATAACCGTGCTTGTTCCAGCCGTGGTAAATCCAATTGTTGACGACGAATTCCTGCTATAATTGGTTCTGCAATTTCTGGAACTTGCGGACAGTCACAGCAGCGATCGCCAAAATTCTGAAATGTACTGCTGACTAACTCTAAAGCAGATTCCTCGGCAATTCCCCCAACAACTACTACCGTCATATTTTCTGGTTGGTAATGATTGCGGTGAAAGCAGCGCATTGCTTCCGGTGACTGCTGCATGAGTTCTCGTTGTGTTCCCAACACAGGACGTCCGTAAGGATGGTGCTGATATATGCTTTGGATGAGTGCTTGAAATCCTATCCAGTCCGGATCGTCTTGTGCTTGGCGGATTTCTTCTATGACTACATCTCGTTCGCACAAGAATTCATCTTCTGGTATAGCCGCATTCTGCAACAGTTCCGCCAGGTAAGGCAGAGTATCTTCTAGGAAAGGAGAAGCTGTAGTGATACAGTAATGGGCGTAGTCATAGCTAGTAGCTGCATTCGTCACCCCACCCCTGTTTTCAATTTTTTGATCGAAGACTCCCGGCGCAAGTTTTGCAGTCCCCTTAAATATCATATGTTCTAAAAAGTGAGCCATGCCGAACCAAGGTTCTGGTTCAACTCTTGCACCAGCACGCACCCAAACATCAGCCACAACTACAGGAGTAGTGGGAATTTCTTGATGAATAAATGTCAACCCATTATCTAATTTAAAGATCGAGGCTGAAAACACGGTATTAATGAATTTTTGTAACAATATTTTTGGAGCTTTAACCACAATTTATCGCAATCTTGGGATCTTAACTCTTGTTTCTCAACAATTTAGAATCAATTGATACAGAAAGGGGTATTGGGGATCGGGGATTGGAGATTGGGGATTGGGTAAAGGAATTTATTAACCTTTCGCCTTTCCCCTTTTCCCCTTCCCCCTGTTGTTTTTCCGATGTCCCATGCCCGATGCCCCAAGTGCCTAGTTCCTAGTCACTTATCCCCTATCACCTATTTATTCATTCTGCCTCTACCTAATAATTAAAGCTCCCAAGTCTTAATTGACTGAGGGAGCTAATAGTTTTAATTCACCGCAACGCCGTTTTACCTAAGTTTTTGACCTGGATAAACCAGGTGGGCACCGATGCTTCCCGTTTAAAGTTTCCGGGTACATGCCCGGTCTACTGCCACGAAAACTGCTTGGTTCCCTTAACTTTCAAGTCATAGATCACAAAACTTGTTGGCAGTCACCAACGTCGCAGTGCAATTAATCTGATTATAGCTTTTAAAATAATTTTGTGGGTATTGAATTTGATTTTTTTGGTGAATTTAATTGGGATACCAAATGTTTTCTATAGTGTGGGCGATCGCCATTGCTTGATCCCAGTTTTGATTACTTAACAATACCGTAACATGTCCCAATTTTCGACCGGGACGCGATTCGGTTTTACCGTACCAATGGATGTGAGCTTGAGGGATTTGTTCCAGTTGTTGGCGTTTAGCAATATAATTGCTTTGGGATTTTTCGTAGCCTAACAAGTTTACCATAATAGCACATGGACAAAGCAAATTTGGGTTTCCCAAAGGTAAGCCACAAACTGCTCTCAAATGCTGCTCAAATTGAGATATTTCGCAAGCATCGAGAGAAAAATGTCCAGAATTGTGAGTCCGGGGTGCAATTTCATTCACCAATACTCGATCGTCGGCAGTAATAAATAGTTCAATGCCAAAAATTCCTACAGCTTCTAGGCTATTGAGAAGGGTACGAGCAATCTTCTCAACTTCTGCTGCTACTTGTGGTGAAATATTAGCTGGGGCAATTACCCGTCGACATACTTGTTCTTCTTGTTGAGTTTCTACAATTGGATAAATCACCACTTCCCCATGCACAGAACGCGCTGCAATTACCGCCACCTCCCGTGCAAATGGGATAAATTCTTCTAATAAAAAAGCTGGATGAGATAAGATAGATTTTTTAGCGATCGCAGATTCTAATTTTTGCCGTAGAGTCTCTATATCATTAACAATAAAGGTACCTTGACCATCATAACCATGACGGCGAGCTTTTAAAACAAGAGGAAAATCTAATTCTATAATTTGTGAAAATTTAGAAATATTTTCATTTTCAATTCCTAATTCTTGGCTGCAAACTCCTAGCTCTTGAGTTCCATCTTTGGTATTCTCTTTTAAAACTCCATCAATGTCAAAAAACTGGGGAACAGGTAAGCCTAAATCACGCAAATAACAGCGTTGATGATATTTATCTAAAAGCGGAGCTAATGATTCTAAACTTGGGCGGAAGCAAACACCTTTTTTTGCCAACAGCGATAAAGCTTCAAGGTTAACAAACTCGTTTTCAAAAGTGATGATATCGCATTTTGTGGCTAATATTTCTGTAGCCGCTGCGTCATCAACTGAAGCGAAAACAGTCTCATGAGCGATCGCAACAGCAGGATCGTTAGGGCTAGGAGTTTGCACTACCAATTCTATCCCTAACTTATTTGCTGCCCCTGCCATCATCCAGGCAAGTTGTCCGCCACCAATTACACCAACACGCTTCATTTGCACCTTAAAGAGTCACGAGTTTTTACGCCTGTTTGAGAATTTCCACCAATTGCTTTTGCACTTAGTTGTTTAATTTGCATCACCAGTAAAATTATTTGCTCTCATTCTTCTTTGTTACATACTAGCGGATAGCGCAGCCTGGTAGTGGTGGTATCACCCAAAAAATCAGCTTACCACCACTTTAGTAATAGACTCCGTGCGATCGCCCAAATTAATTAGATAAAAGTATTCTGTATTTATCTGTATTTATCTGTGTACTGAGTATTGGTGATGAGAGAGAAATGATTTTGATAGAGCGATCGCACCCCATCGCCCCTAAGCGCCCCTAGTCGCCCCAAAGTGAGGAGCTTTGTATCGGATAATCATCTCAATTTACTTATCACCACGGCAGACGTGACAAAGCCTTTTCCTCGGACTTCTCACCTCTCTGCCGCATTTTGGACAAGTACGCTTTGGTGTACGACTACGCGTCGGAGAATTGATAATCAATGGATTTAGAGCCGACAATCCACACCCAATATGAAGTTCTCCAGGACGCATCGTCTTACCACAAATCTTACACTTTTTCATCGCACCCTCTCATTTTAAGTGGTCTGGAAGACACACCCAGACCTATCTTCTATTTTGATGCTGTTTCCATCTTCTTTCCAGAATGTACTAATAGAATTGTTTTGATTTTGCAATATCCTGTGACTTTAATATGTCAACTGAATTAGACTAAAAGTGGGTTAGCAAAGACGAACGTTCATAAATTTCCGCGACTGTCAATCTCAGTTTTCACCGTGTTCAATTCAAATTGCTGATAATAATCAATCGCGTTAAACTCTGATGAAGCTTAAATGAGATTCAAAGACCCAAACCTTCATTTTGACAGGATTAGACCGCGTGTGTGGTATATTTGCCAGATGATTTGATTTCTCTGACTTTCTAAATAGTCCGGTAGTGGGAGATGAGTATATTCATATAGAAAATGGCAGGGGAGTATCCGGATTTTAAGCGTTGAAAAAGGCAGGTTTCAAATGGCTACTTACATTCTTTTGAGTAACTTGACCGATGAGGGTGCCAAAACCATTAAAACTCACCCAAGCCGCATTCAAGAAGTTAACAAGGAATTTGAAGCAATGGGGGTGAAAGTTATATCTCAGTACGCTGTGTTAGGTCCCTACGATTTCGTAAATATTGTGGAAGGGCCAGATAACCAGACAATGGCTCGCGTAGCAGCTGAGTTATCGTCGCGTGGTAGTGTGAAAGTAATGACTATGACAGCCATTCCCATTGATGATTTCATCAGCAGTTTCCAGTGAAAACATAGATCTTTTTCTACTGCAAAACGCGTACATCTCCCACTGCAACTAATTTTTTAAGCTAAAGTACATTTAATTTGCTCCCTTTAACCTTGCGATCGCTAACCCTCCCTCTCTACCCCTGTCAAGGTGTGAGTCTTGGAAATGTATTTTTCTTGGTGTCTTAGTGTCTTAGTGGTGAGAAAAGAATGATTGAAACACCCTACTCTGCGGGAAGCCCTCCGGGTTCACCAGTCGCTCATGGAGGAAACCACGGCAGGTGCTCATGGGGGGAACCCCCTTTCTGCGCGCTGGTTCACCGCTGCGCGTCTACGTGACGGGAACCCCCTTCTGGGGGGCTGGTCTCACCAAGACACTAAGACACAAAGAGGAAAATAGTCTTCTCTACTAAGATAATGGTTCGTTTTTTACCCACCTTGACAGGGCTACCCTCCCTCTCCTGTGTGCAGCAGTTGTTTTCTTGGGACTGTACAACCAAATCCAGTTGAAACTGCTAAGGTGTCAACTTCAAGCTGCTAGTCGTATTAGCTACTACCTGGTTCTGTTGCCAAAGCATGGGATGATATTCAAATTTGCGCCAAGGTTGTATCATGTCATCATAATGGCGATGAAAAGCATGACCAGACTGTCCCGTTGTTTGAATTGCGGCTGAATTATCCCAATTAGCCAAATCTACAATCATTCGCATTGATGGCACGAAATTGACCGTGTAATCTTTGGCTGCATTCCAGGCGGTCGCGTTGACGATAGAATTGCCACCACCACTAGGAAATGGACCACGATTAAACAGCGCTTCGACAAGAGAAATACCCGATTTTCCTAAAGTTTGGTTGCGGAAAGTGACAGTGTGGAGATTTCCCCAATGCCAGTGGCTGGTATTTTTGCCAAAAGTACGCTCTAATTCATTCACTGCTTGGGTAAAAGAGGCACGGAAAATTTGGTCGCGGTCTTCAATAGCAGGAGTTTTTTGATTATCCCACCAATCATTATTAATTGTCTGATGAGTTCAAACCAGCGACTGCCACCACGAGGTAAATAACCCTGGGGTAGCTGATCTGCAAATGTATTAGCTAGCAGATGTTTCCAAAATGCTTCAAAAATTGCCCCAGCGGTGCTATCTGTGTTTTGCTGAAAATCCCACTTTGCTAGCAAAAGCCGTACTTTTTCCAAGCGGTTATTTTGCAGAGGAAGTTGCAGAAGAATTGGTACTATATTTTCCGCAATTAAATTTTTGTTATCTGTCTGCATTTTCTGCACGTCAGCAATGGTGATGCCGTTGTTTTTCTCTTCTATCATTTCGACAATTCGCTGGGCGCGGAAACCATAATCCCACTCACTGGAGATGAGATAGGGATAATCGTCACCAACAACTGCGTTGTTGGCAGTCACAATATAGCCAGACTCCGGATTAAATACTGAAGGAAGTTTCTCAAAAGGAATGTATTCTTTCCATTCAAAATCATCTGTCCAGCCGGGAACAGGATACCGCCCATCCCCAGAAGCACGAATGGGAATTTTACCAGGTGCTTGGTAGCCAATATTGCCATCAATGTCTGCATAGACAAAATTTTGTGCAGGCACATCAAAATCTCGCACACCTGCACGAAATTCTTGCCAATTTTGACTGCGATTGATTTTCACAATTGCAGATGCCAAGGTTGAAGGTTCTAAAGCAGTCCAGCGCAGCGCTAAAGCATAATTTGCTGGTAAGTTAATACTTGTTGTTTGATTAAAGTTTTGTAAAGGTGCAAATGCGTCGGAAATAATCGGGCCGTGACGGGTGTAGCGGACTGTTTGTGGAATAGACTTACCACCTGCAACTTGGAGATTTTCTGTAAGCAGTTCCATATCAACCCATTTGCCATTTACTTCGTATTGGTTGGGGTTATTTGGGTTGATTTTCTCGATGAATAAGTCCATCACATCTGGTTCAAGATTGGTAACACCCCAAGTAATGCGATCGTCGTGACCAATAATTACCCCTGCCATGCCAGCAAAAGAAAATCCGGTTACATCATAGGGACATTGATTATTTTTTGGTGTGCAATGCAAACCAACTTCATACCAGATAGATGGCATTTGTACACCCAAATGAGGGTCGTTGGCGAGGATGGGTTTACCAGTGGCGGTGCGTTGTCCTGATATCACCCAGTTGTTGGAACCAGTGCCGATGTCGGAGGAGTGGGAAAGAGGGACAGGGGAGGAGGGGGGGATGGGGAGATTGGGAGATGAGGGGATGGGGGGGTTCTCCGCACTTCCCAACCGCTTCACCTCTCTATCAAGGGAACCTGCTTTCCCTGCATTAGCAGCAATAACGGGATAGTCGGCTGGATAGGGGGGAAAGAGTTGATCTACTTGTTGTGGTGTTAGGATTTTGAGTAAAATGCTGCGCTCAATTTCTGTATCTAGGTTGTCGCCTAGATCGTAGGACATGACTTTGCCCCAAGTGAGTGTATGTACAAGTTGCCAGGGTTCGGGTTTGTAATTGGGGTTAAGTAATTTCAAAACGGCATATTCTAAACTCAAGGCGCTATCTTGATGGTTGGCAAGATAGGCGTTAACCCCGCTAGCATAAGCCTGCAAGATACTTTTGGTTTCTGCATCCATCTGCTGAATTTCTTTTTGGGCTACTCGTGCCCATCCCAAAGTGCGGAGGAACTTATCTGCACTCAGCTGGGACTGACCAAACATTTCTGCTAAGCGACCGGAACCAATGTGTCGCCAAAAATCCATTTGCCAAAATCGATCCTGGGCATGAATATAGCCTTGGGTCATGAACAGGTCGTGGGTATTTTGGGCGTAGATGTGAGGAATACCCCACTGGTCGCGCCGAACTTCTACTTGCGCTTGCAATTCTGGTAAGGTAATTTTCCCGCTTTCTTGGGGCCAGGAGTGGCAAATAGTGTAGGCGATCGCACTACTCATCACCAAAGTTACGATCGCAAGGCTAATGCTAAGAAATTTAAAGAATTTACTTTTGAATAGCTTCTGCATGGTTTATTGCAGCAGATTGGAAATGTTTATTTAGATTTTTATCATTGTCTGTCTTTGGGTAGTTTCAATACATCTGTTTTTGCAAGTTTTTCTAAAATATCTTTCTCTAGCGGGTTTAAGCCTACTCGACTGCACTTGTATATTGAATTAGAAGCATTCTTGAAATATATAAGCAATTGTACTCAAATATGACATAAGTATATTGGATGCACAGCAAATTGGCAGCACCAAAACCAGCAGTTTATGGTTTTTGAGAGAACTCTATAAAAGTGCTTTGAGCCTTCCTTATAGATGAAAGAAACATTTCCATTGCCCTTTCCCCTGCCTTTATTGATAGTATTAACTCGCTGATTTGATGCGAAATATTTATTTACAATTTCCTAAGTAAAGTTTATTTTCATTCGCTGCGAGAATAATAAAAGTCCTGTTAGTCTAATTATTAAAGAAAAAGGCAATTTAAGAGTTATTAGAGGTGTATTTATTCCTTAACAAAGTTTAACATTTATCCAAAACATTAATTTAAAAGATAATTCATAAATCATCGAGATTAACCAACAAAGTTATATTCATTAATTTTCTAACTATTATGCTTGATTTCTTGAATCGAATTGGCAGACCGAATATGAAACATTACTCTGATCAATGGATTGAAGAATGGTGCCAAGACAATGGCTGGACAGACTTATTTATTGAACGCAGTAACAGTTATTGGGCTTTTCCTCCTGGTGCGGTAATGCCTGAACCAATTCCAGCACAAGTTCTCAGAGTGATTAAAGCCGAAAAGGGATTAACCTGTGAGGAACGTGTCTGGTCGATAACAGCAGTGATTGCAACTATGATTGCAGCTTTTGTTACCTATTGGCTGAGATGTCCGATTCCATTAGTTGCTGCTTTCGCTTTTAATGCTGTGACAGTGGCTCAACTTGAGGTTGAGGATGCTTATTAAAATAGGGGCAAGGGTAAAGGGTAAAGGGTAAAGGGAAAGGTAAAAGCTTATTTGCTATTCCAAACTATGAAAATCATCCCATGCTCAGGGGAGGTGTTGCGATCGCAACACCTTCTTTTTGTACACGCGCCCGGCAATACTTCTCGGTTAAAGGGGAAAGGGAAAAGGATGGAAGCAACCCCCTTACCCCTTCACCTTTTACCTTTTACCAGACACAAATGAAGATGAAGCGCGCTATCCGAGACGTATTGGGTGCCTCAGTTGCTAACGTTAGCGTGTAGGTGGAACAGTAGGTATATTGGGGTTTTGGAGTGGTAACTGACTTTGAGCGACGTCACGGGCTTTGATAGCTTGTTCGTAATCTGGCTTCAGTTTAATAGCTTCATTGTAAGAGGCGATCGCTTCTTGATAACGCAGCAAATTAAATAGGGCATTACCTTTGGAAAACCAGCTTTCATAGTGTTGCGATTTGTAACGTACTGCTCGGTTGTAAGAGGCGATCGCTTCTTCATATTTCTTTAAATTGTATAGTGAATTGCCGCGGTTGTACCATACTAAATAATCACCTCGCTTCAGTTCAATTGCTTGATCGTAAGCTGTAATCGCTTCTTCATAGCGTTGCATTTGATGTAGCGACCAGCCCTTTCCATACCATGCTTCAAAGTTGTTAGGGCTATATTTGATTACTTGGTTAAACGATTCAACTGCTTCTGGATAGCGTTGCAAATTAATGAGGGTATTGCCTCTTGCCAACCATGCTTGGTAATAACTTTGATTTGATTGTACGGCTTTATCATATGCTGTAAATGCGTCTTGATAACGTCGCAAATTTACTAAAGCATTACCGCGCTGATACCATGCTTCTGCATAGCTGGGTTTGATTTCAACAGCTTGATCGTATGCTGATATTGCCTCTTCGTAACGTTTTAAATTTTGCAGAGTCAAGGCTTTATTATACCAAGCTACATAATCATCTTTTTGCCATTTAATTGCTTGTTCATAAGCTGATATTGCTTCATCGTATCGCTTTAAGTTACTTAAAACCTCTCCTTTTGCATTCCAGACTTTAGGAGAGTTATTTTCAAGTTGTAAAGCTTTATCAAAAGAGGCAATTGCTTCTTGATCTCGTTGCAAATTTTTTAATACAAAACCCCGACCTACCCAAGCTTTTAAATAATCAGGCTCAATTTGAATTGCTTTATCGTATGCAGACAGTGCTGCTTTGTATTTTTTCAACTCATTCAGCGCATTGCCTTGGCCATTCCAAGCATCAGCATAATCTGGTCGAATTTTTACCGCTTTTTCATAAGTAGATAAAGCATCTTGATAGCGCTGTAATTCATAAAGTACATTGGCTTGCCTGTATAATTCTGTAGCGTTAACAGAATTGATAGTATGAAAAATGTATATTGACGCTGCAGTACCTAATCCTGCTAACATCACTCCGCTCAGCAATTTTATCAATATACTTTTTTTGGGTTTATTGATTTTTATAGAATTCTGATTAGAAAAAGGAATATTTAAAGCGATTGTCTGAGAACTAGGATTATTCAATTCTTTCAACGCCTGCAAAGCCTCGGTTGCCGAAGGGTAGCGTTGGCGAAAGTCATAGCGCACCATTTTATCTAAAAACTGGGCGAACTCCTGACTTACTTCAGTAGTATGATTTTGCCAAATAATTTCATTACTATCTGCATCTTCTTCAAATTGGTCAGGAGATAAACCAGTCAGTGCTTGAATAGCAATAATACCTACAGCATAAATATCGCTACTGTATTTTGGATTGCCTTGGGCTTGTTCACTAGGAATATATCCAGGAGTGCCTATAGCAACGGTAAATTTAGTTTTACCGTTAGGGTTAATCACCTGAGTAGTGATTTGTTTAACTGCCCCAAAATCAATTAAAACTAACTTGCCATCTTGCTCGCGTCTAAGTAAGTTATAGAGATTGACATCTCTGTGAATTACGTTTTGTCGATGGACAAAATCTAAGATTCGCAAAATTTCTTCTAAAAGAGAAATTACTTGGTCTTGACTTAGGGGTTTTCCTGGTGTAATTTCCTGACTAAGGTCATGACCTTCAATAAATTCTTGTACCAGATAAAATTCTTCACTTTCCTCGAAATATGCCAAAAGCTGAGGAATTTGGTTGTGCGTGCCTAATTTGTGGAGAACTTGGGCTTCCGTATCAAATAATCGTCTTGCTGTTTGTAAGCTTACAGGATCTGTTGCTTGGGGTTTAAGTTTCTTAACAACACATTTAGGACTGCCAGGTAATTGAGTATCACAAGCGACAAAAGTTTCACCGAATCCCCCTCCTCCCAAATGGCTGATTATTTGGTATCGTCCAACAAGTGTGTTTCCCAGCATTTGGTTCGCCTAGTTGAATGCGCGACAATCTGATTCCAATCTTGCCATATGTAGGAGAGTGGGAGAGTAGGGGAGTGGGAGATGGGGAGATGGGGAGATGGGGAGAGTGGGAGAGTGGGAGATGGGGTGATGGGGAGTAAGGGAAAGAACCAATAACAAATGACCAATGACCAATGACTAATGACTAATTCTAATGATTCCTATTAGCGATAACATTTTTATTGTCACACGTAAAAAGCCGATTATTGTTTACTGGCTGATTGGTATTAACATTGCCTTATTTTTGTGGGAATTGAAGCTAGAGATTGAGGGTATATTAGGCAATTTAGTTTACAATTGGGGGCTGATTCCCGCACAAATGAATGGTGCTATAGGCGATGTACTATCTGGTAATTTAGCTGCTGGGATATTTTTGTTATCGCGTTCCACTTCTCTGCTAACGGCAATGTTTATCCACGGCAGTTTTAGCCAAATATTAGGTAATTTGTTATTTTTGTGGGTTTTTGGCAGAAATTTGGAAAAAATTCTCGGACATGGTCAGTTTATAGGGTTTTACCTCATGTGTGGCATTCTGACAGAGATAATACAAATTCTCGCTGACCCTAGTTTGACAATACCATTGATTGGAGCGAATGGTGCGATCGCATCTATTTTAGGGGCATATGTTTATAAGTTTCCAAAAGTTAAAATTGACACAGTTATGCCTCTGCTGATTGTATTTATACCTGTGCAATTACCAGCGGTTTTCTATACATTTTGGTGGTTGGTACAACAGTTGTTTTATGGCATTGGTAGTTTAAGCATTCCTGGTGGCGTAAACCCACTGACTAGCATTAATTATTGGGCGCAGATAGCAGGATTAATTATCGGTGCAACTGCGATGCGACAACTAAAACGACGATAACTAATAACCAACAACCAACCACTAACAAACAACCAACTCTTAAAAATTTAAATCATCTAAAGATTCTTCTATTTCTAATTCTAAAACTCTTTCGCGTGCTTTTTTATATTCTGCTATATTACCTTCTTTGCGATAGAGATCTGTGGCTTTTTGAAAATCCTCGATCGCTCCTTGCTTGTCTCCTAAACAATAACGAGTGTTACCACGATTGAAATAAGCATCAGCATCATTATAATTTATCTTAATAGTTTCTGTATAATCAGCAATTGCTCCTTCGTAATCTCCTAGATTGTGACGAGCATTACCACGGTTGTAATAAGCATCAGAGTCGTTAGGATTAATTTTTATTGCCTGGGTATAATCTGTAATTGCTCCCTCGTAATCTCCCAAGCTTGAGCGAAAATTACCGCGGTTTTTATAAGCATCAGCATCATTAGAGCTAATCTCAATCTCCTGAAAGGATATTTCAATCGCTCCTTGATAGTCTCCTATTTGAGGATGAGAATGAGTGCGTTTGGAATTTTTATAATCATTATTGGGATAAATCTTGATTGCTTGAGCGTAATCTTCAATTGCTCCTTGATTATCTCCTATATAATAACGAATATTAGCACGGTTTTTGTACGCGACGGCATCATTAGGAGCAATTCTAATTGCCTGAGTATAATCCGCAATTGCACCCTCGTAGTCTCCAATTTGATAACGTGCTAAACCACTTTTGTTATAAGCTTTGGCGTGGTTTGGATTGATTGAAATTGCCTGAGTATAATCGGCGATCGCACCATCATAATCTCCTAGCTGATAACGCACTAAACCACGTTTGTAATATGTATCAGAGTCTTGAGGTTGAAGTTGCAATGCCTGATTATAATTAATCATGGCAGCCTCATACTCTCCTTTCTGGCTGCATTCATCACCAAGTTTTCTGTAAACTATATTTAACTCTTCACTCCGAGCGTGTACAGCTTCATTTTTTCCAGCCTGAAAAGAGGATTTTATCAATTGATTTTGGGGTGGTTGATAGACTAGATTGAGCTTAGGTTTATGTTTATCTTGATACTTATCAATGATGATATTTTTTTCATTAGATGAATTGTAATTTGTAGAACATTGTAATTGTTCTAAATAACATCGCAAACCACCACGTATAGTAATTGCTCTATCCCAAATGAAATTCTACCAGTTCTAAGCTTAATCATTTGAGTTGGGAGAAAGCCTGCTAAGAAGAGGTGATATTCTGATTGTGCTTCATTCACTTCTTCTTGAATCAAGATGCAGACTACAACTGCATTTTTTTCCACTTCCTCTGAACTAATAGACCATCTGACTTTATCAATGCTACCGTAACGAGATTTTACTTCGATACCAATTGATGGATCGCAAGTCAACGTAAAATCTATTTTGCCATCTCCACCAAATCGCTTTTCATAATCTACTTCCGTAATCAAATCAGCTAAACGTTCTTTAACAACTTCCTCTCCTAATTTTCCTTTCAGATAGTTGATAAAAACATCACGGACTGGCGAAACGCGCTTATATTTTTCTGCCATCTGCCAGCAAAATTCCCTGAGTGCCTTTAATCTTTCTCCAGAGATTATAATTATTTCACTATAATGACCTTCTGTTTGACAGTGCAGCAGACAACCAGTTGTTAACCTTTTGATGAAGTCAGATTGAAGCGATCGCAGTACGGTTATCCAGTCCATTTATGTTTCTGCGAATCCTTTTATGTTTCTGCGAATCCTTTGCTCAGATTTTTTTATCTAAGATATCAAAATCTGCGTCCCATTTTTACTAATAGCGATGCAGCTACCTTTATTTTTATGACAATACAAAAGTGTAAACATATTGTTTGGGCAAAAACTTATAGGCTGTAACGCCTTAAAATTGCATAATTGCTCGTGAGGGTCGTCATTAGTCATTAGTCATTGGTCATTGTGTAAGCGCAACAGCTTAGCAGTCCTATGCCAAAGGTGCGAAACAATAGTTTACAAAACTTATATAAATTTACTACTTAAGGCAGATGCTATTTTAAACTTTCTGGTAATAAGTGGCGTTAATGTCTCAAAAAAGCGATCGCCTACTGACCTAATGGATGATGAAAAGTGACGATCAATAGAACTATTATTGCCGAGACCAAAACCAAGAAAGCTGAAAAAGGGCGATCGCAGTCAATACGTTCGGAAATTCTATTGGAAAACCATAGTTAAATTTTTATCAGTTCAAGTCAAGCTCAACTGTGTATTCACTGATACGAATTAGTTTAAATTTAACTGATTCTTTAAGCAGATGACAGCTGACATGGAAATTATTTAATATATAAGTTTAATAGTTAATCAAAACATCAATATTTGAATATTAGGAAGATATTGAAGTAATTAATATAAGGAGAATAAGAGTGCAGCCCGAACAAAAAAATTTTAACAATTTTCTCTACCCTCGCAGTCGCTATCGCGGTAACGTAAAACCAGAGTGCTTAGTATTTAATGCCAACCTCCAAGAATTTTCTCAAAAAGTTAGCTACATTACTAATTTAGAGACGGCTGGCAAGCTGTCTTCAGAAGAAGCCTATAATCAAATCCATGCGCTCTGGAAGCAGTTGAAGCGTAGTAAAAAAGAACTGGGTATTGGCAACAAACCTTCACCAGGAATAACATAAATTTACTGTTTATTTATAATTAAATAAGCAAAACCATTTTAGGGTTAGTATACCAAAAAATTTCTCCTACTCAACTTGCATAAAGCTATCTGAATTATTTTTTAGGAAAAGCTAAGTCGAACTCTATTAGTTCAACTTAGCCTAATCTGGTGTGAAAATCTGTGCGAAATTCCGAGCGCTATCTGGCTGAATTTACTTTCTGGCTTTCTACAGTTCGCCAATTTGTTTGTTTACTTTGCTGCACTGATATCATTTGATTGCTATTTACAGTACAAGCTGGGGAAACATCTATTTATTCAACCTTTTTAATTTTCTAAACCAGCACAATTTAGTCTTCTTGTCTGACAATTGTCTGTATGGGAGCGACACATACAATATCGGAAAAAAGATTGCGTCTATCAAAAATATCGAAACTTAGCACCTCTACATTGATTGTTATTGGTTCGCTCACTCATAGTTTAAAAGCAGATTTTGATTCTTTATAACATTCTTATCAAGATGAAAGCAAGAAAATTTGAATTTAAATCATTAAAAAATATTTAAGCATTGAAATGAAGAAAAGTATGAAAAGTGGGAAAATTATTACAGTTAAGACTGAATCTATAATCTTAAGGTAGGAAAAGTAATTATTTAACTCAATCAAAAAGCTTAATTAAGAGTATGTGAAAGGTTAATTTTATAGAACATAATCAACCAATTAATTAACTATAAAAAATAGTATTTGTTCAGAACTTTAATTCACTTTACAAAAAATATAGGAATCCGGTTTGATTATTGAAAAAATCTAAGTACACGTAGGGTGTGTTATCGGCGAGAGTACGGCACCAAAAACTTAGAAAGGTGCGTTAGCCTTTGGCGTAACGCAACGGCAATAAAGGGGGAGGAAAATCCACACCCCTTTTTGCCTCCCCTACGTATCTTTTCAAAAATCAAATATTAGTCTTATAGGTCTCAGTTTCTTACCACTGATTTGGTATTACCGATATGAAATTCTAGACATTACCTAAGCCTCCAAAAAGAAGATTTTGTATCTGTAAACAAACAATATATGGCTGTGGACAGCGGTAAGTCAGAGAATTTTGAACTTAGATGAGCGTAGCGTAGTGCTGAGATGTTTGAGAAATTGCTAGCACATCAGCACCAAAAAAACTTTGTCCACAGACAATTAACATCTAACTATTAAGCACCTAAAAACTATTAATCAATATAATTACTGAATAATTCGTATCTTTTGTTGCATTTATTTTGCAAAAGATTAACATTTGCAAAACAAACCCTGGCTAAAAGTCTAAAATTTTGATGGTAGCTTCCACTATGGATACGGGTAAAAGTTAGAATGCTACCTCAAGTTACTGTTTACGGGAGGTCAGGCAATGCCTATCGCCACTATTAATCCCGCCACAGGGGAGTTGCTCAAAAACTTTGAGCCACATAATGATACAGAAATTGCCGCCAAACTGGATTTGGCGCAACAGGCTTTTGAAAAGTACCGCATGACGAGTTTTCCAGAGCGATCGCGCTGGATGGAAAAAGCTGCTGATATCTTAGAACAAGAAAAGGCGGACTTTGCCAAGTTGATGACCCTGGAAATGGGCAAGACTTACAAAAGCGCGATCGCCGAAGTGGAAAAATGCGCTTGGGTTTGTCGCTACTACGCCGAACACGCCGCTCAATTCCTGGCTGATGTCTACGTAGAAACCGATGCAACAAAAAGTTTTGTCAAATATCAACCATTGGGTATAGTTCTCGCGGTGATGCCGTGGAATTTCCCCTTTTGGCAAGTATTTCGGTTTGCAGCACCCGCACTCATGGCGGGAAATGTCGGCTTACTCAAACACGCCTCTAATGTGCCGCAGTGTGCTTTGGCAATTGAAGACATTATCCAAAGGGCGGGTTTCCCTGAAGGTGTTTTTCAAACCTTGTTAATACCTGGTGCCAAAGTCGCCGATTTAATCAGCGATGAACGCATCAAAGCTGCTACCTTGACAGGAAGCGAACCAGCAGGCATGTCTCTTGCCACGGCATGTGGTAAACAAATTAAGAAGACAGTTCTAGAATTGGGTGGCAGTGACCCGTTTATTGTGTTAGAAAGTGCTGACTTAGAAGCAGCAGTTGCAGTTGCGACTACAGCGCGGATGTTGAATAACGGTCAATCATGTATAGCAGCAAAACGCTTCATCATCCAAGAAGCGATCGCAGACAAATTTGAAAAGCTGCTATTAGAAAAGTACCATGCGCTGAAAATAGGCGATCCCATGCAACCGGAAACCGATATCGGGCCACTGGCAACCTCTGATATTCTCCAAGATTTAGACCAACAAGTGCAAACTAGTGTCAATTCTGGGGGAAAAGTCCTCACTGGTGGAAAGCCTTTAGGAGATCGTCCTGGCAACTTCTATCCGCCGACAATTATTACAGACCTGTCTCCGGATAGTGCGATCGCCAAAGAAGAATTTTTTGGCCCGGTGGCGTTGTTATTCCGCGTACCAAATATTGACGAAGCAATTAAACTAGCAAATGCTACACCCTTTGGCTTGGGTGCAAGCGCTTGGACAACCAATTCTCAACAACAACAGCGTTTAGTCAATGAAATCGAAGCAGGTGCCGTATTTATCAACGGTATGGTCAAATCCGATCCCCGCCTCCCCTTCGGTGGCATTAAACGTTCTGGGTATGGCAGGGAATTGGGTATTCAAGGTATACATGAATTCGTCAATGTTAAGACGGTGTGGGTTAAGTAACTTTGTCCTTAGTCCTTAGTCATTAGTCATTGGTGCAAAAGCTAATGACCAATGACTAATGACCAATGACGAGTGACAAATATCTTGTTTTCGCTAGTGAGGAAATTAAATGAATACAGCAGAGTTATTAGTACAGTGTTTGGAAAATGAAGGGGTGGAATATGTTTTTGGACTCCCTGGCGAAGAAAATTTGCACGTTTTGGAAGCAATAAAACACTCCTCCATTCAATTTATTACTACCCGTCACGAACAGGGTGCGGCATTCATGGCAGATGTCTACGGACGTCTGACAGGAAAAGCAGGGGTTTGTCTTTCAACTCTTGGGCCAGGGGCTACAAATTTAATGACAGGGGTGGCTGATGCTAATCTCGATGGTGCGCCCTTAGTAGCGATTACCGGGCAAGTAGGAACAGATAGAATGCACATCGAATCCCATCAATATTTGGATTTGGTGGCAATGTTTGCCCCGGTGACAAAGTGGAATAAACAGATTGTGCGACCTAGTATTACACCGGAATTGGTGCGGAAAGCGTTTAAGCTAGCACAAAGTGAAAAACCTGGCGCTGTTCATATCGATTTGCCAGAAAATATTGCTGCTATGCCAGTAGAAGGCAAACCCTTGCAAAAGCATAATGTCGAAAAAACTTTTGCTTCTTTTGCGAATATTAGGTCTGCCGCAGCAATAATTTCGCAGGCGACTAATCCAATTATCTTAGTAGGAAATGGTGCCATCCGCGCTCAAGCCAGTGATGCTGTCACCCAATTTGCCACTCAGCTAAATATCCCCGTTGCTAATACATTTATGGGCAAAGGAGTTATTCCTTACACCCATCCTTTAGCATTGTGGGCAGTAGGATTGCAGCAGCGGGATTTCATTACCTGTGGTTTTGATAACACAGACTTAGTAATAGCCATTGGCTATGATTTAATTGAATTTTCCCCGAAAAAATGGAATCCTGATGGCAAGATTCCTATTGTTCATATTGCTGCCACGCCAGCAGAAATAGATAGTAGTTATATTCCCAGTGTGGAAGTAGTAGGTGATATTTCAGATTCTCTTTATGAAATCTTAAAAGTAGCAGACCGCCAGGGTAAACCCAATCCTTATGCTATTAACTTACGGTCAAATATTCGCGCCGACTACGAACAATACGCCAACGATAGCGGGTTTCCAGTCAAGCCTCAAAAAATAATTTATGACTTGCGGCAGATCATGGGCCCAGAAGATATCGTTATTTCTGATGTCGGCGCACATAAAATGTGGATTGCCCGTCACTATCACTGCTATAGTCCCAATACTTGCCTTATTTCTAACGGTTTTGCAGCAATGGGAATTGCCATTCCTGGTGCTTTAGCAGCCAAACTCGTTTATCCCAATCGCAAAGTTGTAGCTGCAACTGGCGATGGCGGTTTTATGATGAACTGCCAGGAATTAGAAACTGCTTTGCGTGTTGGTACAGCCTTTGTCACCTTAATTTTTAATGATGGTGGCTACGGCTTGATTGAATGGAAGCAAGAAAATCAATTTGGCAAAGGTAGATCGTCTTTCGTGCATTTTGGCAATCCTGATTTTGTCAAACTTGCCGAAAGTATGGGCTTAAAAGGCTACCGTGTAGAAGCAGCTACCGATTTGGTTCCTGTGCTGAAAGAAGCCCTAGCTCAAGATGTGCCAGCAGTGATAGATTGCCCTGTAGACTATCGGGAAAATATCCGCTTTACACAAAAAGCGGGTGAGTTGAACTGTGTGGTGTAAAAAGTCAGGAGTGAGGAGTTCAGACAAAGGAGTTGATCTGCACTCCTCACTCAGATTTTTACCTAATTCGCGCAGAAAGCCACCGCCATATCTGACGAGATTAGCGGTGGGAGAATCAATTGCCGAACTTACTATCTATATCATCAGCAACTGAACCACCATAACTAGAGTTAATTCGTAACGATCCTCCATCTTTAGAAAGGTCATAGGTCAAAGGCTGAGTTTTAAATATGCGATTTTCACCTTCTCAGAACAGAGTCTGAGGTGGATACTTGATCGTTAAAGCTTTCAGTGCCTCAATTCGTTTGGGAATTGCTGGATGAGTTGTATCAAATTCTGCTCCAGAAGTTCTAGCAAGAACTTCCATAGCCTGCAAGAAATCTTTACACTTCTCGCTGAGATTGTTACCCGAAAACGATACCACGCTATCTACAAAACCAGCCATCGCACTCAGAATTATAATTTCAAATGTCAGGTTAACTGTAGTACTGGTACTACTTTGAGAGCAGTCGTGTTTGTGTATTGAAAAAAGTTGACTTACAGTTGATTTATCGCTGACTTTTAATTGCTATAGAGCTAGAATATAAACAGTTTTTTTACTAAGGAGTAATGGCGCGATCAGTTAAGGTAGCCTCAGATTATATCCAAAAAGTTAAAGTAGCTATCCAACTTCAAGGTTATCCACGTCAAAAAGATTTGGCTGTAGATTTAGGACTTTCTCTATCCACGGTTAAAAACTTCCTTAGTGGTAAACCCGTTGATTTTTTGAATTTCCTTGAAATCAGTCGGGCATTGGGGCTAGATTGGAAAGAAATTGCAGATTCTTCATATGAACCAAAACCATCCCTTGAGGAGCGATCGCCTTTCATCACGGGCACACCCATCACACATCCTCGTTACTTTTTCGGACGCGAGAAGGATCTCAAACGCCTCTTCGATTTACTCAAGCGCCATCCCTTGCAAAATGCCGCTATTATCGGCAAAAAGCGCATTGGCAAAACCTCTTTGCTGCACTACCTGAAAAATATCACTACTACTCCAGCAGAACAGTTACGTCGCGAGCAAAAGTATCAATGGCTACCATGCGCGGAAGTTTATAAGTGGATTTTCATAGACTTTCAAGATCCGCGTATGGCATGTAGAGTAAGGCTACTAAGCTACATCATTGAAAGCCTGGGTATGAAAGTGCCGACACCTTGTGACTTGGATAATTTTATGGATGTAGTTAGTAGCAATTTACATAACCCCACAGTCATCTTACTTGATGAGATTGGTATTGGATTGCAACGCTGTCCTGATTTGGATGATAATTTCTGGGAGTGCTTGCGCTCCTTGGCAACGAACCATACAGGAGGCAATCTAGCTTTTGTTTTGGCTTCTCCCGAATCACCACTTGAACTGGCTCGCAGCAACGGCCATAGTTCACCCTTTTTCAATATTTTCGGCTATTCTGTAACTTTGGGAGCGCTGTCTGAGACAGAAGCACGGCAATTAATAGCTAGTTCACCCATTCCTTTCCCAGAGGACGATGTTAAATGGATTTTGACTAAAAGTCAGTGCTTCCCACTTTTGGTGCAAATTCTCTGTAGAGAAAGGTTATTTAGTCTGGAAGACGGAGAAGTAGGCGATGATTGGCAAAAGGAAGGTTTAAGACAAATAAAGCCATTTACTGATTTGTTGTAGAGCTATTTGCTTCTTCTCGTTTCTTTGCTTGGAGGCTAGCAAACTGCTGTTCAATTAGTGATTTCTACAATATAAAAATCTCCATAGTTATCGTCAGTTGTCTGCCAATTGTCTTCTGAAACACCTGAAATTTCGCAATAGTACGTTCCGGGGGACAATCCACTAAGAGTTAGCGTGTGATTCGTTTGCAGCGTAGAGTCTTCTTGCGTACCGACAACCTTGCCGAGTTGCAGCTTACCTTGATGGGTATGAAAACGCACAACAGTTGTTGTAGGAATGTCGGTTTGCCATGAGAGGGTTGCACCGTTGATTTGTACATTGCTGATTTGAGAAAACTGAATTGTACGGGCACGTTCAACAGCTGCTTTTACATCTAATTTGCCACTACCCCAGATATAGTTGAGGTTGGGAGCGCTACAGACAAAGTCATCACGTCGGGCTGTTTGCATCAAAATTTGCTTGACTTGCTCACAAGTTAAACCCTGATTCACACTTAAAATCAAGGCTGCTGCTCCCGTTACATGGGGCGCAGCCATGCTTGTACCCATCATGGGTGTATAGTGTCTACTATCATGATATGCTGGACACTGATCTGGGTCTGCACTCTTAGAGCGAGCAGAAATAATTTCCTCCCCTGGAGCCGCTATTTCTGGTTTTTGTAACCCGTAGCGGGTTGGTCCTCGACTGCTAAAAGATGAAATATTTCCTGGTTCTAAACTTGTACTTGGTTGTGGATTTGTACTTGAACTAATTACGTAAGATCCAACAGTTATAATACGCTTGGCGTTGCCAGGAATTGTAATTGTACAGCTGTCGTCAGCAGAATTTCTCAGGAAGCGGCTCTGTTTACAAATTCCACTAATCCAGACATCGTAGCGTCCTACTTCTACACTGTCGCCCCGCAACAGCAGTTTCCATTTGCCAGATTGAATGTACTTTGCCCTGCCCCCTAATAGAAAAATAGTAGCGCTCGTATCGCCACTGAGATCGACATCATAGTCAAACTTTAAGGTTATGTCATTATTATTGTTTGTCCGAAACCGCTCATATATATCATTTGGTGCAGTAAATGCCAAGGGAACACTATCTGGAGGTTGTAGGGAAATGCTGATTGTGTCTGCGGCGTCATACCACACCTCAAGCATGTCTCGAGGATTATTGCTGTCGACTTCAAACTCCAGAACCAAAGTTTGTCCTTGCTGTATCTCTCCTCCGGCATGGCTAAGCCTCTCTTGCTCATTACCTGCTGACTTAACCGCAACAATCTTAGGTTGCCTCAAAAGTTGATCCAGAAATTGCTCCAACAGCGTTTCGCCTGCATGTCCGCCAATACAGGTTCCCATGCTAAGGTTAATGGCAACGGGGCGACTCGATTCGCTCGCACGCTGAGTAATGTAAGCGAATGCATTGAAAGCTCGGACTGAACGTCCTAAAGTCAATGGTCTACCTGAATCCTCTGGAGAAGAGATTCTTTCCATTTGGAAAGCAACCACAATCAGGTCAGCTTCAGGGGCAATGCCAGTATATTTGCACTGCTTCGCACATTTATTATTATTATGAATACATTGATTCCACTCCGCACATCCATTACCTGCGGCAATTCCAGCAACATGGGTGCCATGTCCATTACCATCTTGGTGACTGACTTCCGTAAGGGGATTTGATAATTTTAATACTGCATCCAACTGAGCTTTGGTGTATTCTCGTCCGTAAGGGACTCTGCCATTTGGGTCTTTCTCCGCGCCTTGATCCCATAAATATAAAATGCGCGAAGTACCATCATCATTACGAAAGCTTTCGTGTGTGTAATCTATACCTGTATCAATGATGCCGACTATCACCCCTTCACCCCTTACTTTTGGGTCACTCAGGTGTAGAGGTTCTGTGCAAGTTTCGTCACGGGAATCTTGGAGATCTGTCAGCATTGGGTGAGATGCTTCCACCCTAGCAACAAAATCCAGCTCTTTCAGTTTATCTAATGTATCTAACGTCACCTCTCCACTGGCAATAGTATAAGGTTCCTGGATATCAAAATGAATATTCATACCAATGCTGCGTAGAGCATCTGAGCGATTAGCATCTATACAGCGTACCAGAACCTCAACAGTATTCAGTTGTTCTTGTGTCTGACGTAGCCCAACCCACTCTGCAAGTTCAGGAGATGCAAGTTCAGATTTATCAGAGTTATGTTTGTACATTAAGTACCACAGCTGTGGATCTAGTTTATCTCCCATACACCAAACCTGCACTCTCAAACTTCGCTTTAGCTTTTTCACTCCTTAGACATAGGGAATGATAGTTCGATGTTACGAACAAACTGCAATTCAGCAACCTCTTCTAATTGTTTGACATTGCTTACGGAACCACTAGAGAAGTTGCCCACAACATAATGACTGCGATAGCCTCGTTTTTGAAGTTCATCTTGCTGAGCGGGAGATAGGGGCTTTTCGGTGCGAACCAGCATTTCGATTTCATCAGAAGATAACATTATCTGCTCTAACTGGTTTAGCGCCCATGCGCTTAATTTTTTTCGCAGTGCATCGATCATAACTCTAACTCTCTCTTTACCCTTATCTTTGGTTGAGATTAGACTCTGGTGGGCGGACTACGGAAAATCAAGAGCTTCAGATCTGGTTTTCAACAGGCTTTACAGGCTTTAGCTTGATTAGTGTCATTTCACTTAGCGCCAAGACAAGATGAGAGCGGTAAGATGCAAGATATGACTTTAACTTACCGTTTTAAGTTTTCAATTCCATTGAACTTCCAGGCTGGGTGAGAATAGAGATGACTTAAGGCTGACTTAGGGGTAAATTTAGGAGAAGGGAAGCGTTAAGATTTGAATAACAACACAAAAATATCCTAAATGTTGCAATTTCAGATTTTGAATGGAAAGTAGCAATACCAACAAAGAAAAACGCGGCAATGACTTCATCAAAAAATATGCCACGCAATGCCTACACCCATAAACCTGAGCAACACCCTAACTTGATGCTGGGTAGCTTGCAACTGCTTCTCTGGCTTGTCTTCCGTCCCTCTGCGTGGCGAAACCACTTAGAGCGTATTGACCCCGCTCTAAACCCTGACTCTGCATCAGGGAGGTGTTTGCAGTGGCGAAACCCAATTTTGTGGAAGCTACTGTTCCAGCTATACATTGTCTTACCTATCCTGGCTAATTTAACCCTTGTTTTGATGCCGTGGGTATTGGGCAAGTCAGCAAAAAATATTGCGTTTATCATAGTCTGGGGTGTAGCGTCGGGTATGACATGGGGTGTGGCGTCGGGTATGGCATGGGGCGTAACGTTGGGCTTGACGTCGGGTGAGGAGTTGGTCTTAGTGTTGTGCTTGGCTTTGGTCGTAGCGTTGGTCATGGCATCATATGTGGCGTTGGGCGTACCGTTGGGCGTGGCGTTGGGTGTGGTGTTCGGTATGGGATTCGGCCTGGTGTTCAACATAAGGTTAGGCCTGGTGTTCGGCTTAGTGTTCGGCTTGGTGTTCGGCTTGGTGTTCGGCCTGGTGTTTGACAGGGCGTGGGTCGTGGTGTTCACTATGGCGTGGGTTCTGGTGTTCATCGTGGGACTTACTATGAACTTGTGGCGACCTGTAGTGCTCTATCCGTTCTTTATAATATGGAATACGCTATTATATGAAATGGACAAAAAACGTACAGACAGTAAGCTGAGTCTGTTGCGTTGGAACTCTGCTTTTTGGGATGAATGGCAACGCATACCTCTAATTGGCTTAGACAAGCACCTGATCTTAGTCATAGAGCGTCGGCCAGTCGAGGGAAAAGCTGCCATAAATTATTTACGTAAAAGTCGCCAGCGCTGGGCAATTGAAGCTGCGTGTATTGAACTAGATGCACGCCGTTTAGAAAGCTGTGCTGACATGAAAACTATCCGTCAGGTTTATCACGTGATTGACGAACTACAACGCCCAGCTAGTCCCCTGCTACGCATATTCACTCGCATCAGTAAATATGTGGATGCGGCCTTAAACCAGGAAAGTGCATACAATCAACGTCTGGCGCTCAGGACTGTTGTAGACCGTTTAGATGAATACTTGCAGAACTTGAACTTAACTCGCAGTAGTAACAAATATGCTTCTCGTTTTGATTCTATAGCCGACAGTTGGCGTAAGATAATAACCAGCTATATAGAGGAACTGACCAAAGAAGCCGAACTTCGCCAAGAAATTGACTCACCGTACATCATCGGTGTACCTCTCACACAAGAGCAAGAAATATTCACTGGACGCAGTGACATTGGTACACGTATTGAGGAATTACTTCTAGACCGTCGCCGCCCTCCCTTGCTACTCTACGGACAGCGGCGTATGGGCAAAACTTCCCTCCTCAACAACCTGGGACGCTTGCTACCTAATACTATCATCCCCATGTTTGTAGACTTGCAAGGCGCACCCTCATCAGCCAGTGACCATGCAGGTTTTCTCTACAACCTTGCAAAAGGAATGATATCTTCAGCCAAACGTCAAAGTGCTTTAATCCTACCACCCCTCACCCGCGAAGTCCTAGCAAATGACGCTTTCACCTGCTTTTATGAATGGTTAGATAAAGTAGAACAGGCACTAGAACAAAATACCGGATTGCTTGCGCTAGATGAATTCGAGGTACTCGACAGTGCCATAACAAAGGGACGTTTTGATGAACAAGACATTTTAGGAATGCTGCGTCACCTCATCCAACATCGTCCTCGTTTTAAAGTGCTGTTGGCTGGTTCCCATACTATCGAAGAATATCAACGCTGGGCTAGCTACCTCATCAATGTGCAAGTCGTGCATATCAGCTACCTGAAAGAAGACGAAGCGCGTAAATTAATTGAACATCCCGTTAAAGATTTTATTCTGCGCTACGAACCTGAGTCCGTGGAGCGAGTATTACAACTTACCCGCTCTCACCCTTACCTGGTACAACTACTGTGTAGTGAAATTGTCGCCCTCAAGAACGAACAAGACCCTTCTGTACGGCGACTGGCAACTTTAGAAGATGTGGAAGCAGCAATTCCAGAAGCTTTCAGCACTGGTGGTTTTTTCTTTGCTGATATTCAAAATAACCAAGTAAACGCGGCGGGACTTGCTATCTTGCGTTGCATTGCCGCTAAAGGAGAAGGAGCGATCGCCACTCGCAAAACTATATTCCAAGAATTTCCCGACGTTGCAGATAGTACTATTAAATTGCTGTTGCAGCGAGAGTTGATTGAGGAAATAGATGATGGCTATCGCTTCCAAGTAGAGTTGATTCGGCAGTGGTTTGCCCAGAGAAGGTAAATTCTTTTTCCTAATAATCTTCTAATTCTTCACTCGGTGTGCGACTTACCGCAATACACACCCGCTACCAAAAAATGCGATCGCACCTACCCATACTCCTATTGCAGCTATAATTAATTGCTGTTGCGGGAACACCAACATAAATAAACTTCCTGTCAGCACAAACCCCGCAAAAGACATCCAACTGACGGAAAAAGAAACAAGGGAATTGATAGCGAGTTCACCAATTCCCTTACCAGAAGAGGATGTTGAGTTGATTTTGACCTAAAGTCAATGTTTGCCCCCGTTAGTGCTATACTCTACTTCATTTTCATGGATAATGGCGTTTTTTGTTCCGTTACTACCTAAATACTTTTTCATTTTTTCGCCTTTATTTTTTTCGCCCAGAAAATAAGTTAAAGTTCCACTCACTAAGGCAACACTTAATCCAAAGGGCAAGATTTCTCTTCCACTCTCCCACCTTACTGCCTGCCCGAGGAACACAACGCCTAATATCACTACCACGACGCTGGCAAGCTTGCTTTTGAGTTCATCGATGTTACGGATCTCTAGCCAGGCTGGTACCTTGATACGACTGTCAATAAAAAGTTCATAGAGTCCTAATCCTGTAATGTAGAGAACTGTCGCCAGGAGAAACAAATCGATGATTTCTATAAACGATAAAACCATCATCTTTGCTTCCTTGCTAGATACATGACCTACGCTTACAGCGTGACCTATCGTATTGATAGTTTGGGCAGCGCCGTATATTAAGAGTGTAAACCCTGCCAATAATGAACAAATTACAGGAACTAGAATCGATATTCGACAGCCAAGAAAAATTTGCTGAAGCATGGTTTTAAAAAGCATAGCCTTATCCCTTTGCTCTAAGATCCTTGTAATGTGGGAGTTCCAAGAATTGCAACAATTTGTTTCAAATTATTATTTAAAGATAACCGACCAACCGGGGCAAACTGGTGACAAAGTTGCGGTAATTCTGACGTAGGGTTGATGCCAATACGGTTCAGTTAACGCTAGCCGTCACTCAGGCATGATGGGGCTACATCAACAAAGCCTGGCGAAAGTAGGCTTGGATATTGCGGGCCGATCTGAACCATATCGTTTTCAGCAGGGAACTTTTCTATTCTTGGTGTTCTTAGTTTGTCACCTTCGATCCATAACACTAGGAAGTAGCTAAGTAGAATTTTCTCCCAAAGAATAAACCCCCACAAACTGGGGGCTTTTTATTTTGCTAAATAGGTAGGTGGGAATAAAAGTAGCTATGTTAAGAAAATTAAAAATTGCTAAAACCCTTACCAATGACAAATGATAGATGACGAACCTCACGAGTTAACTGTATTTGTGCCGACCTACTTAGAATTCAATACGGTTCAGTTAGCAGAACTTGATTACTGAAGATCCTCCATAATCCCCCTTAGAAAGGCAGGGCTGTTTCATTCGAGCAGGTAAGGATTTTGTCAAGAGTACTCGCTGTAAAATTTGCTGAAGTTGGTGAGCGAAAAATCACCGCAAAGACCAGAAAATTTGAGTGCGATCGCCATTTTCTTGTCCAATCAGATTTTTTCATCACCTGATTTTTTTGACTTAGACACTTGTAAATCAGAGCCTTTTAGGGAATGAAACAGCCCTGCCTTAGAAAGGGGGACTTCAAAACTTTATACCATTTTGAAAAAATAATGCGACAAATAGACATTGTAGAGACGCGCCATGGCGCGTCTCTACATCAGGATGTGTTGCAAACATTTATTAAATCGGTATTAGTTCCCCCCTTTTTAAGGGGGGCTAGGGGGGATCAAAACGTCAACTGATGCGCGAAACATCTTTTTTGTCTCAAGTCCAAAAAACGCAAAGAACACGAAGATTTCTTCGTGTCCTTTGTGTCTTTGTGGTTTGTTTTATTAATACTGTGGCACTGATGGATCGATTTCCTTACTCCAGGCGATAATTCCACCCTTCACATTCGTACCGTCAATTCCCGCTTGTTTGAGAATTCCCAAAGCTTTGGCGGAACGCATACCCGACTTGCAATGAACAATCAAGCGATGACCGTTCAACATTCCCTGCACTTTGGTAACACCATTACCATTTTCAATATCTGGTAACGGCACCAACACCGCACCGGGAATCTTCGCAATTTCGTACTCATGCGGATTGCGGACATCCAGCAGCACGAAATCATTAGCGCTGCTATCGAGCAACTGCTTTAATTCCTGTACTGTCATTTCCGAAATTTCCATCTGCTGCTTTGCCTCCTGTGCTTTCGCTTGGGGGATACCGCAGAATTGTTCGTAATCAATCAGCTTCTCAATCACCGGACGTACCGGGTTAGGACGCAACTTCAATTCGCGGAATTTCATTTCTAGGGCATTGTACAGCAGCAAGCGTCCACTTAAAGTTGTACCCTTGCCGATAATGATTTTGACAGTCTCCGTTGCCTGGATGCTGCCAATAATGCCGCATAAAACACCTAGTACGCCACCTTCTGCACAGGAAGGAACCATCCCTGGTGGTGGGGGTTCGGGGTACAAATCGCGGTAATTCGGCCCACCCTCGTAGTTAAATACCGTTGCTTGCCCTTCAAACCGGAAAATAGAACCGTAGACGTTGGGTTTGTTCAACAACACGCAAGCATCGTTAACAAGATACCGGGTGGGGAAATTATCTGTGCCATCGACTATGACATCATAAGGTCTAATAATATCGAGGGCGTTTTCGGAACTGAGACGGGTTTCGTAAAGATCAACCTGACAATAGGGGTTAATCTCCAGAATGCGATTCTTTGCTGATTCAATCTTAGGTTTACCTACCCAAGAAGTGCCATGAATCACTTGGCGTTGCAGGTTGGAACTATCAACAACATCGAAATCAACGATACCGATGCGTCCAATACCCGCCGCCGCTAGATATAAAAGCAATGGCGAACCCAGTCCACCCGTACCGATACACAGTACACTGGCAGCTTTTAGGCGCTTTTGTCCTTCCACACCGACTTCCGGTAAAATGAGGTGGCGGGAATAGCGTTCGTAATCGTCTTTTATCAGCTGGATTTCATCCAGATTCGGATTCAGCATAGCAGTTTGATGAGGAAGCGCGGACTTTTTATCCTACCCAAAAATGTGGATCTGTGGGGAGATGGGGAGATGGGGGGATGGGGAGTGGGGGAGTAAGAGAGTGGGGGCTGTGAGGGAAGTTGGTAATTTTTAAGTTTTATGAATGTTTTTATGGCGAATTTTTCACCGTTTTTTGGTAACTTCAATTTCCTCTGGTTGGAACTGGTGGTTTTCATCCAGACACCAGCTATTGATTTCACCAGCTGTGCCATTTTGCACGGAAATTATCATATAAGAGTATTCCTGCCAAGCACACTGTCGGTCAAATTCTGAGGGAATCGCTGGATAGTCAGGATGGGAGTGATAAATACCAATTATACAGAGAGAGCGGGCTCGTGCTTCTTTTTGAACTGCTAACATAACTTGGGGTGTGATCGCATATCTCCGCCTTCTCCCATCAACTACTTCAACATCAGGAACATCTGTCGCGGTTTCTGGACTCCAAGCATTTTCTGTGGGCATAATTTCTACCACAGTTTTGCCATCCTCGCTAAGATGACCAAAAATAATACCGCAACACTCTTCAGGGTAGATACTTTCGGCATGGTTGCGGATAGCTTGCAAGTGTTCTGAACTGAGTTGAATCATAATGCAATTGTTATTAGTTAGTAGTTAGTAGTTAGTAGTTAGTAGTTAGTTTTTGACTAATAAACACTAACCACTGGCTATTAACCATTAACCACTAACCACTATCTACTAACCACTAACCACTATCCACTAACCATTTAAAAGTTATGACTCAGCTTGTCAATGAAAGATTCGAGTAATTCTTTGACTTCCACAGTTCTGCTGACTAGGCGATCGTAGTCAGAAGAGTCGAGCATATCTAACTCATAGCACAGCAAGAGATAGTATTCCACTTCGATCGCTGCATCTCTAGCCAATACTAAAAAATTAACTTGGTCTTCTTTGTCTTCGCGATTGCATCCTTGAGCAATTTTAATGGGAATAGCAGAACAGGCTAAACGAATTTGTTGCGTTAACCCCAGTAACTCCTCTTCAGGAAAAGCTTGCGTGGTTTTGTAGACTGCGACTGTTAACTCATGGGCTTTTTCCCATTCTTTGAGTTCTCGGAAGTCTGTCATTGTAATTTTATACCCCAGACAAATAGTAGGGTGGGCAATACCCACCCTACTACTATGCCACTCTATGAGGTTAATGGTTAGTAGATAGTGGTTAGTAGTTAGTGGTCAACTACCAACTACTAACTACTAACTACTAACTACAACAAATTACGTCAACATCGTTACTTTGCCAGTAGCCAAGTCGTAACGACCACCAACAATTTTGAGTTTACCTTCTTTCATCAAGCCTCCTAAAATCGTTGAGTGTTCTTGCAAATTTTGGGCTTGATATTGCACATTAGCAATAATGGCATTTTCTTCTATATTGCCTGTTTTGAATCTAACCCTTTCTACTGATGGTTTAATTTCCTCCACAAAAACCCCTATTCTTCCAGGAAGTGGATCGCCTTTAATGGCAGCTGATACTGCACCACATTTGGCATGACCTAGAACCATTATTAACTGAGCACCTAATACAGCTGTAGCAAATTCTAAGCTACCTATTGCCGTTTGACTGGCAACATTACCAGCAACTCGCACAACAAATAAATCTCCTAGTCCTTGATCGAAAACTATTTCCGCAGGAACCCGCGAGTCAGCACATCCTAATATAGCTGCAAACGGATACTGGGCTACAGATGTTTGTTGCAAACGCAGCTTTGATTGGTTGGGACTGAGACGCTTGCCATTTACAAAGCGTTTATTTCCTTCTGTTAACCTTGTTAAAGCTGCGTCTGGACTAACTGGTTGAGGTTTTTTTTCAAGAGTCGTCGATGGCTGTTGAGCAATAGCTTGCTGTCTATTCCAAATTACGTCACCAGCCGCGCTAGCCGCAATACCCACACTTCCCACACCTAGTAGCTTTAATAAGTTTCGACGCCCAGCGAAACCATTGATTTGACTCATTAATGCACCTCATTTTATACACAAAATGAATTCAAAATTACTTTCAACGACACCAAATTTTGCCCTCGTCTTCTCAAGACATTTACTGCTTGCAAGCAGTGGTGAGTGCAAGCACGAGGACGACTTTGCATATATCAGCAGCAGAAAAAATGCTTATTTATTTTCTGGAATATACCAAAATAAGCTATGACAAACAAACTAATTTACTATAGAAGAAAATTATGACTAACTGCGAAATCTTTCTATCATATGCTGACTTAGAATTCTTAATTCGTAATTCGTAACAGGTAATAATTGCATCCTACGTACGAATTACGAATTCTCAATTACGGTTAAACAACGGATACTTTACCAGTATCCAAATCGTAACGCGCACCAACAATTTTGAGTTTGTCTTGACGCACAAGTTTAGTCAAAATAGTAGAGCTTTCCTGCAATTTTTGCGCCTGATATTGAATGTTAGCAATGACTGCATTATCCTGTAGATTATTTGTAGTAGATTTGACTTTCTCTACAGCTGGTTTGATGCCTTCAACAATCAAGCTCATTCTGCCAGACATAGGTTCATCTTGAAGCGCTTCAGCTACTGCACCGCATCTTCTATGACCCAAAACTACAATCAACTGAGAACCCAACGTTGCTGTCGCATATTCTAAACTGCCTATAGCCGTGTCACATACAACATTACCAGCGACTCGCACCACAAACAAATCCCCCAGCCCCTGATCGAAAACCATTTCAGCGGGTACTCTAGAATCTGCACAGCCAAATATAGCAGCAAAAGGATATTGGGTTTTAGCAACCAATCGTATGTGTTCCAAAGATTGGTCTGGATATTTACGCTTTTGCTGTACAAATCGTTGATTTCCATCCAGCAATCGTTTTAAAGCTCGATCGGCATTGACTGGATTACGATTAGCTGCTATCGCATCAGCCAAGGTTGCTTGGGGAGCGATCGCTTGTTGTATATCCTTGGTCAAGCTACAACCAGCTGCACTAGCCAAAATGCCAACGCTTCCTGTACCTGCCAGCTTCAAGAAATGACGACGCCCAACAAATCCATTAATTTGACTCATCAATTTCACTCGGTAATTTGAATCCGGCTGTCTAAAGCTTCTATGCTGGCAGGAAGATATCAACTCTAGAAGCCTGTAAGAGTAAGCGTTGAGACCATTTAAGACTTATTTAATTTTATTGCCAGGCAGAGAGCAATGGGCATCGGGCATCGAACAAGGGGCATAGGAAAAATCAGTACTTCAATACCCAATCCCCAATCCCCAATTCCCTATTCGCTAATTATGAAAAGTGCATAATCTAATTTTGCTGACACCCATCAAGAATATAGAAGGAAAGCAAACAAGCTTAACTTCTATTCAGCCATAAGATAGATGAAATTTTGCACAATTATCAGTATGGGTCATTAAGTGTTAATACTAAACAAAAATCCTGTATCTATTTAACTTCTTGATTTTTTCATTTTTGATTTGAAATTACTTCACATTTATAGGATTGTAATTACCCGTAATTAACGCCAAAATCGGGATAGGTAAACATCTGGTAAAGCCTTGATACTGCAAATTATACAGGTATCTCAAGAAACCAAAAATCAGGGTGCTTGTCTTAATAACTTAAATACACTACGTAATTGTACATGATTAGACAATCTGCTTTTGGCATTGCTTTAAGTATGCTTGTCCTTGCTAGTGGATTAAAAATCACTACCTCAGGTAACACTTCCAAAAATAAACTGTTCGTAAATCAGGTGTTGTCGATTTCATCACCTCCGATTGCGACTTCTATTAATTTCAAAACAACTGATTTAGAAAAATCAGTATTTGCTCGAATTAATCGATATCGAATTTCTCAAGGTCTACCAAAATTGGCTCTCAACCCAAGTATCACTAAACAGGCAAGAATTCACAGTAAAAATATGGCTAACGGTAAGGTTCCGTTTAGCCACGATGGATTTAAACAGCGAGTCAATGCAATTGCTCTTCGTTACAAAAGTGCTGCTGAGAATGTTGCTGTTAATCAAGGATATAGCGACCCTGCCGCCGAAGCTTTTACTGGCTGGCTCAACAGTCCCGATCATCTTATCAATATTAAAGGCAATTACAATTTAACTGGAATTGGTGTCGCAACTAATAGTAAAGGTGAAGTTTACTTAACGCAAATTTTTCTTCGTAATAAATGAATGTATTCAGCATAAATAAATGTATTTCTCGTGTTGACTGTTAGTAGTTAGTGGTTAGTGGTTAGTGGTAATCAAGTAACTACTAACTACTATCTACTAACCAAACACCAACCACCAACTACTAGAATAATGTAGTGTCTTGCAGGACTTTGCTCTAATAGACATTGCATTTATTTTGTGGTGGTTCATGGAATTACAAAATTTTCAGATTTGCGATCGCGATCTTAGCGATATGACTTTATCCCATTATTTAAAAGCTGATGAGATCGCTGTTGATACAGAGACAATGGGATTAATACCACAACGCGATCGCTTGTGTTTGGTACAGTTGTGTAACCCAGAAGGCAAAGTAACTGCGATCCGTATTGCTAAAGGGCAAACACAAGCCCCTAACTTAAAAAAACTACTGGAAGCGGCAAATATCCTGAAAGTATTTCACTTTGCCCGTTTTGACGTTGCCGCCCTGCGTTACCATCTCGGTATTAAAGTCAATCCTGTTTTTTGTACCAAAATAGCCAGTAAGTTAGCACGAACCTACACCCAACGCCACAGTCTCAAAGACTTGGTGCTAGAGTTGGAACAAGTGGAACTCGATAAAAGTTCTCAAAGTTCTGACTGGGGAAACGCTGCCAATTTAACAGAAGCGCAACTGAGTTACGCTGCAAATGATGTGCGCTATCTACTGAGTGTGCGAGAGAAATTGATAGCAATGCTGCAACGAGAAGAACGTTGGGAAATCGCTCAACAATGCTTTCAGTGTTTGCCAACTATAGTTTCCTTGGATTTGTTGCACTTCAAGGATGTGTTTGAACACTAATGTTTTTGTCATTTGTCATTAGTCATTTGTAAGTGGTATATGACCAATGACAAATGACTAATGACTATTGACTAAATTTATACTTCTTTTTCCTGAGTTTCTGTGTGTTCTTTTAGTCGGTCAACAACATTGTATGCACCAGGGCCAGGAATTTCATGTGCTTCAATAACACCATCTGTTGGGCCGCCAATTGCCTTCCATGCTGCCAAACCACCTCTGAGTTCGGATACATGTTCAAATCCAGCTTGCCTCAGCATTTGTGCAGCTTGGGCAGTTTCTTCATCATTAGCACCATAAACATATATATCACGAACTTTCGCTATGGATGCAACTGCCCGATCTACCAATTGATCTAATGGCATTGGCATTGCGCCCATGATGTGACCGTTGTTGAAGGTATTGCGATCGCGCACATCCAGAATTGTCAAAGCTGGTTCGCCCCACTCTAAACGAGCCTTCAGCACATGGGCATCGGATTGTGGCTCAATGGGTGGTTGTGATGGAATAATATTTTCTACAAGTTTGTTATCTTTGATGTTATTCATGAATATTCCTCGCTCAATAGATTAAGCACTTTGCAAATATCCTCGGATGCCAATACAAAAATAGATGCGCCATAGTTGTGGCGTATCCACATCAGATTCACCAGGACTTTTGCAGAATTAAATTTACTGACCAAAATTTACCCAACAATACTGTTGGAATTTCTCTTTCTTGAGAGTGAAGCTGATCAATTTCTATCTATCTATCTAATGGCGGATTGCCTAAAAATCTAACTAAGGGTTGATTTATATCAGGAAAAACAAATTATGAGCATCTCGTTATACATTCCCTTCCTGAAACAACCATTTTGCATATATGGCATCAAAAATTCCTGCCAAGGCGAATCCGATCAGTTTTTTTGAAAAGCTCGATCCCCAATCAAAGTTAGTCTTTATTAGTCTTGGGATTGCCAGTATAGGCTTAGTTATCATCATCATCTGGAATATTTTTCTCCGTCTGACGGCACCTCAACTAACCCTTGCTGCTGGAGACCCAGAAGGAGAAAGTTATATTATCAGTGAAGCCATTCAAAAAGTGGTTAAACAAAAATCTCACATTAATATTAAATTATTACCAACTGGCGGCACATCACAGAACCTGCAATTGTTACAAGACGGAAAAGCTGAGTTAGCAACGGCTCAAGCCGATGTTGTCGGTCAAGAAATGGATTTGGTAGAAAGCCGCCAATCTCAACCACAACAATCTCAGGATAAAGTATCTCCAACAGCTGTTGCCGTGTTGTATCGGGATTTGTTTCAGTTGGTAGTCAGAGATCCCAACATTAAACAATTTAATCAACTTCGGGGTAAAACAATCGCTTTACCTGCTAGAGGTGGGCAATATCAGTCTTTTGTGAAAGTAGCAGAACATTACGGTCTGATGAAAGCAGATAAGCCTGATTTTGTCATCTCAGGTTTAAAAAGCAAATATTACGATGATAAGCAAGCAGAAGAAGATTTTAAAGCTAAAAGGGCAGATGCATTGTTTCGCGTTCGCGCTTTAGGTAATCTTGGTATTGCTCAGCTTGTGCAAGATCAGGATGGACGTTTGCTACCTATTACCCAGGCACAAGCAATGAAAATAAAGTATCCTGCCTTTGAATCTGCCAAAATTCCTCAAGGGGCATACAGAGGCAATCCTCCTATGCCTGCGATTGAACTGGATACAGTGGCAGTGGATAGGCTACTAGTGGCTGGTGAGCAAGTAGATAACAATTTGATTCAACAAATCACCCGAATTATCTTTGAAAATCGTCAAGCGATCGCAAATGCGATCGCTGAAAAACATGCGGAAGTAAAACCCTTAGTCGCTAGTATTAGCCGTCCCCGAGAGAACGACGGAACAGGCATTCCTATCCATCCAGGCGCAGTTGCCTTTTACGAGCGAGACAAACCTTCTTTTGTCCAAGAAAATGCAGACTTTTTAGCTCTCATTTTAACAATTTTTCTCCTAGTAGCCTCCTGGTTCAAGCAACTGAAGTTATGGATTGAGCGTGGGAAAAAAGATGAAGCTGATGATTATATTCATTCAGCTATAAATCTCATGGATAAAAATCTAGGCAATCTGGAAGATAGGCAAAAAAAACTTGATGAAACTTTCAAAAAAGCTGCTGAAGCTTTAATCGCCGAAAGGATTTCTCAAGAGTCATTCCGAACTTTTAATGAAGCCTATAAAACTACTAGAGAAGCCATAGAAAGAGAAGGACAAATTACTTATCAAGAAATTGAACAAAAGCAAAGAGAAATTTCTGCGGAATATATCAAAGCCGCAGTTGCATTACTACAAGATAAAACAATAAATCAAAATTTACTTCAACAAGAGTTAGATGCAATTCTCGAACGAGTGGCAACCGATTTGATCGCAGAAAATATTTCTCAAGAATCCTATCGAACTTTTGTAGAAGCGTATAAAACTACAAGAGATGCAATTGAGCGGAAAAATTAAGAGTTTTTGGTTAAAAAGTAGAGACGCGCCACGGCACATCTGTACATCTATTGACCATTGACGCTTGACTCTGGATTAGCGAAGAAATTTCTTGGAGTTTAGCTGCAACTGCACCACTTGTTAATAATTCTTCCGCTTGAGCTATACCCGATCGCATATCTGAACAAATACCAGAACGCCACAGGTAAAACCCACCGTTCCACAAAGCTGTTTGCATCAGTTCCGAAGGTATGGCTTTTAATACTCCTTGCATTTGGGCTACAAGTTCTTCAGTAGTATCCAAGGGTACGTTTTTGGTAGTAAAGCCGTATTCGCGGGGAACCAAATGCAATCGTTCTATTTCATTTGTAATTGCAGGTTTTGATAAACCAACGATCGCGGTGCGATCGCGCGGTAGGTCGCAACTGCCTTCCAATCCTTTGATAGTGGTAAAATTTGTTACTCCTCGCTGCGCTAAGGCTTCCTGAAACATAGCTTCTGTAGGAGGATGGACATACCCCGCGACAATATGAGCATCGCCAGCATAAGGACACCAAATTAGCTCCATTGTGGCAAAAGGTGGACGCTTGCCCAGTTGGTCGCGGTACTCCCAAATACTTTGCGTTAAGGGGAAATGCTGAGGAGTATAAACAAAGCCAATTCCAGTTTGCTCAAATACCTGCTGGGTTTTTTCCAACGGCAAACCAGTCCAATCAACTCCTAAACCCTGCCAAATATCCACTAGGGGCAAACCATACTTTGTCGGCAAGCGATCGCCCCCATGCATCAGTACTGGTTGCCCAGCTGCGGCTAATAATAATGCTGTAATGGGGTTAATTGGTGCAGTGCGGGTTCTGCCATCATAAGGTATACCTAAAACCATGACGGGTCGTACCGAAGCGATCGGTTTTAGTTTGGGCCCTAGTTCATCATAGGCATCCAACATCCCAGCCAACTCTTCCCCCGTGGGACGTTTGATCCGGTGAGCAATCAAAAACGCCCCGATCTGAACTGGTGTCGCTTCACCCAGCAATATCATCTTTGTTGCCGCAGCAGCTTCTTCACGAGTCAAATTTTCTCCCGTATGATTACCGCTGCCTACCTTTTTCAGTAATTCCCGAAATACATTGCTCATAGCGCAATAGTTAGTGGATAGTGGATAGTGGATAGTGGTTAGTGGTTAGTAGCTTAGTAGTGATAAAGTCAACTACTAACTACTAACCACTAACTACTAACTCTTTACTAACAAACCGAAAGCTCTAAAGTAACTTTTGGCGGTACATTATCTCGCACTAATTGCCAAAAATGCTGAATAGGAGGAATTTGCAGGCGGTCTTGAGTTGTAACCATCACTACTCGGCGAGTAAAACTTGAATTATCAGCTAAAGCACAATTGCTGGCTAGGGGACGAACTGCTAAGGTAGGGTCTCTACGTGCTTCTACTAATGCCGAATTAGGTAGCAAAGCCACCAATTCTCCTTGACGTACTACTCCCCGGAAGGCATCTAAGGTGTTGACTTCCAAAACAGCTTGGAGTGTAGCTTGCAGGCGCTCAAATCGATCTTGTACAAGGCGTTGCATACCATAACCATCTTTGAAAACTACCTGCGGATAACGAATTAACTCTGACCAAGGAATGCGTTCATGTTGTGCTAGGGGGTGATTGGCTGCTGTCAGAACTTCTATAGGTTCATCATATAAAACTTCTACCACTATTTCTTTACCAGCAGTTAAAAAGCGATTATTCATGACAATGGCCACATCTACTAGTCCATCTTTGAGGACTTTTAAGGCGCGATCGCTACCCAAGGATGTCACCCGCAATTGTACTTGTGGATAATCGTGACAAAACTGTTGCAAAACCGGCGGTAAGTAATAAGCACACAGCGAGTGAATCACTGCAATGCACAATTCGGGCTGTTTTCCTGCTACTAAATCTGCTATTTCCTGCGTGGCTGTTTGCCACTCTTGGCAAATTTTACGCGCACGGGGTAACAAGCGTTCACCTGCAACCGTCAGCTTCGCCTGACCCGTTCTGTGAAACAGTTCCAAGCCCAAATCCGCTTCCAGCCCCTGGATTTGGCGACTGATAGTTGATTGGGTAACACTACATTTTCTTGCTGCCCCTTGAAAGCTACCGGTTTCCGCGATCGCTAGAAAGGCTTGCAACTGCTCTAATCGCATGTTGTCGTAGCCTGAATTACATTATGGATTTCATTAACTTAACGTATTTTTAACAACAATTTAGTAGAGTTTGTTACATCTAGTTCTTTATTAGAAATCCGAGTTTCTATGCTAGTTATTGCCTATTTACGCCGATACCAGTCTTTCAATGAAATTTTTAATCCAATGTAGCCTGAACAATTTTTGATTATCTTCTTTAAAAAAGATTAATTCAAAGGGAATAGGGAACTCTTAACGGGGAATAGTGACCCACGCGCTATATTGTGGGATTGAAATAAGGACGCTTTGTTTTTCGGGCTTCGCCTCTCAACACAATTCTTTGTTCAAAGTGGGCTTTAAAACCACAACGTGCATTTTTTCCTGTTAAGAGTTCCCTGTAAACATGCAAAAGGTAAAAGAAATATATTCTCCTTTTCTCCCTACCTCCCCATCCCCCCATCCCCCCATCCCCCACTCTCCCACTCCCCTTGAGGAGCAAGATTCTTCAGCGCCGCGATCGCGTGCAGTCTTACTAATTCGTCAGAATCTGCCAAAAGTTTAGTCAATGGTTCGATTGCTTCCATCCTGCCTAATTGTCCTAAAGACAGCGCGATCGCTCTTTTGATTGCGGCAATCTCAACTGCTGGATGTTTTTGTTCCAGCATGGCCAATAATATTTCTGCTGCTAGCGAGGCTAATTGGGGATTGCTGACTCTCCCCAGAACTGTCACAATTTCCTGCCATAGCGTCACTGATTCTAGTTGGTTAAGCGCTGTGCGGAGATATTCCAAACTAGATGGCATCTCCATCCAACAGAGAGCGCGGATAGTTTCTAATTGCAGTTTCACTGGCGTATGAGGTGACACTAGCACTTGAAATAAGTGCTTGGCTGCGTCGTCACCACCCATGCGTGACAGGGCAACTGCTGCCGCACAACAAACCTCAAGGTTAAAGTCATAAAGCTTAGATTGCAATCTTGTCACCAAATCTAATGGTTCGCGCAAGTCAGGACGAAAACTCAAACCCAGTACTGCTTCCCGTCTAACTGAGGTAGCGATATCATCCAACGCACGCAAAAGTACTGTTGGTACGCGTTCATCGTGAAAGCTGCTAAGAGCTTCTATTGCAGCGGCACGGACGCTGATTTGGGGATCGTCTACTACACTCAACAGCGGTGCGATAGTTTCTTTATGCCGGATGATACACAGCGATCGCACTGCCAAAAGACGTGTCTGTTCATCTGCCAGGAGTTCTGTCAAGGCAGCAATAGCATACGTACCCATTTGCCCCAGTGCTGCTGCTGCCATTGTCCTTAGTTCTTCATCATCCTCTATTTTCAGTAATTCTACTAATGCAGCAATTGCCTCTGGCTGCTGAAACTCTCCCAGCAGTCGCGCCGCATACCAGCGTAATTCTTCCTCTGCCTCCTCGTCTGTCAATATTTCAATCAGTGGGGAAATCGCGATCGCTCCCAGACGTACAAACACTTTGGCGATCTCCCAACGTTGCTGAAAATCTCCCATTATTAAAACAGAAAGTGCTAATTCCAGCAGCTTTTCTTGGTTTTCCAAACTTTCTAGGTTTTTTGAATTCTCTTGTTGAGTCAACTGTTGCAAGCATTGAATTAAAAGTTGCCAGTTGGCTGCATTATGTGCTGCTTGCGCCTGTAGTAAAAGCTGGTTGATGTTATTCACTACTAATAGTTGGTGGTTGATGGTTGGTGGTTAGTAGTTAGTCGTTAGTAGTTGGTGGTTGGTAGTTGGTGGTTGGAACAAATAACAAACAACAAACAACACACAACAAACAACAAATTGCCTTTAATTAAGCGCATTACGCCCACTCTGGGTTAAATTTCATGCAAAAAATGCATATTTATAATACGTTTTATACACTTTCGCATACATTTCGTAACAAGCTATACGAATTTTATGTTTTCACAACTTTAACCTAAGTGGATGTAAATAAAAAAAATCAGTATCCAAATTGAATTGAATAGTTGACAAAATGCCCTTGTCATTAGTCATTTGTCAAAGACTGATGACTGATGACTAATGACCTATGACCTATGAGTAATCATGACAGACGCAGCAACTACCATCACAGCCAGCCTCAATCGATTCGAGAAATTTAAGGCCGAAAAAGATGGACTCGCCGTCAAGGCAGAGATAGAGAAATTTGCCTCTCAAGGATGGGAGGCAATGGACGAAACTGACCGCGACCATCGCCTAAAGTGGGTGGGTGTGTTTTTTCGCCCAGTTACTCCGGGTAAATTTATGATGCGGATGCGGATGCCGAACGGTATTCTCACGAGTCATCAAATACGAGTGCTAGCAGAAGTAGTACAACGTTATGGTGATGACGGCAGCGCTGACATTACTACAAGGCAGAATATCCAATTGCGGGGCATCCGGATTGAAGACTTACCAGAAATTTTTCAGAAATTTCATACGGTTGGCTTAACCAGCGTGCAGTCAGGGATGGATAACGTCCGCAACATTACAGGCGACCCCGTGGCAGGTTTAGATGCGGATGAGTTATTCGACACGCGCGAGTTGGTGCAACAAATTCAAGACATGCTCACCAACAAAGGCGAAGGTAATCCAGAGTTCACCAATCTACCACGGAAGTTTAATATTGCCATCACAGGCGGACGGGACAATTCTGTTCACGCCGAAATAAATGATTTAGCTTTCGTTCCTGCATTTCAGGAAGGGATCGGGGATCGGAGATTGGGGACTGGGGAAGAATTTTCCCAATCCCCGATCGCCAATCCTCAATCCCCTGTATTTGGATTTAACATCTTGGTGGGTGGATTCTTTTCTGCCAAACGTTGCGAAGCGGCTATTCCTTTAAATGCTTGGGTACCGCCAGAAGATGTGGTTGCCGTATGTAGAGCAGTTTTGGAAGTTTTTCGCGATCGCGGTTTGCGTGCCAATCGTCTTAAATCCCGCCTGATGTGGTTGATTGACGAATGGGGTTTAGAAAAGTTTCGTTCAGAAGTGGAACAGCACTTGGGTAAACCATTAATCAACGCTGCGCCAAAAGACGAAATTGATTGGGAAAAACGCGACCATGTTGGGGTATACAAACAAAAACAACCAGGATTGAACTATGTGGGATTACACGTTCCTGTTGGTCGGTTAACTGCTGAAGATATGTTTGAAATAGCACGTCTGGCAGATGTGTACGGCAGCGGTGAAATCCGTCTTACAGTTGAGCAGAACGCGATCATACCTAATGTTCCTGATTCACGCTTGACACTGTTTTTAGCAGAGTCACTGCTAGAAAAGTTTAGCGTTGACCCCAAACCATTAACGCGATCGCTCGTTTCCTGTACTGGCGCACAATTTTGTAATTTTGCCCTGATTGAAACCAAAAACCGCGCCCTGACAACGATTAAAGCTTTGGAAGAGGAAGTAGAACTCACCCGTCCAGTACGAATTCACTGGACTGGTTGCCCCAACTCTTGCGGACAGCCCCAAGTTGCAGATATTGGCTTGATGGGAACCAAAGCCCGTAAAAATGGCAAAGCTGTAGAAGGGGTTGATATCTACATGGGCGGTAAAGTAGGCAAAGACGCACATTTAGGAACCTGTGTGCAAAAAGGCGTTCCTTGTGAAGACTTGCAGCCAGTGTTGCAAGATCTGTTGATTAAGCATTTTGGAGCAAAACCCAGGCAAGAAGCTTTAGTAATTCATTAGTTAGTGGTTAGTGGATAGTGGATAGTGGTTAACTACCAACTACCAACTACTAACCAATGTACAGACGTGCCATGGCACGTCTCTACAACTACCAACTACTAACTACTAACTACTAACTACTAACAACAGGACAAATGACCAATTTTTCTCGAAGACAATTTATTTTCACCGCTGGCGCTGCGGCAGCTGTTTCCGTCCTGACTCACGCTTGTTCTTCCGGTACTAATACAGCCACAACAAGCGGTGATACACCATCACCAGGCAGCGCTACCCCAGCTACCAACGTCAATACAGCAAATAACGCTCCGAAAGTAGAAACGACCAAAGCCAAGTTAGGATTTATCGCTCTAACTGATTCTGCTCCCTTAATTGTTGCCAAGGAAAAGGGCTTCTTTGCTAAGTACGGCATGACGGATGTCGAGGTGATTAAGCAAAAATCATGGCCTGTCACCCGCGATAACTTGAAAATCGGTTCAGCAGGCGATGGCATTGATGGCGCACACATTCTCAGCCCGATGCCCTATCTCATGACCATCAACGATAAAGTGCCGATGTATATCTTGGCACGGTTAAATACCAACGGTCAGGGTATCTCTGTTGCTAATAAATTAAAAGATTTGAAAGTCGGTTTGCAAAGTAAGGCGCTAAAAGAAGCTGCCGATCAAGCCAAAGCCAACAAACAAGCTATGAAAGTTGCCATGACTTTCCCTGGTGGTACTCATGATTTGTGGATGCGCTACTGGCTAGCAGCAGGCGGTATCAATCCAGATCAAGATGTGACTTTGGAACCCGTACCACCACCACAAATGGTGGCGAATATGAAAGTTGGCACCGTCGATGCCTTTTGTGTGGGAGAACCTTGGAACGCCCAATTGGTGAGCCAAAAATTGGGCTACACAGCCCTAGTTACAGGTGAGTTGTGGAACAACCATCCAGAAAAAGCCTTTGCTATGCGGAAAGATTGGGTTGATCAAAACCCCAATGCTGCACAGGCGATGGTGATGGCAATCATGGAAGCCCAGCAGTGGTGCGATCGCCCAGAAAACAAAGAGGAGATGTGCAAAATCGTCTCTGGCCGCAAATACTTTAACGTTGCTGCCGCAGATATATTAGAACGGGCTAAAGGCAATATAGACTACGGCGATGGACGTACAGCCAAGGATTTCCAATACCGCATGAAGTTCTGGGCAGATAATGCTTCATATCCTTACAAGAGCCACGATATTTGGTTTTTAACAGAAGAGATTCGCTGGGGTTATTTACCAAAAGATACCAAAGTTAAAGAAATTGTAGACCAAGTTAACAAAGAAGATTTGTGGAAGAAAGCTGCTAAAGCCCTTGGTGTTCCCGATTCCGAAATTCCTACTAGTACTTCTCGTGGGGTTGAGACTTTCTTTGATGGTGTCAAATTCGATCCAGAAAAACCCGAACAATATTTGCAGAGTTTGAAAATTAAGAAAGTCTAATTGTTTGTTCAGAGGCTAGAAAATTGGCATATTTACAATTTCATAGCCCCTTTTTTTATGCCTGTAAAAATTCAAATTAAGTCAACTGGAACGCAATGGGAGAAAGTAGAAAATGACAGCTACTATTGGGAGTCGTGTTATCAGAAAAAATCCCCGCAAGAATATAAATAAAATAATTTTGAAAAAAGTTCTGCCACCAATAGTAGCAATAGCTATTTTTTTGGTGATATGGCAACTACTTTGTTTAAACCCTAATTTTAAGTTGCCTGGCCCAATCGAAACCTTCTCAGAAACTTGGGACCCTTTTATCATCGATCCATTTTTTGATAATGGTGAAAGTGATAAAGGCTTAGGCTGGCAGATACTCAGTAGCCTGGGACGGGTTGGTCTAGGATTTTCTCTAGCAGCAATTGTCGGAATTGCGTTGGGAATCTTCATTGGCGCTAATAAATTACTCTACAATGCCGTAGACCCCATCTTTCAAGTGTTGCGAACTGTGCCGCCCTTGGCATGGCTACCGATTTCACTGGCAGCATTTCAACAGGCTAATCCTTCAGCAATTTTCGTAATTTTCATTACTTCTATTTGGCCAATTCTGATTAACACCACAGTAGGTGTGCAACAAATTCCTCAAGATTACATAAATGTTGCTAGAGTTTTACGACTCAAAGGGCTAAAGTATTTCTTAAAAATTGTCTTCCCTGCCACTGTTCCTTATATATTCACAGGATTAAGAATTGGCATTGGTTTATCTTGGCTAGCGATTGTCGCGGCTGAGATGTTGGTCGGCGGTGTAGGAATTGGTTCTTTTATTTGGGATGCTTACAACACTACTACGGAAACCAATCTGAGCGAGATTATCCTAGCGCTGATTTATGTTGGTTTGGTGGGTTTGTTGCTAGATAGATTGGTTGGTTTTGTAGCTAGTAAAGTTGTTCCTGAAGAACAGAAGTAGTCAATAGTCAATAGTCAAGAGTTAAGAACTGATGACTAACAACTACTAACTACTAACTACTAACAAGGAACCAATGACTACTTTTGTTGAAATTGACCACGTCGATCGCGTATTTAATCTCCCCAATGGCGGTAAATATATCGCGCTGAAAAATATTGAACTGAAAATCAAACAAGGGGAATTTATTTCCCTGATTGGGCACTCTGGTTGTGGTAAATCTACCTTGCTTAATATCATTGCAGGTTTAGATAGGGCAAGTGTTGGGGGTGTGACTTTAGAAGGACGCGAGGTCAGAGATCCAGGGCCCGACCGGATGGTGGTGTTCCAAAATTACTCGCTGCTACCCTGGTTAACAGTGCGGGAAAACATCGCCCTAGCAGTTGATGAAGTTTATCAAAATAAGCCCAAGGGCGATCGCAATGCCATTGTTGAACAGCACATTGAGATGGTAGGGCTGCGTCACGCAGCGAAAAAACGTCCTAGCGAATTATCGGGTGGAATGAAACAACGGGTGGCGATCGCCCGTGCCCTCGCAATTCGTCCCAAGTTGTTACTGCTAGACGAACCCTTTGGGGCATTGGATGCCCTGACGCGGGGTAGCTTGCAAGAACAACTAATGAAAATCTGTAATGAACACAACGTCACCTGTGTGATGGTGACACACGATGTGGATGAGGCGCTATTGTTGAGCGATCGCATCGTCATGCTCACCAACGGCCCGGAAGCTCATATCGGGCAAATTTTGGAAGTGCCGATTCCCCGTCCCCGCCAACGTTTAGAAGTAGTCAATCATCCCAGCTACTACAATCTGCGGAATGAAATGATTTACTTCCTCAACCAGCAAAAACTCCTTAAGAAACACAAGGCTAAGGTTGAGGCACCAGTAATTGTATCCCGCAACGGTTTAGAAAAAGTCAATTTGGAAATTGGCTTTCTGCCCCTGACTGATGCTGCACCTCTAATCGTGGCTAAAGAAAAGGGCTTATTTGCTGATTACGGGTTAGAAGCAGTTACTCTCAGCCGCGAACCCAATTGGACAGAAATCGCCAAAGGTGTTGCTACTGGCAGACTAGACGCCGCCCAGATGGTCGCCGGTATGCCCCTTGCTCTCACCTTGGGCGCTGGTGGCAAAACACCGATTTGCGTAGTCAATGCCCTGAATCTCTCCCGTAACGCTAACGCCATTACCTTAAGCAAAAGATTGTACAGCGAAGGTGTCAGAAACCTAGCTGACTTAAAAGCCGCGATTAATGCCTCTCCCGACCAAGTTCTCACTTTGGGAATAGTGCATCCGACGTCAATGCTGAACTTAATTTTGCGTTACTGGCTAGCTGCTGGTGGCATCGATCCCGATCGGGATATCAGCCTCACGGTAGTACCACCAACACAAATGGTTTCCCAACTCAAAGCTGGAAATATTGACGGTTATTGTGCTGGCGAACCCTGGAACTACCTTGCTGTTCATGAAGACGTGGGCTTTGTTGCTGCTACTGCCCTAGAAATTTGGTCAGGACAGCCAAAAAAAGTGCTGGGAGTGCGGGAAGAGTGGGCGCAGAAGTATCCAGAAACTTACCTTGCCTTGGTCAAAACACTGCTAGAAGCTTGCAAATACTGTGACGATCTCCGCAACCGCGAAGAAATTCTGGATTTAATCTGCCGTCCCGAGTACCTTGATATCGATCCTGCATACGCCCGTCCCGGTTTTATCGACCCCTACGATCGCGGCGATGGCACTCAGCCTCAGCAACTCACAGCATATAACCAGTTCTATGTCAATAAAACCAACTATCCAAACCGCATTGAATTGCTGTGGATGGTTACTCAAATGGCGCGTTGGGGCTTAGTACCCTTCCCCAAAAACTGGGTGGAAGTGATTGAACGAGTCTGTCGCACAGACGTATTCGGTGCTGCTGCACGCGACCTCGGCTTGCTTGATATCGGACAGGATGACCCCATTCACTTATTTGATGGTAAAGTCTTTAACCCTTCCAAGCCGCTAGAGTATCTCCAAAGCCTGGAAATCAAACGCCAGATCCGCGTTGAAGAAGTATTTATTTAGTCATTAGTTATTAGTCATTGGTCATAGGTTGTTAGTTGATTGAAACAACCAACAACCAACAAACAACAACCAACAAACAACAATCATCATGCGAACACTAAACGGAACTAGCAGCAAAACCAACATCAATCAACTGCAAACCCAGAAGGCAGAAGACTTTTTGGTTATTGAAGGCGTAAACAAAATCTATCCAACTCCTGATGGCCCTCACACCGTACTGGATGGAGTTAACCTCAAAGTTCGTGAAGGCGAATTTGTTTGCATTATCGGTCACTCTGGCTGCGGCAAATCAACCCTGCTGAATATGGTTTCCGGTTTCAACACGCCCACCGATGGCGTAGTTCTCCTGCAAAACAACCCCATCACCGAACCAGGGCCAGACCGGATGATGGTATTCCAGAACTACTGCCTGCTGCCTTGGCTGAGTGTATTTGATAATGTTTACCTGGCTGTTGATTCCGTTTTTCCTCGTAAAACCCAGGCAGAAAAACGAGCGATCGTCAAAGAACATTTAGCAATGGTGGGACTGACAGAAGCGGCTGACAAGAAACCCAGTCAGATTTCTGGTGGGATGAAGCAACGAGTAGCGATCGCCCGCGCCCTCTCCATCCGTCCCCAAGTTTTGATTTTGGATGAACCCTTCGGTGCATTGGATGCCATTACCAGAGAAGAACTGCAAGAAGAACTGCTGCAAATCTGGCGTGAACATCGAGTCACGGTATTGATGATTACTCATGACATTGATGAGGCACTTTTCCTTGCAGACAGGCTGGTGATGATGACTAACGGCCCTGCTGCCAATATCGGTGAAGTGCTAAATATTCCTTTCGCTCGCCCCCGCAATCGTCGCCGCATTATGGAAGATCCTGAGTACTACAACTTGCGGAACTATGCCCTTGACTTCTTGTATCGCCGCTGCGCTCACAGTGAAGAGTAGTCCTTTGAACCTTTTTATTCAGCATTATTACGCTTAAAAACAGACATTTTGTTCATAACTTCAGAAAAAATGTAACTCCAGATACAAATCTGCGATCCAGCTAGAGTAATTGCTCTACTGCTCCAAGATACTTCTGTGCAATTTTTGACTTAGGAAGGCTTGCATGCTTAAAGGATTATTGTCATTCAAAGGCCGCTACCGCATCTTGCATCTGACTTGGTTTGCGTTCTTTTTATCATTTGTAGTTTGGTTTAACTTTGCCCCATTTCAAACAGCAGTAAAAGAAGCGATCGGTTTAACTGAAGGACAAGTCAGAACTATCGCTATCTGTAACGTTGCCCTGACCGTGCCAGCACGTATAATTATCGGTATGGTTTTAGACAAATACGGGCCGCGTATTACCTACTCACTGCTGCTGATGTATGCAGCTATTCCCTGTATTGCCTTTGCAATGGCACAGAACTTTAGCCAGTTGGTGATTAGTCGCTTGGCATTGAGTATTGTCGGCGCTGGTTTTGTCATTGGCATTCGTATGGTTGCCGAATGGTTTCCGCCAAAAGAGATTGGCATAGCTGAGGGAATCTATGGTGGCTGGGGTAACTTTGGTTCAGCAGCTGCGGCTTTTACCCTGCCTTCTATTGCTGTGGGAACAGCATTTCTAGCTGCTGGTCAAATCAACTGGCGTTTAGCGATCGCTCTGACTGGAATCATCGCCGCTATCTACGGAGTTATTTATCTACTCAACGCCCAAGATACTCCCTCTGGTAAGGTCTATCAGCGGCCTAAACGCCACGGTGGTATGGAAGTAACTAGCCGCAAAAGCTTTTGGCTACTGATGTTGATGAACATTCCCCTCGTCGGCATCTTAGGGGTATTAGCTTGGCGTATTGCTCAAATTGGTTTACTTAATCAAAGTCAATTGCTGATTGTCTACCTTCTGTTGGTTGGTTTGTACCTGTTCCAAGCCTACAAGTGCTGGGATGTGAATCATGAATTGATGACAGGTAAGAAGCGCTATTCTCTTGATGACCGTTATGAGTTTTCTCAGGTTGCTCTACTGGAACTAACCTACTTTGTTAATTTTGGTTCTGAGCTTGCTGTTGTTTCTATGCTTCCCGGATTTTTTGAGACAAGCTTCAGTCTAAACAAAGTGTTGGCAGGGATGATTGCCGCTAGCTATGCATTTATGAATTTGTTTGCACGTCCTGGTGGTGGCTGGGTTTCTGATACCTTAGGCAGCCGTAGATGGACAATGACTGTATTGACTGCTGGCATGGGCATTAGTTATCTACTGATGAGCGGAGTGAATAGCAATTGGTGGCTACCCCTAGCAATCCTTCTGACTATGGCTTGTTCTTTCTTTGTCCAAGCTGGGGAAGGTTCAACCTTTGCGATCGTGCCTCTGATTAAGCGGCGAGTTACTGGTCAAATTGCCGGAAATGTCGGTGCTTACGGCAATGTGGGAGCAGTAGCTTACCTCACTCTATACAGCTTTTTACCTGATGGTGAAGTTGGAAATCGAATCTTTTTCCAAACTTTGGGAATTACCGCGCTGATTGTTACTTTCTTATGCTGGTTCTTCCTTAAAGAACCAAAGGGCTCTTTTGCTGAACATCATGAAGGCGAAGCACCAGAACTGGCAGCAGAAATACTCCCCGTTTTTAACGAGGAATTAAAGTAGGTTAAAAGCGCTGATTTTTAGCTTTAAATAGCATGGGGCATAACCTAAAATTCCTTGGAATTTACTTAGGATGTGCTCCTTGTAAAATTACTTTCATAAATCAACTTACAAAAAGCAATTTTTTTCAAGGCAACCGATTAAGGTATAAAGTTTCAACAAATAAAGTTTTCTTACTTTTGAGTTAATGATTCATTACTATTCACGTTTAAATTGTCAGCAATCTTTAACAAACTAGCTAGATATGAATAAATTAAAGTTCTACTCGTGGTAGCCATTTATCCCTCTGCATAAGAGTTTTAAAGACTCAAGCCCTACTACAAATATGCATCTTCAGGTTAAATATGTATATTTAATAACTATTAAAAAATAGCAATATATTAGATTATCTTCCTATTTTAATTAGGCTACTTATTATTGTATTTTTACAAAATATTTATAACTAATTTTTATACATTAAATAATATAAAACCAGTCCGAAAAATCACCTCAAAAACGGCGAAATGTATCAGAGATGACATTTTATATTTTTGACTTGCTCTTTAATTGAGTACATATACTTTTCCAAGCAATTAATAGAATTTAAAGAAACTAAAATTTGCCCATTTAATACTTAAAATCATTCAGTTTTTTAAATGCATTTTCAAATCTTTTTTTAGTAATTTAAATTGGATAGAAAAGTCTTGGAAATACAGTAATTTCTGAAAACTTCCGTCTATAAATCTTGGCTTCAATATTTAAATAATCAAGGAACATGGTGCGATTACCATGACTGAAATTACCAAAACTCTCTGTCCTTACTGTGGTGTGGGCTGTGGATTAGAAGTCTCGCCACCAGCGCAACCAGGCAAAGCAACTCATCGAGATAGCCAAGGCAACCCGATTTGGCGGGTGCGGGGCGACAAAGCCCATCCATCCAGTCAAGGTATGGTTTGCGTCAAAGGTGCAACGATCGCCGAGTCTTTAGATAAAAACAGACTGCATTATCCGATGGTGCGAGACTCCTTGGATCGGGAGTTCCGGCGTGTTAGTTGGGATGAAGCTTTTGATGTTATCGTCAAACGGATTCAAACCGTACGTTTCACTCAGGGCCCAGAAGCTATATGCATGTATGGTTCCGGTCAATTTCAAACCGAAGATTACTACATAGCCCAAAAACTTTTGAAAGGATGTCTGGGCAGCAATAACTTTGATGCTAACTCTCGCTTATGCATGTCTAGTGCTGTAGCTGGGTACATCCAAAGCTTTGGCTCAGATGGCCCTCCTTGCTGCTATGAAGACTTAGAGTTAACTGATTGTGCGTTTTTAATTGGCACCAATACGGCGGAATGTCACCCCATCGTTTTCAACCGATTGGAGAAACATCACAAAAAGAACCGCAAGATGAAAATGATTGTGGTCGATCCCCGTCGAACACCCACAGCAGAAGCAGCCGACTTGCATTTAGCGATTCGTCCCGGTACAGATATCGACTTATTGAATGGCATTGCTCACTTGTTGATGCGTTGGGGCTACATTGAAACTGGGTTTATTGACGAATGCACGAGTAACTTCCCCGCGTACGCCGAGGTGATTCGGCACTATTCTCCAGAAGTAGTGGCTCATCAATGTGGAATCGATATTAAAGATTTAGAAACAGCAGCTAGGTACTGGGGACAATCGCAACGGGTACTGTCCTTGTGGTCAATGGGTGTGAATCAATCCTCAGAAGGTACAGCGAAGGTCAGAACTATTATTAACCTGCACCTGATGACCGGACAAATAGGCAAGCTAGGGGCAGGGCCTTTTTCGCTCACAGGTCAGCCAAACGCAATGGGAGGAAGAGAAGCCGGAGGTTTGGCGCACTTATTACCTGGCTATCGCTTGGTGAAAAATCCCCAACACCGCGCTGAAGTAGAAGATGTTTGGGGTCTGAAGCGAGGGCAGATTTCGCCCAATCCTGGTCTGACGGCTTGGGATATGATTACTGGGTTGGAAGATGGCACTGTGGGCTTGCTGTGGATTGCTGCTACTAATCCGGCGGTGAGTATGCCGGACTTGGAGCGAACAAAAGCAGCGTTGATGCGATCGCCCTTTACTATCTACCAAGACGCTTATTACCCGACAGAAACAGCTGCTTATGCTCACGTCCTGCTACCAGCAGCCCAGTGGAGTGAAAAAACTGGCGTCATGACCAATTCTGAACGAATGGTGACGCTGTGTCCAGCATTTCGCCGACCACCAGGAGAAGCTAAACCAGATTGGGAAATCTTTGCCGAAGTTGGGCGTCGGTTAGGTTTTGTAGGAGAGTTTGCCTTTGCTAACTCCGCCGAAGTTTATGCAGAGTTTGTCAAACTGACTCGCGATCGCCCTTGCGATATGACAGGGTTAAGTCATGAACAATTGCGTTCACAAGGCCCTACTCAATGGCCGCACCCCGACGAAGAGATGGGGAGATGGGGGGATGGGGAGAAGACTTCACCCCATCACAAAAGTCTCACCACCCCATCATCTAAAAGGCTATACACCGATTTGCGCTTTCATACCCCTGATGGACGTGCCCGGTTTGCAGCCTATCACTCGCGGGGACTGGCAGAACCACCAGATCCTAATTATCCCTTTGTGCTGACAACTGGGCGACTTTACGGACATTGGCACACCCAGACGCGCACTGGTCGCATTGAAAAAACTCGCCAGATGCACCCCGAACCTTTTATTGAGATTCATCCCCGCGATGCTGCTGGGTTGGGAATTACCGATCGCCAGTTAGTGGAAGTGCGATCGCGCCGAGGCAAAGCTAGATTTGCGACGAAAATTACAAAGGCGATCGCACCTGGTACGGTGTTTGTCCCCATGCATTGGGGCGCACTGTGGGCAGATAACGCTGAAGCCAACGCCCTTACCCACCCAGAATTTTGCCCCGACTCACTGCAACCGGAATTAAAAGCTTGTGCAGTGCAGTTAGTACCAGTTACTGTAGAGTTAACAGTGAAGGATTATTTACCAGCTTCCCATACCGTTTTAAGGGGGAGTTAAAACACTCTCTGAATAGTACTCTGTCAAATAAACGTATTTTTGAGTTTATTAACTATAAACTTGTCATGGATAAAAATTTATCCATAACAAGTTTTAATTTTTAAATTTAAGAATTGATTTGCTGTGGAGCAGCATCCAAGCTTGCTAGGTTATCTGGTAGGTAGAGATGCGTTTGATGTGGGAAGCTAGTACTCAACCACATCAACTTTGTTGGGTGATGTGAGGTTCGTAGTGAGGGCTTTAGCCCTTACTACAAACCCAGCATACTTTGTGTAGCAAAGTACTAGCATTGAGTCTGACTGAAAAAAGCGGTGCGGGTTAGTAAAGCAATGGTATAACCTACTAATGCACAAATTTTGTGTATTGTCCAGTTATCTCAATTTATTGTTACCTAATCACTTTGCCCTACATTTTTTAGTACACCCTTTTTGATTTATAATCACAACCAAGTTATGTAGTTGCTATCACCAATTGTCTAGCAGAAAGTGTAGCCGATGAGGAAACTATTCCAGCGAATTCGGGAAGCCAGCAAAGATGAAAAATTTATGCACCTAGTTGAAAACATAGAGGTGATAGTCTCGAAAATTCTTTCTCTTTTGATGTTGGTGGTGATTTTTGTAGCGATACTTGATTTGGGTATTTTTCTGTATAAAGAATTATTTAGCACTCCATACGCTAAATTTAATACAACATTATTTAAAATTTTTGGCTTATTTTTAAATGTTTTGATTGCTTTGGAAATCTTGGAGAATATCACAGGTTATCTCAAAAAACATGTTTTACAAGTAGAATTAGTGATTGTAACTTCCTTAATTGCTGTAGCGCGTAAAATTATTATTCTAGATTTAGACAAAGTCTCGGGCATTGATATTATTGGTTTGGGAATAGCTCTACTTGCTCTTTCAATAAGTTATTGGATTATTCGTACCACCAACGCCAAACATTAGTTAATACTTATTGGTTGTTTGTTGTTTGTTAATAGTTAATTATTGGTTGATTATTGGGTTTTATGAGTTCAATATTTACTCAAGGTTATGTCAGAATTCTTTCAATTTGAGGCGGATTTTGTTAATTCCCTGCGTTGCATTCCCATGCAGGTACGTTGCAAACTCGATACTTGTGGCATTAAGCTGAAATTATCAGATTGGAACCACATGACTCAATTAGAGCGTCAAAACTTAGTTGAATTACCTTGCACTACAGAATCTGAAATTCAGGCTTACCGCAAGTATATCCAAGAATTGATTTTACAACGCACGGGTACACCCGCCGCTGAATTGCCTGTTGAGGCTCATCCCGCATGGATGGATGCTAGTACTGTACCAAGTAGTGTTTATGAAAAAGCTCAAGAAGTAGGCGTTACTATCACTACTGAATACTGGTCAAATATCACTCCCTTGCAGCGTTTTGCCCTGATTAAACTTAGTCGTCCTGGGCATGAAAATAAAAACTTTATCCCGGCTTTGAAGGAATTTAATCTGCAATAAAATCAGGAACATTAAGAGATGATTTATAAAGTAAACCTTAAATTGTAGGGTGCGTTAAAGCAGCGCGTAACGCACCGCCACGCCAGTGGTGCCCTGTGGCTAATTCCAACTCTCAAAGGATGCTCAAATCCTTACATAGCCGTAACACAACGCCAGGTGACGCCACGTGCTACAACGCTTGGTACACCCGCAACGCAGTGGCTCCTTTATGCCGGGGAACCATGCACGGCAGTCGCACCCTGCACCGAAGCCGCCCTGCGGGCGTCTACATGGGGGGAAACCCCAAGACCGCGCTGTCTCACCACCGCACTGGCTCCCCTACTTAATATTTACTTTATAAATAACCTCTAAGACACTAAGACACATAGATAATATAAGTGATGTTAGCTAATTCCTTTTTTTACGATCAAAGTGAGGATATTAAAACATGGCTGCAAAGAAAATTCTTATGCTCGTTGGGGACTATGTAGAAGATTATGAGGTCATGGTTCCCTTCCAAGCGCTGCAAATGGTAGGACACACTGTTCACGCAGCTTGCCCTGACAAAAAAGCAGGCGACAAGGTGCGAACTGCCGTTCACGATTTTGAAGGAGACCAAACTTATAGTGAAAAACCAGGTCACAATTTCACGGTAAATGCCACCTTCGATGAAGTAAACCCTGATACTTACGATGCTCTAGTCATCCCTGGAGGCCGCGCACCAGAATATATACGTCTGAATCAGAAAGTGCTAGAAATGACTCGTCACTTTGCCCAAGCAAACAAGCCCATCGCTGCCATTTGTCATGGTTTGCAATTGTTGGCAGCCGCAGATGTACTCACAGGAAAGAGTTGTACTGCTTACCCTGCCTGCGGGCCAGATGTGCGCCGTGCAGGCGGTACTTACGTAGATATTCCAGTGGATGAGGCAATAGTTGATGGCAATTTAGTAACCGCACCAGCTTGGCCTGCCCATCCTCGTTGGCTGGCGGAATTCCTAAAAGTACTCGGCACGAAGATTGAGCATCCCGAGATGGCTACAGTCAGTTAGGCGATATACACCAACCTCAAACTTACAACAATTTTCAACTGCGTAGAATCCAAAACTCAATTAGTTCTGTCGGATACCTTCCCCTATCCCTTGGGGAGGGTTGTATTCTATCCCTAGAAATGCTGTAATTGAAAGTCATACCTACCCTTAGGGTGAGTAGAGAATAAGGATATAATATGTTCCTTATCTTTTTTTACTATGTTTGTTGATTTGTACTTACTGAGACATACAAATAGAAAATAGTGATTAACCTGATTAATATTACACAACTGTACAGATTGAGAAGCAAGGAAAGCATTAAAGAGCGATTTATTTTGATTTTTTTAATTTCTAATTCCTAAGCGGAGAGTGAAGCTATAGTGGATTTAGCAATTCTGCTATTGATGTGGCTAAGGCTAAGTCCTACTGCCAATTATTTTCTTGAAACAGTTTAGCAACACCCTGCAACTCGATGACAGGCAAATACGCAAGACGAAATGCATTTCTGCGGCTAGTGTCTGGTAAAGAAGCAGCTTACGGGTCGGAATTTCGTTACTCACTGTTCCCCAGTAAAGAAGCAGTAATTGGACGCGACCCTAGCTGTCAAATAGTCTTGGATGCCATGATGTATCGCATGGTATCTCGTCGTCATGCGGTGGTTCGTCCTCTTCCTACTTCTCCAGATAGCGAATCTAGCTGGGTAATTTGCGATTTGAATAGTGCTAATGGTACTTATTTAAATGGACAACGCTTGCAGGGTTGTCAGCAATTGATGCCGGGCGATCGCATTACTCTCGGTTATGATGGTCCGGAATTGCTGTTTGAGTACGAATTCAACCACCAATCTACTGTAATTGCATCCATCGCCGAAGCTACATCACTCCCACCAGCGGGAGGCTACCAAACACCAACAGTACCAGATTCTTCGGTTAGCTTCACGCAACTGTTTCCGATTATTTCGACTGGTAAAGATTTAACTCGCAAAGCTTATCTCATACCAGGTGTACTTACGGTCGTTTTTGTAGTCCTGATGTTTGCCACAGTAGGCGATCCGCAAGCTAATCAAGTGATTGTGGGGACTTATATAGCGTCCGCTGCCTACTACTTTATTTATCAATTGTGTGGAAAGCGTAAGCCTTGGTGGGTGTTAATGTCTTCAGGATTGACAACGATGTTAATCCTACTAAGTCCCCTATTAGATTTTTTTATTTTCTTCTTTCGCAACGTCTTGCCTGGTAGCTTACCCTCAGATCAAGAAACTATCACCTTCACAGAGCTACTGATCCGGTACTTTTTTGGTGCTGGTTTGATGGAGGAATTACTGAAAGCATTGCCATTACTGTTATCGTACACGGTTTCTAGGGGACTGCGCTCACCGTGGCGAGAACGTATCGGTGTCTGGGAACCTCTAGATGGCATTCTTCTGGGAACTGCTTCTGCTGTAGGCTTTACTCTATTGGAAACATTGGGGCAGTATGTACCGCAAATTACACAAAATGTCTCAATACAGTCAGGGGATGGTGCTGGTCAACTAGCAGGATTGCAACTGTTAATTCCCCGTATTTTAGGTTCTGTAGCTGGACACATGGCTTACAGTGGCTACCTGGGCTATTTTATCGGGTTGGCTGTTCTCAAGCCCAGAAAAAGCTGGCAGATTCTGCTGATTGGCTATCTTACTTCTGCCGGACTCCACGCTTTATGGAATGCCACAGGAACTCTTAACGGCTTGTTATTAGTGGTTGTAGGTGTATTATCTTATGCTTTCTTAATGGCTGCAATTCTGAAGGCACGCGCATTGTCACCTACACGAGAGCATAATTTCGCTACCCGCTTTCTCGATCCTAAATAAGCAAAATAAATTAAGATTTAGGAATTAATCAAATTTTTCTGTCTTCAGATAGATGACGCTCGTTTTGCGATCGCTTAACCTTTTGTTTACAGTGGCAGACTTATACCCTAAGCTAAAATCTTCAAAAGACTTGCAATCCAAGCGTCACTCGCAACCTAAAGCTACTTGCCACCAGAAGAATTGGAATTGGATCAAACCAGAAAATAAAAATTTGAGTTTAGGCTTCACCTTCAAAGCTATCCAGTTTCCGCAAAGCGTAGTAAGCGATCGCCAAACTAGCTCTTGCCTGTTCGATTTCAGATAAATTCGTCCATTCTTGTTCGCCAACTTGATTGAGTATGGTTTCTCCATTTTGTGGTTCGCTACCCCGCATTGCGTAGGCATAGGGACGAGCTAAGACCAACCAAACATCTGTTCCCAAACCGGGTAGTAAAGCTTGAACGCACTCCACTAGCCATTTTGCCATTAATTGTTGATCGGCAAAAACATCAGCAGCTTTGGTGTGTTTGGCAACAAAAACATCAGCAGCTTTAGTGGCGATCGCCTTCAACCAATCTTGCGGTACACGAGTAGCCAAACTTGTTTGTAAACTTTCTTGAAGTTTAGCTACGAGATTATAGTTTGTATTACAATTGTAGTGCTTGGAATTAGAAACCCATAGCGTCTCTATTTCGTTGTAAAAAGCTTGCGATCGCGTGGTCAAATCATCTTCCAGCGCATCTGCAAGTAAGAACTGCTGTTCGAGTTGGAGAAAATATTCTTCAGAGTGTTCATCTGCTGGGTTCCAAGGATAAGTACCATCCTCTGGTTGCAGCAGTGCTTCTAAAAATTCGAGTTCCATTTGAGAAGGTAAAGTTTGGAAATGGTCTGAACCTTGAATGTGCTTAGCCATGTGTCGCCTCCCGATTAATCAATTTGTTGTATTTACAGCTACAGCAGCTAGTTTCTAATTTCCGCACGCAAAATATAATTTTGCTAAGTTTATCTGTAGGTTTTTTGCTAATAACTGCAACAGAAATCACCGTTCTTAGAAGAGGGGGAACTCGACACCCCTCGCTCCCTTTGGGAGTGGGGATTAGGGGAGAGAGGGAGAAAAGTTTAGATGTAGAATGTTCTTTTTTACTTTTGCCTCTTGCTGGACTGCCCCTCCTACCTTTAGCATATAGCGATCCTAAATCAGTTGTGAAAATCTCTCTGCGCCTGGTGCGCTTAGTTTACTCAAAGTCTATTTTCACAAATCAGATCGGACTCCTATAGCTGCCGACGTGTACTAGGAATCTTCAATCATAAACTCCCAAGAGTGACTTCTCATGCTACCAAACTTTAACTGCATTCCTGGTTCTAGGAGTACCTCCTGGCGATGGATTTGCTGCCAACCCTGAGGACGCAAAATCCAAGTTGTACCGTAAGTAGAGTTTTCTCTTAGGTAGTAAGTTCGCACAGGAGTGGGACCGCTGAAAGTATTGCGACACAAGATTTCAGCATGGCGCTTAGAAACTGTTGGTTCTTGAATGACAATATGATTGTCTGCCGTCCGACCAATGCGAGTGACACCAGTTTCTAGTGTATAAGTGATACCATCCGACTTTAAGCAGGCAGTAGGAAGCAGGGAAGCAATACCAGGTATGGAGGTTTCTGGTAGTTCTGTGATTCCCTCGTCGTAACTCCTAATTAATTCGCCTTCAAATTGTGGATGTTGGTACAGAACCGGTAGTGTCCAAGCTGGTTGATTGAATTTATATACTGTCAACAGGTGTTGTCTTGCTTCTGCCACGGCGTGATCGATGGGCAGTCGTTTTCGCAAACCTTGAACAAAGGTATGAATAAAGGAAAGGCTTTCCTCATGGGCGATTTCATCCCGCATTCCTAAAACCGCAGGCACACCATTCCGGATCAGCACTTCTGCTAGACTACTGCAAGGTATGGCTTGACCGTTCACAGCAGCAGGTTGCGCTCCCCAACAGGCATTGAAAACTGCCAGTTTTACACCTACACGGGTTAAAACTTGTGCCAGTTCCATGCCATTAAGACGCATATCAGGTTGTAAGAGTAAATACCCTCCGTCCGGCCCTCGCAATCCGTGACCGGCATAAAAGAAGATGTTGTAAGTTCGCGTTTCTAGCTCTTGAATTAACTTCTGCGGGGTTGGCTGTAAAAGTGTATTTACGATGCAAGGCGCATATCCTTGGGCATTGCTGCCCATAATAGAGCCATCGGCAAGGGTTTGTTCCAAGATCGCAGTTCTTTCTTGATCCAACTGGAGATTCTCATTTGCTCCCAAAACTAGCAAGATATTTAAAGCTTGATCGGTTCGCAAAGATGGCAGGGGTTCAACGTCACTAGTCGTACGACTAAATAGAATGTTTTGGGACAGCGATATTGCCGACTGACCTGGTTCGCGCTGCATAATTTCCCAAGGCAGGGCGATCAAATTAGGATCGCGAATTTCTAATCGAAAGCGTAGACGTGTATTCCGAGCCATAGCAAATGCACGGCTGCCTTCAAGACTATTTAGAATTGGGCCGTCAAATAGCCAGCGCCACAAACTAATTCCCAGGTATTGCATCAGCCGACTAGTATAATTGGTCATCTGACCGGAAGCCGGTGGAAGCAACTCATTCGGGAGTGGGTTTGGACTTTGAAACGTTGTCGCTGGGGAAATATCTATGCGAGTGTCAGGAGCAAACATTTGCTGCCATTCTCTCCAAGCTTGGGTCAACCCCACAGACCAGACGCAATCATGAATAACACGACCACCGGGATAGGGAGCATCAAAAACGCAAATAGCGAAATTATCAGGACCAGCTTTGACGAGACGGGTAATCGCCAAGTTTAAGGATGGAGTCATTACATAAATAACGTCAAATCAAAATATTAAATAACAGCAGTTATAAATAGGCAAAAGTTTTTGCCTTTCTTGAATTTTTTGTTCTGGCTTTTACCAGTATTATTTCAGGTTTATACTAGTTTATCGAGTTTTTGACTATTCAGTGCTATCAGTGGAATTAGTGCCTTGTGGAGGTGACGACCGATCCAAGGGCGCAGGTGAAGGAACAGACTCTACCGATTCCTCTACGGGGGTGCTAGCAGCATTACTCAGCTGACATTGATTGGAAACCTCTGGTGGGGGTGTGGAAATATTCTTCAATGATTTTTGAAATTCAGACAAGCGTATCCTATATACTTCCCTCTGTTTGACAATAGTCCTGCTAACTACGGGAGTGGATGTGGGGTTGGGCGGATCTATGGATGAAGCCACACTCCCTGCAACAGAGCATACCCGCAGATACACCCAAGACTTAGGATTTGTTTGTTCTGGCTTTGGTTCTTGATTCGGATTAATAATTTGCAAAACACTACCAGCAGGTGCAATTGCTGGTTTTGGAGGCGACGTGGTTGTGCTTAAAAATAGTTGACTTGTGGTCTGAATCACCTGAGGGCGATCGCCCGTTGTTGGCGATACAGATGGAGTAGCACTAATCGGGTTACTTGATATAGGAGGGGGAAGGGGAACTTTTTTTCCTAAGATTCCTCCCTGACGCCCCCACAAAAATCCCAAGAAACCACCACCCACTACTAACGCCAAAAGGATAACCAACTGTAGCGGTACTGGCGATCGCTTGCTAGGGGCTGTATCCGGCATTACTTGGGTTTTTTGGCTGTAGCTACTTCCTGACAGGGGTTGTAAGGTTGTGAGTGGGTAATTTGCTGTTGGAATATCAGACAGATCGGGTAAGACTGCTTCTAGCTTTGTTTCTGGTTCAGAGTATTTGTATTGGTAGTGGACTAAGGCAATAGTGACATTGTCGTGTCCATTTTGCGTATTCGCAATTTCAACTAACCTATTTGTAATATTTACAACATCCGCTTTCCTGCTCAGGATTGGTAAGATTTCGGTTTCCCAATACTGTTCTACGCGGTCAAAGTCGCTCAAACCATCAGAACAGAGTAGAAAAATACAATCTTCGTCAAGGATGAAGCGTTCGGCGGAAGGATGCAACGAAATACTCGGACTCATACCCAGCGCCTGCACCAAAGAGCCAGAAGCACCTTGTTGCACAGCATCCCGGTAGATGGCATAACCTAGCCGCACCTCCCGAGAGGCAACATCATCATCAAGGGTAACTTGGTAGCAGCCGTGACGCGTAATCCAGTAAGCACGACTATCACCAACGTGGGCAATGTACATTTCGTGACCTATGGGCAAAGCCATTACCAAGGTTGTTCCCATGCGCTGGCGTCCTTGTCGGCTTTCGCTGTCATTGCGCTGGCTGATTTTATCGTTGGCAACAGCTGCTGCTCGTTGCAAGTCTTCCAGTAGTAGATTGGGTTCGATGTGGTCGTAAGGAACTTTAGTCAGTTCCTGTACCTGCTGCTGAATTGTTTCAATTGCCAAGTTGGATGCGACATTACCACCTTCGTGTCCGCCGATGCCATCACAAACAATCGCCAAAGCTGAGGGGTGGGGTGGTTTGCTCACCAAGCTACCGCTGGGTGGATAGCAGGCATCTTCATTGCGCTGGCGACTGGGCCCGGTGTCGCTTTTAGTAGCTATTGTTATGGTGGGAGATTGCGATCGCCCTAATTCTGTCAGTCCTTTATCTAAAACTCTCACTAATTGCTCTGCTGCTTGTATCTCTCCTTCAATCAAACAACGGCAAGTTTCGCTCAGAAATCCTGCAATTGCTGGTTTTGCTCCGCTCAGCAACTGCTGCCAAAACTCCCCTAACTGGGACAAGCTTGGTAGAGAATCTTCCTGAAAATGCAATTCCAACAACCGCACTAACGATCCTTCTACTCTTAATAAATAGGGATCGAGTAAGCTAGAGGCCACACCTTCACTAGCCAGGGGTTGCCAAAGTTGTGCTATTTGCCACAGCCAATTGAGTTGGCGCATTGATGTCGCATCACGCCAAGCGGTAGTGAATTCGCTACACAACTGCACAGTCAATGAGGCTGTTCCATCTAAGATCTTGATCGGAGGTTTTTCTAACAATAATATTTCTCGTGCCTGTCCCCCATTAGATACAGACAGCACTCCATATACCTGCGGTACATGCAAGCGATAGGGAATAAGCCTTAAATAAGGTCTGATTGCCTGTAATTTTTCTGGATCTGGCGTTTGAGGTAAAAAACCTGGTTTAGTATCTAAAATAATAGATTTATCTATAACTAAATAGCGAGTGGCTAATATCTGTCCCGGATTACCCAGGTTCAGACCATCTGCCACCGCCCAGAGGAAGCGTTTGGGTAAAGGTGTAGAGCATCGCTGGCAGAAATTGTGGGTAAGGGGGTTGGGAGCCTGACAAAGTTCATTTGGGCAATAAAGCGTAGCCGCGTCATTTTCCATAATTTTCCCACCGATCAGCGATTGGCAATTTCTTTAAAAGCATTGGCAGCAGTACTTTGAACCGCTCATGTTTTTTTAACTTGATATATCCAACTTTTGGATCATGATTTTAACTTATAGATGAATCTAGGTGCGAAGGTGCGCCCAAACAATAATTTTATTAGTCCATCCCACACTAACTCTGTGGGCTGCTCCATTACTAGAGCGACTCAACTCACAGCTTGCCATCAAACCATAACGCCATTACAACTACACTGCTTGCTTAGACTAATTACCCCATAAGAAAGAGGAGAACATACTAGTCTTTCTTTTAGTTTATAAGGTAGCAAGGCGTTAATAAACATTAAGTCAACAATGAAGACAGCTAATAGCTAGTCTTCAAATGCTATTAGCAATTTGCTATAGCCAAGATATAAGTTTGTTGCTCCGCCTGCTAGGTTAACTGCAAATTTAACATATTTACTCTGTGAAAGTGTAATGGAAGATAACAAAGAAAAAAAAATTCATCGCACTGCTAACCCTGGTGATGTAGTTTCTGAAGAATCGCAAACCGTTGAAGAGAAATCCCAACAACTTGCCGTAGATGCTCCCGACATTACCGGCGACCACATCCAAGTTCCGACATACTTTGTTGTAGATGAGCCTGATGATGAAAAAAAAGCTTTACATCATGTTAAAGATGCAGAAGAAATTTCAGATGTAATTCGACAAGCGCGAGTTGACGAAGACGGAAATCGGGTTTGGTAATAGTTAATTGTCCTTGATCATTAGTCATTGGTCATTTGTGAAAGACTAATGACCAATGACTAATGACTATTGACTAAGATTTAGAGGTTTTTCCAAGCGGATAAGAATAAATTCAGTATTATCAACCTGCTTGGGAGAACGCCCCATAGAATCGGCATAATTATTGTCGTTAATTATAAGCAGCGTTTTAGCATCTACAGGTAATACACTTTCTATAGTCACAAAGGGAAATGTAAATATACCTTTGCTTGTGCTATTACCACCAATTTTGTTGATGTCAGAAATTTTGAGCAAATCTACTAATAATTGTTTATCAACAAAACCATTTGCATCGACCTGTTTAATATTAATTTTATATAGGCGTTTAAATTTAGCGGGATATTTAAAGGCAGGATTATTTGGATCTCCCTGATGATGATCGCGCTCAATCACAATGTATTCATAATCATTAATAGCTGTAAGTTCACCAATTGCATGGTTCTGATTTTCGAGCTTGTAAGAAAAAACTTTACCTGTATATTGTTTAGTAGCTAAATCAAATTCATGAATTAACAGGCGTTGCTTGAGAGAGTCATCATTTAAAGATCCTTCTAAAAGCGCATAAAGTTTTGTACCACTAGTGTTGAGTGCCAAGCCTTCAAATCCTTTGGAACTACCAAGATTTGCAGCTGTAGTTCTTGCTTGTTGATTGGGTAAATTGGTAAATTCTGGATGGTCGGGGGACTTCACAAAATTTAACTTCCCGATACCCAAAAAGTTGGGTAAAGGAATAGGAGAATCCAGGAGTTCGCCATTTTTTCCCATGTGCAGCAAAAACGGCCCAAACTCATCTCCTAACCAATAGCTACCGTCAGTTGCGCGTCGGAATGATTCAATATCAAAATCTCCCCCTGTCAACAAGCGATTTTTTTTGATTGCTGGGCTAACTGGGATAGTGCTACCTGGATAAAAAGACTGTTCCGCGACGATGGAGAAGTTAACTTTACGATTTTGATCGTTGATTTCTAAGAAGCTTTGCCGACTAAAGCTTGCAAGTCTTTCTCCAGTTTGGAAATTAACTGGAAAAACTTTACCTGTTGTAAAATCAGGCTCGACTGCATAAATACGCAGCACGTAGTCAGGTGAATTGGCTTTGCTGCCAAAACCATTATCTGAAATGACTAGGTAAGTACCTGCTTTTGGTCCTGCAATCACAGCAGAAAAGCCTTGAACAGGTTGGGCATTAACAAAAGGAACAGTGCGATTTGTTTTTTTGAATTGACCTGTAGTTGGGCCAGGGGCAAAGGTATCAGCACTCAAAACGGCACGTCCTACTAGTTCGGCAGCAAAGCAATGGGGATGGAGAAATAACAATAAAATGACAACAGGCTGCGGCAAGAGCCAAGCAGCCAGTTGTTTTGGAAGGTAGGGACAAAGCATTTGGGTAACTATATTATCGGTTTAATGCCAAGATATATCTCCTAATGCTTCGCCTGTACAGGAGTTAGGAGTGAAAAATTTATAATTCACGCTTAATGTGAATTAGAGGCTGAAACCTTGTATTTTCGGTGTAGAGACGCGAAATTTCGCGTCTCTACAAAGCCCAGAATCCTTGATATAACATTGGTTTTGATAATTCACATCAGACGTAATTCATAACTCTTAACTCATCACTCTTCACTCATGATTTCATTAATCCGTAACTCTCTTGATCGTCAGATGCTACCTGGGGAAGTCCCATGCTGTAGTTGGTAACGCGAGCAGAGAGATTATAGCTGATTTCGCCTTTTTGCAGGAGCGATCGCAGAAAATGTTCCAAGTCTGACCCGATGCGGCGTAAGTTGTAATCTGTCAGGTCTGCGCCACTAGATGCTTCTACTAGTTCATCAAATTTGCGATAAATCTTTTGTAGAGCATCTTCATTCCAGTTGAATTCGTTGTCTGGGTCAACATCCAACGTTAAGACCTGATTGCTGGGAACTAGTTCGCCATCCCGGTCAATTTCAGCCGCAAAAATACGGATATGCCGGGTTGTGGACTTGAGCAGCATTGGGTTGTCGTCCATAACGGTGTCGTCTGATTAAGGTTACAGCAGTTTCTCGTTTGAATAGAATACAAGCAAATTATGGAAGATGCCACAATCGGCGCTAATACACGATCAAGGCCTGACTTTTTGGGGTAGGGATAGTTCTATATTAATCTTTATTAGGGATGTGCATAAAACGAAATCATTACACTGAAATCATTACAGACTCTATTCCCAAGCTTGAATCCCTTTGAATCTTTAGCTAAGATGGCGGCCAAAACCTCCTAAACAGAAGGAACTATGTCTGTCTTGAAAATAGGGGAAAGGAGAAAGGGGAACGGGGAACGCTTAACAGGAAACAGGTATTTTATCCTTGGTTGTCAGATTTTCTCGTGATGACTGTCTTAAAAAATAAGGAAGCATGCAGAAGGTGAGATGGCGCGGTGAGTCCAGCACTGCGGGAGGGTAGACGCCCGCACCCGCACCTCCCGCTTCTCGTAGAGTCGGGCAGAAAGGATAGGATTTCCTCACCGACGTCTGCTTTGCCAGCGTAGGTAAAAAGTCCACTCATATCAATCATGCAGTTGAACTAATCCTGGAATTTGGGACTACAAGACCATTACCTTGACACTTTATATTACCCAAGGTTAAGCCTGTACATGCCGCAATGATTTGGAGAGACTGTGAATTTTCCTTTGATGAAAAAAAATCTTTATTAATCAGGAACACCTTTAAATGCATAACTGTCAAGTTTTTCGTACTTGTCCAGTCAGAAACGAACTAAAGCGACATAGTTGGCTGGAAAAATTTCAACTATGTCTATATTGTGTCAAGAAAGAAAATTTTTACCTAATGATGACTTTGCTTATCAATCTTTCCTGTGTTGTTTGATGAAAAAAGAGTACATCTAGTGATTTTACGTAAATATGACGCAAGAACGTCTAGCTTTCATTATTTAAAGCAAATTCAGCGTTTTTACTTACGTATAACCACCAGTTTATAAGTAAAAACTCAAACTGTTATTGACGTGGAGATAAAGTTGATGTAAAAACCTTTAAAAAGCCAGAACAAGTTCTTACAAAAACTTTATTGTATACAATCTTAAAAACTGAATAATAGTTATGGCTTGGTTCGACCACAGCAATTGCTGCATACCCTGAACCTTGACATTGGAAGTCTAGCTAGAAACAATAGCAGGAGAAGCAATATGGAATACAAATTTCGTTCTAGGAAGGAAGAGGGTTAAAAGATTTTGAAGGAAAAAATATAGAGAATTTTTGCTAGAGATATAGCTCCTCACCTCTATCACCAAAAAGTAAAGGAATCCTAACAGCTATGAACTCCAAAGCATTACCGCGCCAATTAAGTAATATCGAAGTAGGTGTTTATGAATGTGAAATACATCTCAAATTTCGATTGATTGAGGAAAAAAGTTTATTGGGCGATCGCGACCAACTGTTGCAAGTACTGCTAGATGCTTTGACTGAAGGTTCTGACGACTTTCTGGAAACTCTGCAAGCTTCTGTGAAGACGCAGGAAATTTCAGAACTGAAAGCTTCACCGCAAATGCGACGCCAGTTAATGCGCCTGCGGAACTCCACCGAGAATGCTTAAAAGTTTGCGATCGCCAGTAAAAGCTCAGATTGGGCAGAAAAGAGTAAATTGCTGTTGAACTTTGCCCATAAGCTGATTTAATCTCTCAAAGAGTTCGCTTTTGTAACCTGCTCGCATAGTTACAAGCTGGGTCTGACCCGACTCTACGAGAAGCTAGATTACGGGCGTCAAAGAAAAGACACTATCACGTTTACAGTAGCCTTCACCCTTTGCATTACAGATGCTTGCTGGATATTTACTAATGCAGTCAAACCTTGCTTTACAATCTGGTTTAAATTCTTAAATTTTATTTCCAGGGAATTGCTAGAACCTTTGCTCATCTTCCGTTTGCGGAGATACTAGGCAAGTAACTATTTTCGTTACATATCCTGCATCTGAAACGTTTTCTATTTTGTTAAGCAAAAAGGAAGGATATTGCAGAATTCAGAACTCAGAACTCAGGAGTAGAAATTCTGAATTCTGACTTCTGGATTCTGAATAAGGATAATTTTTTACGAACTCTATTTGTTGAACTGAATTAAAGCCGCTGTGATTGGACTGTGTGTTTCAATTCAACCTTCAATTCGCCAAGGTTTTACGCAAAGCTGTACTTATACCAAGTTGCGTTCAGATATAGCAATAGTAATTCGTGCCCTCTCCCCTTCCCCTCTCCCAAATTGGGAGAGGGGAAGGGGGTGAGGGAAGTACTATCTTTGACTGCAACTTAGTATTAGTGTTAATTTCCCTCCAACGGTCGGATAATTGCTGGAGAAGTCGGTTGCTCTGGCTGGAAGATAGCCCCAAGTGCTTGTTCTAAGGTTTCTGCCATGACAATTCGGTTTTCGTAAGCAACAATTACTCTCACAAAAGTAGGCAGGCTATTCTGTTCTGCTTCCAAATATAAGGGTTCGACGTAGAGAAGAGATTGTTCGATGGGAATCACTAAAAGATTTCCTTGAATTGCTCGCGAACCTTCACGATTCCATAGGGAAATTTGTTGAGAAATCACCGGATCTTGGTTGATTAATGCTTCGATTTGTTGAGTTCCGTAGACTAACAGTTGTTTGGGAAATTCGTATAGCAATAACCTGCCGTAGTTCTCCCCATCCGAACGTGCTGCTAACCAAGCAATTAAATTTGCACGTTGTACAGGCTTAAAGGGCAGGAGTAGAATGAATTCTTCTGTCTGCGCTTTTGGCAACTTCATGATCAAGTAGTAAGGTTCTATGGGAAGTTGTTCTCTGCCATAAATTTCTGTAGGTATCTCCCATAAATCTTCACGGTTATAAAATACCTGCGGATCGGTCATGTGATAAGTCAGCAGGCGTTCTGATTGAACACTGAAGAAATCCAATGGATAGCGGATATGACTTCGGAGAGCCACTGGCATCGCCTCTAAGGGTTTAAACATCTGGGGAAAAATTTTCCCGAGAGTGGTGATAATTGGATCTGTTGGATCGGCGACGTAGAAATTGACCGTGCCATTATAAGCATCGACAACAACTTTGATGGAATTACGAATGTAGTTAAATGTATTCTTACCTGGGTCAGAATAGGGATAGCGATCGCTTGTGGTGTAGGCGTCAATAATCCAGTAAAGGTAAGTTGGTTCGCCTGTGATTGTTGTCCCTCCGCCCCTTGCAGCAACTAAGTATGGATCGCTGTCGAAACGTAAAAAAGGAGCGATCGCTTGTATCCGTTCGCGAATATTGCGGCGAAATAGCAACTTGGTTTGGGGAGTGAAATTTCGCGTCAGCAGCATTTGCCAATCTTTGAGATATTGGGCAAACAGCAAGCGCCGCCACATTGCACTAATAGGAATTCCACCTCGTCCATCGTAGACGTTATAGACATTTTCGTTGCCACTGGGATAGTCCAACTCTTGGCTTTTTGTCCCAGTCATTACATAAGTATTGGTAATTTCCCCGTAATAAATTCGCGGTTGACCAACGGGAATACTGGCACGAATTTCCTCTGTTGTGATTTGCAGAGAACCCTGTTTGTCTGTATCCTCAACGCCGATATCTTTGACGTAGTAATAAGGTAATCCACCAGGGCCAACAAGATTGACTGGGCTAAGCGTAAATCCGTAACCATGAGTATAAATGAGACGTTGATTTACCCAGGTTTGTGCTTGCTGGGGAACATCGCCATAGTCTAGTTCCCGTGCTGCAATGATAGTTTGTTGATATTCTGTAGTTTGAGTTTTAACATCCTGCAACAGTGTGTAGCGGTCAATGTCAGCATCGGGAAACTTGTAATAAGGTCGAATTTGTTGCAGCTGGCGATTGGTTTGTAAGAGGGGGCGGGTATCCCACAGGCGGATATTGCGAATTGTTTGCTGATTTTCCTGTAAATCAGCTGCTGTCAGTTGACCTCGCGGATCGAAAGTTTCTGCGTCAATAGCATTTAAATTAAATGCCTCGCGGGTAAGGGCTATGGTGCGGGCAATATAGGGTCTTTCCCTGGCTAGTTCATTTGGTTGGACAACTAAGCTTTGCACAATTGTCGGTAAGATTTCGCCAGAAGTCCCCGCCATTGCAATGTACAGTACCAGCAAGTAAACAAGTTGGCGTGGGAAGGGAATTGGTCTTAATTTGGTTGTTTTCAGTCTAGATAAGATAAATACTCGCCATAGTAGGTAAACTGCGATCGCCACTGCCAAAAGACTTAGTCCAGTATAAATTGGTAACTGCACCTTCACCTCTGTGTAGCTAGCGCCGTAATTTACCCCATAAGTGGAATACAAAAGTTTGTAGCGCAGCAGCCAATAATGCAAAGCTACAGCTAGCATGAGTAGGCTTGTCAAGGCGTTTAAATGAAGTCGTTGCGGTATAGAAAAGCCCGGAAACCATCCCTCACTTAAACTTTGAGGCGAACGTAAATAAATTAATGCTACGGAAGCAAGACTGTATATCGAAATTCCCAATAACCAAAATTTCAATAGTTCCCAAATCGGCAGGGAGAATATATAAAAGCTAATATCCCGGTGAAAAAGAGGATCCGTGCTATTAAAACTAGTGGCTTGGAAATACTCTAGAACTACTATCCAACGTGCTGACAGCAAGAAAGCCAATAGCAAGCTAATTAACAGGGCGATCGCTCTTAACAAAAACTGATAATTAATTAAAACAGCGATCGTCAAAACTATCAGCAAACCCAACTGCACGATGGGAATGCTTATTTCCTGGGACTGCAACAGTTGAGAAAGTATCTGTAACTGGGGCGGTAATTGCCAAGACGAAGTGGGAAGTTTAATATTTGCAAACCAAAGGTTTAAGGCTTGCTGACCGTAATAAATCAAAATTATCCCAGCCAAGGCACTCAATCCTATTACCGCTGGGATGAGTAAGTGCAGTCTTAGGGGAGAGGGAGTGGGAGGAGTGAGGGAGTGGGGGAGTGGGGGAGTGGGGGAGTGAGGGACTACGTAATTCTTTGTTCTCCCTATCCCCCTATCTCCCCATCCCCCCATCCTCTTGCCCAAGGAGGGGTACTTTAGCCGATTAGCTATAACGAAATTGCCTAACAAAAAGCTGATGGAGGTGAAAAAAGTGATCGCCCACAACCCCACCTGCGTCCCTAAGCGCAGTAAGAATTCTCGTAAATATCCAACTTCATCAAACCAAAAAATTTCTGCTGCTAGGCGTGAGGCTAATTCAAACAACAGCCACAAACCCAACAGCAGTGCAATTAATCGAAAAATTCGGTTCATATATATAGGGACTGGGGACTAGCGATTAGGGAATGGGGAATAGGGAGTGGTCAATTGTAGTTTGAACTTTCTACTAACCACTAACTACTAACTACTAACCTCTAACCTCTAGAGCCTAATTCAGCTAAACTGTTCACCTGCATCTAGGTTAAACAACATTTGCAAGGCTTGCATACAACGACGTCTCGCCTCTACGTCTTGCTGCGCTCGTAGCTGCACCATCGGGTCATGTAAAATTTTGTTAACAATACCCCGGGTTAAAGCTTCGATTACCTCTTGATGTTTATCGCCGAATTCCGAACCCAATCGAGATAAAGCTTTTTCTAATTCTTGTTCCCGAATAGTTTCGATTTTGTTTCGCAGACAACTGATCGTGGTGACGGTTTCTAGCGACCGCCACCAAATATCAAAAGCTTCTACTTCTTCTTCTAGCAGTCCTTCAGCTTCCTGCGCCATCTTGCGGCGGCTTTCATGGTTTTGCGCTACTACTGCCTTCAAATCATCCACGTTAAATGCCTGCACCATTGCTAGTTCGTTAACATCTGCATGGACGTTGCGCGGCACAGAAATATCAATTAACATCAGCGCGCGGGTAGGTTCCAAAACAATTTCTAATTTGGCACGGTCAAGAATCGGCTCTGTAGAAGATGTACTTGTAAACACCAAGTCACATTCGGAAATTACAGTCGTCATTTCCGAGAGTGGATGAGTTTGGATATTGTGTTCCGGGAACTGCTTAGCTAATTCCTGTGCCCGTCCGACTGAGCGATTTAAAACACATATTTTGACAGCACCTTTAGAAAGCAGATGTTGCACTAACAACCGCGACATTTTGCCGGCACCGAGTATTGCTACTCGGCAAGCAGCTAAATTTGCCATCTTCATCTGTGCCAATTCCACAGCAGCAGAACTGATGGAGACTGCGCCAGTGCCGATGCTAGTTTCAGTACGTACTCGCTTACCGGCCGTGATTGCTTGTTTAAATAATCGATTCAAAATTGTTTTTATACCGTTGTATTGCTGTCCCAGTTTGTGAGTATTTTTCACCTGGGCTAAGATTTGACCTTCACCGAGTACCAAGCTATCTAAACCAGCAGCCACCCGCATCAAATGCATGACTGCATCTTGATGCAGCAACACAAATAGGTGTTGGCGTAGAGAAGGTACGGGTATTTTGCTGTGTTCTGAGAGAAACTGAGTTACTTCTCGGACACCTTGTTCGGTTTCTTCAGTAACAATGTAAATTTCTAAGCGGTTACAAGTGCTGAGGATGGCTACTTCTTCAAGATGAGGATAGCTAAGCAGATGTGCGATCGCACTTTCGGTCTGTGGTTCTGGAATGCTCAGCTTTTCCCGGACTTCTACTGGGGCTGTTTTATGGCTTAACCCCACTACTGCTATATTCATTTTGCTAAATCGTATTTACTAATGGGAGATAGGGGATAGGGGATAGGGGATAGGGAATAGAGAATTCCAACACCTGAATAAAAGACCTAATACTCAATTCCCGATCGCCGATCCCCTATCCCTCAAAATTAGTGCAGTTGCAGAACCTTGGGTTCTTCAAACATGTGAATGGTATCAACAAATCGAGCTGTTTTCGACTGGTTGGAGATTACCAAGCTTTGAGTCCGTGCGCCTCCTTTGAAGAAGCGGACGCCTTGCATTAAGTTACCAGAGGTGATGCCACAAGCAGCAAACAAGACTGTTTGACCAGATGCTAGTTCATGAGCATCGTAGACCTTATCAGGGTCATTGATATTCATAGACTTCAGGCGATCGATGTTGGCTTCCTTACTTTCGCCAATCAAACCAGTCTTGACGATTGCAGGATCGTAAATCAGTTGACCTTGGAAGTGACCGCCCAAAGCACGCATAGCCGCAGCGGAGATAACGCCTTCTGGCGCAGCACCGATTCCCATTAGAGCATGAATGTTAGTTCCTGCAAAACCACAGGATAGGGCTGCACCTACGTCACCATCAGAAATCAATTGGACTCTAGCTCCTGCTTCCCGGATTTCTTTGATGAGGTCGTTGTGGCGTTCGCGCTTCATCACCACTACAACAAGTTCTTCAATTGACCGTTCTAGACATTCGGCGAGAATTTTTAGGTTTTCAGTGGCAGACTTGTTGATGTCCACTTTGCCCTTGGCAGCTGGAGGAGCTGCCAGTTTCTTCATGTAGAAATCGGGAGCAGCAAACAAACCGCCTTTTTCGGAAATTGCCAATACAGCCATCGAGCCAGGTTGACCATATGCCACCAGATTAGTACCTTCACAGGGGTCAACAGCGATGTCAATTTCAATTAGTTCATCGGGGTTGCAGAAATCCTTAGCATCTGGACGGCTGCAAATACCAACTTCTTCCCCAATGTAGAGCATAGGAGCATCATCACGTTCGCCTTCCCCAATCACAATGCGACCGCGCATATAAATTTTATTCATCCGCTCCCGCATGGCTTCTACAGCCACTTGGTCAGCGGTGTTTTTTTCGCCCTTGCCCATCCAACGAGCAGAAGCGATCGCGGCTTGCTCAACTACCTCAATAATCTCTAACCCAAGAGTATTTTCCACAGAGTCTGCCCTCTCGATAGCTTGATTTTGCGACTTTTCATCTGGTGATTTCAGTTTTACAGTCTACCAAAGGGCGGATACCGATGGAAACGTGGAAAATAGTCTGCACTGGCGGCTTTGTTAAGTTTTTATACTTACGGGTACGAAAAGTGTCAATAAACCTTGAAATTGCCGAAGTGGAAAGCAGTAACTTTTTCAACGTCCGCAATGGTAGCTTGAGATCATCTAGTGTATATTTTAGTCGGCAATTTAACGCTATTCCTTGCGTTTTAGTTTGAATTGAAACTCCAAGCATAATTCAACGCGAACGTCAACTCTAAATAGAAGGCACAGAGCAGAACGTACAAGTGGAAAGCTCCTGCCAAATAAGGTTTTGGTTTTATTGATTAATATTTTAACTTTATTAATTATGTCCATCTACTTATAAAATTCTCAGATAGTTACTAACTGAAAGACCAACCAAAATGAATAATGATTTAAGTTAGAGATAAATCACAAAATCCATAAAACTTTAAATATGCTCAACTTTCTCAATTCTCTTTTAAATCGCCATCCAGAAAACGTTAAAGCCAACGTTGAAATTTATACATGGCAAACTTGCCCTTATTGCATTCGTGCCAAAATGCTGCTGTGGTGGAAGGGTGTCAACTTCACTGAATACAAAATCGACGGCAACGAAACAGCAAGAGCGCAAATGGCAGAGCGTGCCAATGGACGCCGCACAGTGCCGCAGATTTTCATCAATAATCAGCATGTAGGGGGTTGTGATGACCTGTATGAGTTAGATTCACAAGGTCAACTAGATCCTCTTCTCACTCAACCAGCAGTTTAGGAATTAAGAATAAGGTCGTAGCGATCGCCAAACAAATTTTCTAATTAAGTCGGCGTTGATAAACGTATTTCTCTTAAAGAATAGTTGGAAAGTTAGCGATAACACCACCAGTTAGTAGAGATCCCCCTAAATCCCCCTTTTTAAGGGGGACTTAATGAAATATTTTCTCCCCTTTTTAAGGGGGGCTAGCGGGGATCTGAATAAAATATTTCCCCCCTTTTTAAGGGGGGCTAGGGCGTGTTTTCAAAGTATCGGTTTTGTCATGCTGTAGGCGCAGCCTTCCCGCAGGGTACGAAGCGACAGCGTAGTGAAGCATCTCTATTACCCTGATTTTATGAGATTCTACTCTACGAGAAGCCCTTCGGGTTCGTCAGTCGCTCATGGGGGAAACCCCCAAGACCGCGCTGACTCACCGCTGCGCGTCTACGCTCCATTTCATTTCGCACCCTGCGGGAAGCCGCAGAAGCGTCTACAGAATGACATTTAGGAGTTTGAAAACACGCCCTAGGGGGGATCTGATACTTTTCAAACATCTATTTAGTTGGTAGTTGGTTCAAACAACAAACAACAACCAACCACCAACCATCAATTCAAAGCAGATTGTAATAACTCGCGCATACATTTAACCAGCATACGCTCAGGAAATATTGTTAAAAAATCATCTAAATCATGGATAGCTTTACGGATGTACTCTTGGGAAGCACCCTTAGCGATCGCATACTTGTATAAACTTTCGACTGTTGGATAAAACTCAACTGCCAAATAATAAAGGGCGATGTTTAACGTATTGCGCCAGTCTTGAGTATCTTGTTCGTAACGCTTCTTCGCAATTTTAATGGCAAGAACAAAGTCTGCTCGTGCTTGGCGCGGTTGCTTCAAAGCTTGGTACGCTAAAGCGCGTAAATACAAATACCAATCATCATTGGAATTTAATTTCACAGCACGGTTAACATCAGCAAAAGCCTCGTCGTACTGCTTGAGCATCAGATAGATGTAACCGCGACTAACAAAAACTTTATCGTTATTTTGATCAAGTTCTAAAACATGATTAAAATCTTTGAGGGCTTGATCGTAGCTTCCTAGCAACTGGTAAGTCTCACCCCGACGGGCGATTATCCCAGCGTTATCAGCGTCAAGCTCAATGGCACAATCAAAGTCTTGCAAAGCTTCAGCGTAACACTTCATCTGGCGATAAGTCTCACCCCGCAGTACGTAGACATGTAGCAGCTTGCCACGATCTCGATCAAGTTCCAGAATGCGGTTAAAGTCTGGTAGGGCTTCGATATAATTTCCCAACAAGTAATATGCTGTACCTCGTAACGTTCTCACCTGGATATTATCCGGCTCATATTTGAGAACGCGGTCAAAGTCCGCGATCGCTTCACCATAACGCCCCATCAAATAATATGCTACTCCTCGCAGTAAAAGTGCCCTAATATGCTCCGGTTCAAGTTTCAGGATGTCATCAAATGCCCGCACAGCTTCGGCATAGCACTGCACTAGTAAATAGTTATACCCCTGTTGTATCTTTGCCCAAGTATAATTGGGGTCAAGTTCAAGGGCGCGGTTAAAGTCTATAAGGGCTTGGTCATAGCGCTCTATCAATTGGTAAATATAGCCCCGTTGCGCGATCGCCCTAGGATGATTAGGGTCAAGTTTAATCAGTCGGTCAAAGCTTTTGATTGCGTCTGAGTAATGCTTGTTGTTGCTATAAACATGACCCTGAAGTTCGATCGCTGAATCTAGTGTAGGGTCAAGTGTAATCGCTTGATTGAGGTTCTTTAAAGCTTCGTCGTAGCGTTTGCTGATGTAATAAATCGCACCTCTAAAACTCATAGCCAAGGCTCGCCACTTCCGATCCATTCTGCCCTGCTCTATCAGTGCTGTGAACATTTGAGCAGTGACTTCATACTCTTGCTCTTTCCAGGCTTTCAATCCTTGGAGTAGCTTTTCACCCCAACGCTGAACTTCTGTAGCATCAGAATCTTTCCCAGCCTGAACGATTGTTTCTGCCCAGCATTGAGCAAATTTATAATGCTTTTGGAGAGCCTCTATAAATTCATTCAGAGCTAAAGACAAATATTTGTGTGGTGCTTGACACAAGCGGTGATATAACACATTCAGCTTGTGGCTTTGCCAAAGGCGATCGCACCATTTTTTCTCTTCATCCAGCTGCAAGTCATTTGCCAAGGAATCGTAATAGTCTGCCAGTTTCCCTTGCAAATGCGTCCAACTTTGCGCTGATGAAAGCCGCTTATGACGTAACATCAGCGTTTTGGCAACATCATGATACACCCAACCATTTGGATGAGCTTTCACAAACGGCATCTGTTGCAGCCAATTTAACAATTCCTCTGCCTCTTCCTCTGAGCGCAATTGCACTAGAACGTCTCGATATAAATACCGAGGCAGCGCAGCATTAAGTACTCCTTGTCGCCGCTGGGGATCTTTCATCCACTTTAAGAAGCGTTCTACCACCATTCCGTTAGCATCGCCAATTTGGCTAGTGTCATCGGGAGTTTCCACCGCAAGAGTGGCAACAAGTAAAGGCAAGCCTTCAGAAAGGCGCAAAATCACATCAATAATTTCGTTGTCGTTAATGTCCTTATAGGAGAGATATTGTCTGGCTTCTTCCTCGGTAAAAGGTTTTAAAACCAGACGCACCATCGATCCCTCGTAGCATCTCCAATGGTTCTTATCCAACTCCTGCCGACCTGCAATAATCAGTAAGATATTCGACGGTACGTCACCATAACGACCATCCAAAATATCTCTCAGCCAGGGGTCTAAAAATTCCTCTGTGCGATCGCAGTTATCAAAAAACAGAGCAATATCTGATTTTTCTGCTACCTTCCACAAATCCTCTAAAAACAGAGGCGTCAAGACAGCAATAGCTTCCTGCAATAAGCGTAATTCGTCTTTACTCGCTAATTTTTTGGCTGCGTAAGCTGTCCAATCTCCCTGCGTTACCTCAACATGCCGATCTGCGAATTCCAAGACAACATCAGTACCCGGAATTTGCTGCGTCAAATACACTTCTTTATGAGGGAGAGTTCGTTCTACAAAAGCCGAAAACCCTTGAGGGCATTCGCAATCAGTTTCTAATTCCTGTAATATTTGGCAGTAAGCTTGATAACTCTCATTAAACCGAACAAGTTTGTAACCTTGCTGTTCTAACTGCTGCGCCAGACGACTCATTACCTCTGGTATGCTTTTTTCCAATTCGTCTGTATATGCGCTAATTAATTTTGCATGTTCGGCGATTTGGCGAAATTGCCGCAGCAAGGAACTTTTACCAACACCACCTGCGCCAGCAACATTGAAGATAAAGCGACGATGATCGTCCTCAAGTGGTAATTCTAAATTTTGACGAAATAGGGTAATTTCTTCTTCTCGTCCGACAAAATTTAATTGTTGATGTTGCTTAACAATCTCTTGCAACGTCCGACGCTTTTTTTGGGGATTGTCAGTGGACAGAAAATCTGAGTATTGCGTCCCCGCTTCCACAACCTGACTGACAAAAACCCGATCTTTGTCCTCCAGCAACGGTAACTTTTCTTTAATTGTCGCGATCGCCTGTATCACCGCTTCCCGATCTGCCGGGGAAAAAGTTGAACTCACATGATTTTCAGTCATTTTTGTTACTCCATTGGGACACACCTTAAATAGAGTGTTCCCAAATAGAGAAAAAGGCGATCGTTAAGGATCGTGAATCAAATAAAATGCAAAACTTTTATCTCGTAGGGTGCGTTACGCTATCGCTAACGCACCCTACATTAGAAGTGAACAAGGTAGCAGAGGTAACATCACTATCAGCAATTGGCAATAAGATGAAAACTGTTTTACGATCTATGTACAGAAACATGTACATAAACTGATGCTTTCTTACAAAATCACATCCCCAACCGATGCGAGAAATGACTTTTTCAAGTTGTTAGACCTGGTAGTAGAAAATCATCAGGTGTATATCATCAACCGTCGTGATGGTGAAAATGTAGCGTTGATTGCTGAGTCAGATTTGGTGAGTTTGCTGGAAACGGTTTATCTTTTGCGTTCCCCTGCTAATGCACGTCGGTTATTGGATGCAATAGAAGAGTCGAAAACAGGAAAGATTCAACCTCAAACTATCGCAGAACTTCAGCAGGAGTTGGGGATTGAGCAAGAAGAAGAAAAAGAAATCTGAAGTTGATGAAGTTCAACCAGTTGTAGTTAATCGCAGTCCTGGTTTTAGTTCTCAATTCAAAGAAGATTTAGCTTGGTGGTGCAAGCAAGATTTTCACAAAGCGTCGAAAATCTTGGATTTAGTGACGGCTGTCATGCAAGATCCCTTTGAGGGTATCGGCAAACCAGAACCATTGAAGTATCTGGATGCAAATATCTGGTCACGGCGAATCGATTTAGAACATCGGCTTGTTTATCGGGTGGGAAACACCCAGATTGATTTTCTAGCTTGTCGGTATCACTACGATTGAAGAAGGCAGAAGGAATAATATAAATTTTCTCCCCACCTCCCCATCGCCTTTTTCATCGCTTCAGTCTTTACTCTCAAGAATTGTTCCTTTAAAATTCGCATCTGCAAGGATCGCCCCTTCAAGGTTCGTCCATTCAAGCTTTGCCCGTTCAAGGTTCGCCCATTCAAGGTTCGCCCGTTCAAGGTTTGCCCGTTCAAGGTTCGCCCCTCCAAGGTACGCCCCTCCAAGGTACGCCCCTTCAAGATTCGCCCCTTCAAGATTCGCCCCTTCAAGATTCGCCCCTTCAAGATTCGCCCCTTCAAGGTTCGTCCATTCAAGGTTCGCCCCTACAAGGTACGCCTGTTCAAGGTTCGCCCCTACAAGGTACGCCCTTACAAGCTTCGCCCTTACAAGGTTCGCCCCTACAAGGTTCGCCCCTACAAGGTTCGCCCCTTCAAGACTTGCCCCTTCAAGACTTGCCCATTCAAGGTTTGCCCCTACAAGGTACGCCCCTTCAAGATTCGCCCCTTCAAGATTCGCCCCTTCAAGGTTTGCCCCTTCAAGATTCGCCCATTCAAGGTTCGCCCCTACAAGGTACGCCCGTTCAAGGTTTGCCTGTCCAAGGTTCGCCCCTTCAAGATTCGCCTTATAAAAATCTTTGAGGATGAGAATGCAGTTTTGCAAATCTAAAAAGCTCAAGCACTTTAAGCAAAACACATCCTTATCAAAATCTACTCTTTGTCTATGCAACCTAGAAATCCAAGCACCAAAATCTTTAAAATATGTTTTCTCTGAAGTTTTTATTACTGAATAGTGCCATTTAATCTGAGAAAGATTTTTTGTGGCTCTAGCGCAGGCATTCAACACAGCTAACAGTGCTTCTTCGGCGTTACATGCCTGTCGATATTCTTCGTTAAAATTAGGTAACTTTAATTCTTCCATCGGCATTCCATCACGCAGCATGAAACTAAATAAATGGCATAGCATCTGCTGCCATTTGCCAACTTGAGATTTATCCTGCAACCGCATTTCATCGACTAAAAAGTTAAACAGGTACTCATTCATTTTGTTGGGGCCACACAAAATCGCCCAGTTTTTCAAAGCCTCTTTCTCATTCCAACTAACATAGCGATTATTTTTGCTAACTTCCTGCATTTCATACAGACGCTTTAATTCCCACACAATGCGTCTTGCTGTCAGATACTCACCAAAGCTCTTGTGAGTAAATTCAAAGGTTTCTTCCCGTTCTCTAAAACCTGTTTGTCGAAAATAAAAGGCAGTTAAAAGCCGAGTTATACCAGCTTTTTTATCTTGCTTAAAAATCTCTAAAACACGTTGCAGGATATCGCTGTCACAATGCTTTTCAATTTCTATAACTGTTGTTGTCCTTCCATCTCCCCCATGCCAGGCAGCAACAGCAATTGCTTCTAGGATGCGAATGAAATCTTCTTCCTCAATTCCCTTAAGTACCGGATTCTTAATTGCTAAATTTTCATCAGCCCAAACCCGCTGATAAACTTGCTTTAATAAATCTGCATAAATTTCATTCAGGTTGCTATCCTCAGAAAATATCAGTTCACCTCGTATATAGCTCAAGGCAACTAGGTAATTTAATAAGGGTTGGGAAGTAATTTCTCTCAGATGACCTTGGTCTAATTCTGTTGGTAAACCAGTATATCCGCGACCGCTAGCTTTACCATAAGACTGCCACCAACGCTGTCTTTGATCTACTTGTAAAAATTTGTGTTCATCAATGTAATTCTTTTCCCTTATCTCTTCTTGAGTAACAAAATAGGACAGAATATGCAGGATTTGCTTCGGCTTGCGAAACTCACTCTGATTCTTTTGGACTACGAGTTCCCGACCACTGATTAGAACTTGTAAGCAAGTTTGAGACGAATTAAAACCAATTACTTGTTTTTGCACTTCATTCACAAATTCTTGGGCAACTTCCTCGGCTATTTTGCCCTGCATTGCCAACTCATCCAAACCATCAAAAATAACCAGCAAGCGTGAGACAGTATTACTTTCTTCCAAAGGATTGACAGGCAGAGGAATACTACGCATTAATTTGATAAACTTGCCTACTCCATTAACTAAATCATCTTTTGGATCAAAAAGGTGTAAAGGAATAAATAATACTGGAACCTTTCCTCTCTCTGCTTGTTTAGCTGCAAACATTTTGGAAAAAGAAGATTTCCCGCTTCCCGGGCCTCCACTAATCACCCGGATAGCGTCGGTGCGGTTAGCTTCATCTAACCAAGCTTGTAGTTCTGTTTCTAAGTCAACAACAATTCGTTCGATCTGATTGTCTTGACCTTGTTCTTTGCGTTTTTCATAATAAGCACGCAAAGGAACATAAACTTGTTTCAAGCCAAAGGCTTCTAAAAATATTGGTTCTTCAACTTGTTTTTGCAGCCAAGCGCCATAACGTTGCCATGCTTGTTCTCGTTCGTTGGCTTGAGTGAAGGGAGTATCGAGTTCCTCTTTTAAACAGGCGTATTTGTCAGGATGTTTTGCCCACTCTTCATGCAGCGCAAACACAAAATAGGTAGGCAGACGATGAACAATTGTTTCTGCTTGCGCTGGAGTGACGCCAAAGCCTTCTAACCATTGGGCAAAAGGAGTTTTAATTGCTTCTAAAATTGGTAATTGTTTGGGGTTCTGAAAAAAATCCTGGTCAATACGCAATTCCATATTTTCCAGGGAGAGGTCTAAGCGAAAATTACATATCACTCCAAGGTCAGTGAGGTTTGGCTTTTTGACTATTAACTCTTGATTTCCCTCAACCAAACTTAGCATTGCCTGTATCAAAGAGCGATAAATTAGTACCCAGGCAATTTCTTCCGGTGTTTCTGCAAAACCCAATGATGCTGCAACATCTACAAAATCGGTGGCTACACTATCCCATTTACCAAGAACACCATCTATAGCTGCTTTGCCGAGTGATTTGAAGAGTTCCTTAAAATCTGCCTTTATAGATTTATACTTATTCCACACTGCCACAGGCTTACTGACTGAAAATCCAGAACGGCTGTTCATATAGGTATGTTGCTAAAAATATTTAGCTTATCTGTTATCTATTTAAACAACCGTTTATGGATGATTTTCTGAAAATTACATCCTGTAGCACTTGTCAGTGAAGTCGTGACGCCTAGTATGGAATCATCGCGTGCATCTGATTGAGTCAAAAACTGCACATGCTGATGAAGAAGAATTGCGATCGCTCTCAAAACTCCAATATTCTCACTTGAAACGAGAAACGTCTCATCTGAAACAAGAAACTTCTCACTTGAAACAAGAAACTTCTCATCTGAAACAAGAAACTTCTCATCTGAAACAAGAAACTTCTCATTTGAAACAAGAAACTTCTCACTTGAAACGAGAAACTTCTCACTTGAAACGAGAAACTTCTCACTTGAAACGAGAAACTTCTCACTTGAAACAGCAAAATTTAAGCTTTGAACAAGAAACGTCAAGCTTTACACTTGAACCTTCCAACTCAAAGCCCTAAATTTTTACTTGGAAACCTGAAACGCCGAAATAATTTCTACACCTTCGGAAATCTCGAACTGCACCTTGCCAGTTTTCTTATTACAACATTACATAAATTCATAGCGAAATTTTAGCACCAAGACTCCGCGCGACGGCAGTCGCTACAACGGGGGGCTGCGGGGCCCCCACGTCAGTGGGGTTGGGGGGAAACCCTCCAACGCGCTGCCTCCCCTCTGCGTTCTCCTTTGCGAGCCTCTGCGTTTTAATTCCCTACCAAAGCTGTACCTAGCAAACCGCCTTTGCATATCATCTGCGTACTAGAGGTAGGATCTTGTTATTCTAATAGAATGACGTCAAATCAAACTCACTTACTGCGACTTTCCCAAGGACAACTTAATCTCTTAGAACGTTGTCCGCGTCAGTTCCAACACTCTTACTTGGAACAACTTTATTCTCCTGCCGATCCGGAACGTGAAGAACATCAGATTTTGGGGAGTCGCTTTCACCTGCTGATGCAGCAGCGAGAAATGGGTTTGCCAATTGATAGTTTTCTACAAGCCGATGCACAGCTGCAAAATTGGATGACAGCTTTTGCCAATGTAGCACCAGAAATTTTAACGCCTGCGACTGACAACCAAACTTTTCGAGAAAGCGAACACTATCGCACGTTGCCAGTACAAAATTATTTACTCACAGTTGTCTACGATTTATTGATTGCAGATCCCCAGCAAGCACAAATTCTCGACTGGAAGACTCATCCTAAACTGCCCAATAAACGTAAGTTAGAACAAAATTGGCAGACACGCCTTTATACGTACGTATTAGCTGAAACCAGCGATTATCAGCCAGAAAATATTTCAATGACGTACTGGTTTGTCCAGTCTGAAGGTAAACCACAGAGTATAAAATTTAGTTATAATACCGCCCAACATGAGAAAACGGCTAAAAAACTTACGCAACTGTTAAGTAAATTAACTCGTTGGCTGGAAAATTATTATCAGGGGAAAGATTTTCCGCAAGTGCCAGAGGGTAGCAAAGCTTGTGAATATTGCCAATTTGCGAAGAGGTGCGATCGCCCTCAGCTTAATTCTGAACAAACATCAAAAGCAAAATCTCCTTCACATCCAGTGGGCACTAACTTACTGAATCTCGCTACGATCCAAGAGGTATCCCTGTGAAGGAATTTGTTGATGGTTGGTAGTTGTTTGTTAATGGTTGTTCCATACAACAAACAACAAACAACAAACAACAAAAAACAAACAACAATATTATTTTATGCATTCAGATGAATTTGATGCGGTTTATGTCCGCGAATTAGGAATTGATGACATAGCCCCTGTTTATCATTTGGGAGAAGAATTATTTACCAGCGATTTATATCCCTATCTATATCGTTGCTGGGATGAGTGGGAAGTGATTGGACTTTACAACACCGATCCAGAATACTGTCTTGTTGCCGAAATTGATGGGGAACTAGCAGGATTTGTTTTAGGAACTATCATCACAAAGGCATCCTGGACTTATGGATATATTCTCTGGTTAGGAGTGAGTCCAAAATTTCAACGGCGTGGCGTGGGAGATAAACTAGTTGATACTGTCATTGCCCGCATGATCGAAGATGGGGCTAGATTTATGTTGGTAGACACCGATCCAGAAAATGTTCCAGCGGTGAAGTTTTTTCGCCGCAAAGGATTTGGTAATATCCGCCAACATGTTTTCTTGTCGATGAATTTAAGCAGGCATGAATATTATGGCAGACTAATTGATTACGAACGTCAAAAAGCCGAAAGAGCAGGTTATAGGAAATCATCGCGTCCTATCCGCACTCGTAAAGCTGAAGCTATTACTAATGAAGTTGCCCTTAATGTCCTCATGAGTGAATCTCAACGCCAAGAAGATTCTCCCGTATAAACAATATGCCTGAACAGCAGTGGATTTTGACCTCAACTGAACAACCACCCGAATGGTTCCTGCAAGCTGTCAAGCAATACGTATCCGCATCCAGCGGACAGTATGCAGCGCAGTTGCTATGGCAACGAGGTATACGGGGAATCCCACAGCTTGCAGCTTTCCTTGATTCCAAAACTTATCAATCAGCGAGTCCGTTTGAATTTGGACAAGAAATGCAACTGGCAGTAGAACGGTTGCAAAAAGCATGGAAAGCAGCTGAAAAAATCGCCATTTGGGGAGATTTCGATGCTGACGGTATCACTTCCACTGCTGTATTGTGGGATGGCTTGGGTCAGTTCTTTGTGCAAAATACGCAGTTAATTTACTATATTCCCAATCGACTTACGGAATCTCACGGACTTAACTGTCCTGGCATTGACAATTTAGGCGAGCAAGGCTGTAAGTTAATCGTGACTTGCGATACCGGTAGTACAAATATTAGTGAAATTACTTATGCAAAGCAGCAAGATATCGATGTTATTGTTACCGATCACCACACCTTGCCAGTAGAGCGTCCGCCAGTCACAGCCATCATCAATCCTCGCTATTTGCCAAGTGACCATCAGTTGTTTCATCTTTCCGGGGTTGCGGTGGCTTACAAGTTGGTGGAAGCCCTGTATCAAGCTTTGCCTGATATCCCGCAACAGCCTCTAGAAGATTTGTGGGATTTAGTAGCAGTAGGTCTAATTGCCGATCTAGTGCAGTTGAGTGGAGATTGTCGTTATTTGGCACAGTTGGGAATTGGGCGACTGCAAGAAGATTTTAAAAAAACTCCGACCCAGCGGCGACGTCCGGGAGTAGGTCGATTGTTGGAGTTGTGCCAGAAAAGTGGCGATCGCCCTACAGATATTTCTTTTGGTCTCGGCCCCCGCATTAATGCTGTTAGCCGCATTCAAGGAGATGCCAGTTTTTGCGTAGAATTACTGACAAGCCGCGACCACAAGCGTGTCAATCAGCTAGCAGAGGCAACAGAATTAGCAAACTCCCGCCGCAAGTCCTTACAAAAAGAAGTTGCCCAGCAAGTAAACCAAAAGCTCAGCCAAATGGACTTATCCACCACCAGCGTCATCGTCTTGTCAGACCCCCAGTGGGCTGTTGGTGTCTTGGGCTTGGTAGCAGGGCAGGTAGCGCAGGAGACAGGAAGACCGACGATTTTGTTGAGTACGGAGGGGATAGGTGAAAGGCAAGATGGGGAACTCGGGGCCCCCACGACCGCCAGGGAGTGGGGATTAGGGAGGACAGCGCCGTGGGCGGGTTCCCCGACTTGGGGCGACTGTCCGTCGGCAATGGGGAGATTGGGAGATGGGGAGAAAAAAGCACCCCACCACCCCACCACCCCACCACCCCATCTTCTTTTAGCAAGAGGTTCTGCCCGTTCAGTCAACTCGGTTGATTTATACCAACTCGTGAAAAATCAAGCCCATCTGTTGCATCGTTTTGGTGGACATCCTTATGCCGCGGGTTTGAGTCTACCTGTAGAGAATATTCCTTTGTTTACAGAGGCGATTAACCAACAGTTACGGCAAACTTTGGGCGGTGCAACTCAAGCACCAACAGTGCAAGCAGACTTGACGGTAACGGTAGCAGATTTAGGGAAAGAGTTATTTTTGGAACTGAAACTCTTGGAACCCTGCGGTATGGGCAATCCTGTACCAAAATTGCTAATTCAAAACTGCTGGTTTGAAAATGCTTGGCATCGCAATCAGCAGGATTGGCAGGGGAAAAAGGTACAGTACATAAAAACCGAGTTTGATATTCGCGATGATTCTACAAGAAGCCCTTTCCCCGGTGTGTGGTGGGGACATTATAAGGATGAATTGCCATTGGGACGATGTGATTGCATTGCAGAATTAGACTACAATACCTTTAAAAAACGCTACGAAATTCGATTAATTGCGGTACGTTCTAGTGAAACATCTACACGACTCACTCACCACTCAGTATTAATTTTGGACTGGCGCAATATCCCAGACGCGCCATGGCGCGTCTCTACATCTGTTCCACTCCTTTTAAAAGAATGCCCTACTAGTTGGGATGATTTACGAGCGTGGTTGAGGCGATCGCTTTACAATCAACAACCATTGGCGATCGCATGGTCTAAACCCAAACACAAACCCCCAGAGGAAATATGGCTCACACTCGTAGGAATTGCTAAATATCTCAGCCGTACTAATCAATCAGCCACCCGCATCCAATTTTTACAGAAACTCGGTATCAGTGACCAAAGTTTGTATTTAGGATTCAAAGCTTTGAAATCTGTGGGTTTTATCGTCCAGCGACAAGATCGTAATTTGCACATCAACCAGCAGCCAAACCCTGAATCAACACTTGCAGAGATTGCCATTGCCAAATTTTTAGCCGCCGTCCGCGAAGAACAATTTCAGCGCGAGTATTTCGCCGAAGTACCTCTATCAACTATTCAAGCGATCGCAAAAATTATGAACGCTGAACGATGAATCACGGCAAGTTCCCAATTCATAATTCATAATTCATAATTCATAATTTAAGATTCCCCTGTCGCTCACACTTAAAACCGCGACGCTGCCAAGCTTCCATATTCACATCTGTCAGTTTTATGACTTGCGAGCATTGTGGCTGAATGATCTGACTTAACCCTGCCCAAACCAAGCTGCGCGTTACATCCAGTCCAGTTTTTGGCCAAGACTCGCGATTACCAGGAATACCTTGTTCTTGTACAGTTTCTGTTTCTACCCAAATGCCATGCGCGCCCAAAAGAATTTGTGCTAACCACTTTGCTCTTGGCAAGTGTGTTGGGGAAGTAACTAGCATAACTTTATTCACATGCCAGCGACGCAAAATAGGGATAGCATAGTAAAAGTTATCAAAAGTTGAACGAGCACATTTCTCCAACCAAACATTTCTCATTGAAGCTGCTTCTCTTTCAAAAATTAGCCAAATACATGGATCTGGAGAACCTTGAGAAATTAAAATTGGGGTTGGTGGGGATTGTTTTGTTAACTTGGCTATATATATTTCCCGCTGAATACTGCCACCAAGTACAAAAAATGCATCTACTGGCTTAGAGGAAACTGAAACTAAAATTATTGTTATAGACACAAGCCAGACGCCAATGATAACACTGAGTCCTATCGCAAATTTTTGTAAAATTTGTGACTTATTTCCTAATGAATTTGTAGAGGGAATACTTCTAACAGTTTTAACTTTACGGTTCATGGCTTTTTTATATAAAATTTAAATTACTTAAGTTTTTTAATCTTTAGAATTAATTAATCCAGCAATAATTGGTATTAGGTAATAATGAGTGCAATTGTGACACTGATGAAAGTGTCATACTAATGCAGTAAGCTGACTGAGCAAGTTGACTAATGCGGGAAAAGTCCTTGAAAAATAATCCAGTATTTTCAGGAAAACTTAAAGGATAAAAGGATGAAGAAAGTATAGTCTAACAGGACAACTATCAATTTCTGGAAAGCTCTGATTGCTAAACTGTCAACAACACAATGTATTCCAGCTAATATACATGAAACAATCTGCAAAACGTTACTCGCCAATGCAAGTAGCTTTGATTGGGGGGGCGATCGCCACCACAGCTACACTGTCTGTATTTGGGCCGGGTTGGTGTCGTTCTGTTCGGGCAGCACTACAAGATAGCCCAAAACAAGTAGTTGACCAAGTCTGGCAACTAGTAAATCGTGAATATGTAGACGGCTCTTTTAACCGCCAAAATTGGCAAACAATGAGATTGAGCCTGTTGAGCAAAAACTATTCTTCCCGTGAAGAAGCTTACGTTGCTATCCGCGAAGCCTTACAAAAGCTAGGGGACCCATATACTCGATTCATGGATCCCAAACAGTTTGAAGCCTTAACCAGCCAAACATCTGGGGAAGTCTCTGGAATTGGCATTCGGATGGAGGTGAATGAAACAAACAAGCGACTAGTGGTTGTAGAAGCCTTAGAAAATTCGCCAGCAATCAAGGCAGGAATCAAGCCTGGAGATGAGATTGTGGCAATTGATGGCAAACCCACCGGTCAGATGAAAATCGAAGATGCTTCCAAGCTGATTCGCGGTCGGGCGGGTACAATGGTGACTTTGCGCTTGGAAAGGGATGGACGGAGTGCTTTTGATCTGAAGTTGACAAGGGCTAATATTGAAGTACCCACAGTGCGTTATGAACTGAAGCAAGAAGGTAATCGCCGTATTGGTTATATTCGCTTGCGAGAGTTCAGCGCTCACGCCTCAGACCAGATGCGACGAGCTATCCGCGATTTGAACGGCAAGCAAGTAAATGGCTTTGTTCTAGATTTACGTGGTAATCCCGGCGGTTTGTTGCAATCGAGTATTGAAATTGCCCGGATGTGGATGAACGATGGTTCAATTGTCCGTACGGTAGACCGCAAAGGTGGAAGCGAAGTAAGCAAAGCCAATCACACGGCTCTCACAAATCGCCCCTTGGTGGTCTTAGTAGACAATAATTCAGCTAGCGCCAGCGAAATCCTCGCAGGTGCACTCAAAGATAATAAACGAGCAATAGTAGTCGGCAGTAAAACCTTTGGCAAAGCCTTAGTGCAATCAGTACATGAACTCGCAGATGGTTCCGGTGTGGCAATTACCATTGCCCATTATTACACTCCTAAAGGAACAGATATTAACCATAAGGGAATTGCACCAGATATTAAATTAGATTTGACACAAGAACAACAACGCCAGTTAGCATCTAACCCAAATTTGTTGGGAACTCAAAACGATCCTCAGTATACCCGTGCTTTGACAATTCTCTCCAACAATCGCTTAGCCCAACCTTTGCAAAATCAAACCTCCCAAAAACCGACAAGCTTTGGCGCTAGTGATTTGCGATTTTAGCTTTAGTCAAGATGAGGATTTGGGAATACTAGGAATTAGAAAGTTGTTTGTTGTTAGTTGTTTGTTGTACCGTGCACCGAAGCCCTCCGAGTTCGCAGTCGCTCATGGGGGAAACCCCCAAGACCGCGCAGCCTCGTCTATGTAACAACCAACCATCAACAATCAACAATCATCCACTAACAATTCCCAATCCAAAATCTCAAATCTATGAATGACAATTTAGTTAACACAGTTACCACCGATGCTTTTTTACCCAAGGTATCGGTGGTTATTCCTATTTATAATGGCGCAGCAGATTTACCAGAGTTAATCGATTGTTTGTTGGCTCAAACTTACCCAAAACAACAGGTAGAATATTTGCTGGTAGACAATAATAGTAGCGATCGCACTTATGTTCTCCTGCAACAAACAGCCGAAAGTTCCCCTTTACTAATTCGTCCTTTAAGCGAAAAGCAAATTCAAAGTTCCTATGCCGCCCGCAACACAGGTATTCGCGCCGCTAGTGGTGAGATAATTGCCTTTACTGATGCTGATTGTCGCCCTCAACCAGAGTGGTTACATGCATTAATTGTGCCTTTTGTCAATGATGACGTAGCAATTGTCGCGGGTGAAATTACGGCACTACCCGGACAAAGCTTGCTAGAAGTATTTGCTGAGCGCCAAGAAACCTTATCGCAAAAACATACACTTGCCCATAAGTTTTGTCCCTACGGTCAAACTGCGAATTTGGCGATTAGGCGGCAAGCCTTAGAAAAAGCGGGTTTGTTTCGTCCCTATCTTACCACCGGGGGTGATGCCGATATCTGCTGGCGGATTCAACGGGAAAATATCGGGCGTTTGGAATTTGCTTCTGGGGCGATCGTACAACACCGCCACCGTACTACACTTAGGGAATTACAAAGTCAATGGCGGCGCTATGGACGTTCAAATCGCTATCTGCACGAGTTGTACGGCATAGAGTTAATGCGAGACATTACACTAAAAGAATGCAGCTATCGGTTAGCGCGTTGGTTATTGAAGGAATTACCAAGAGATAGTTTCAAGGCTTTAGCCGGCAAAGCTTCTCTTGTAGACTTATTAAATACTCCCATTGGATTGTTTACTGCGAGAGCGCGTACTGCTGGGCAAAGGGAAGCTAAATTGCCGAAAAAAGCAACGATAATCGAAAATATCTGAAAATTTTTGGTTTGTAATTGCTAGTTATTTATTACTAATTAAATCATCTAAATAATTAAGGATGGTATGAACCAGTCTTTCTAGTTATTTCAGAATGGCTGCATTTAGTTCGCTCGGTGCTGTTGTCTCAACTTCGATAGCAAAACTATTATCAAAAAAGAGTTGGAAAAGGAACTTTTTTTGGCTTGTTCAATTCAAGTGTAAATAGTACTATTTAGCGGAAATTTCCACTTGATTTTAATCATGCGATCGCCGTATTCAATATTTACAATCAAGTTATAATTTTCGGGCATCCTACTGCAATTTATAAACTTTGTATTTACTGGAGTGTAAGTAATGGTATTTTGGGGAGACTGCACTGGTTTACCTAACTCCTACAGGGGTTGGAATGTATTTATCGATGGGGAGCAGAACAAGATAACCACAAAGTTTTCTACATCCCTCCAAAAGCTGCTTGAGTGGTTGCGAGAGTATATGTCTGTTGATACTGTTACATTCCTGCTACCAGTTAAGGAGCAACAGAATTTGGGTGTGTATGCCAGCATCGGACTTGAGGAAGAGATAGAACAACAGATCCGTATTCCCATCAAACAAGGCATAGCTGGTCGCATTGCCGCAAACAAGAAGCCTATGATAGTCGATGACTTATCGAAGGTAGAGGTAGTCAGTCCAGTCTTGCGTCAAAAGGATCTGAAATCGCTTGTCGGCATACCAGTGCCGCTCAAACAGGATATGGTCGGAGTACTGCACGTTGGTACTCTTGAGTCCCATCAATTTACTGAGCGTGATATAGAGCAACTGCAACTAGTTGCACATCGTATCGGTTTGATGGTAACAGATACATAGCTTTTTAATGTAGAGCAAGTTGAGCGCGATCGCGTAAATTGCTTTGAGGTCTTCGGCTTCAAAGTACGCACCTCCTACTTTAATACTCTGCATCAAGTCTTCGCATGGAATTTTTCTACTTTGACAGTGCGAGTACTGAAATTAGCAGGCTTTGCACAAAGCCGGATTGGTTCTAGGCAAGAAAATCCTTCTATATTTCATGTAGTGTAATTACCAGCGAAAGAGTTTCCAAGAGATAGAGAGATAAGACAACGGGGACATAAAGTGTCCCCGTTGAAGCTCAATAACAATATGTACTCAAAAACATTTGAACTAGCGAGAGTGTATTTGCTCTATACTGGTTTGTTATTCCTAGAGTTTTTAAATTTATAAAGACATAATTTTTATAAGGGACTTCCAAATAAAAAAACATACAATTTTTCTTGTGGGGTGGACATCCTGTCCGCCCATAACCAAGGGCGGGCGAGACGCCCACTCCACAAGAAGGGATAATTTATTTCTTGGTAATCCCTAAAGATTATTTTAGCTAGTGGCGATACTTTCCTTTTCCTTTGTCTGTAGTTAACAAGAGCCTGCTAATTTTCGCTAAATTGTAAATAGAGTTGAGGAAAGGAAACAGTAAATGTCAGCACAACTGTTACTGGTAGATGATGAGCCGGGATTGCGTGAAGCAGTAAAAGATTATTTACAAGAAAGCGGTTTCAGCGTTCAGGTTGCCAGTAACGCTCGTGAAGGTTGGGAATTGATGCAGCAAAGTACACCTGACTTGGTGATTTCTGACATTATGATGCCTCAGGTAGATGGGTATCAGTTTCTGAAGCAATTGCGTGAAGACCCTCGTTTTCGAGCGCTGCCAGTAATATTTTTAACTGCTAAAGGTATGACGACCGATCGCATCCAAGGTTATCAAGCTGGTGTTGACGCCTATCTGCCCAAACCTTTCGATCCTGATGAGTTAGTGGCAATCGTCGAAAACTTACTTACTCGCCGTGTTACCAAAACTCAAGCAACCACAGAAGAGGGCGAAACACCTGATATTGCCGATTTAGCCAATCAAATTGCCCAAATTAAAGCTTTATTGACTCAAAGAAGCGCGATCGCCCAATCCCCACCACCTTTTACAATTGACTTGACTCCCCGAGAACAAAGTGTTTTGAATTTAGTAGCGGAAGGCTTGATGAACAAAGAAATTGCCCGTCGCTTGGAAACCAGCGTCCGCAATGTTGAGAAGTACGTCAGCCGTTTGTTTAGTAAAACTGGTACTAATAGCCGTACCGAGTTAGTTCGTTTTGCTCTTGAGCATGGTCTTGCTAAATAAGGGAAAATTGGAAGAAGAAAATGAAACCCGATTGAAATTTTGCACTGAAACTCTGCATCCTGGGGCGTTTCATTTTTAGCCAAGCTGTACTTACTTATCAAATGGTAAATAAGGCGATGAACTCTTGGGAAATATCGCCAGTTCAGTTTCTGGGTCAAAAAAGTGAAGTTTCTCTGGTGTTAGGGACAACCATAACTCCTCACCAATACGTAAAAAGCGGTCTGGAGGTACTCGGACTTGCAAACAATTGTTGGAGATAGGGACTTTGTGAAAACCAGATCCGATGAGTTTTGTAGATAGATAGGTATCGTTGCCAAGGTTTTCTACTAATTCAACTTGGACTGGCAGATTTTTGGTAGCAGGCGCGCTCAAAATCAAATGTTCTGGACGAATGCCTAAAATTAAGGTGCGTCCGTCGTATTCTTGCAAGGCATTTCCCCAAAAATCTGGTAGGGTCAGACGAAAATCGCCATTGGTAATTAACAGAGGCGCATGAAATTCCACGGGGATAAAATTCATTGGCGGTGAACCAATGAATTCAGCCACAAACAGGTTAGCGGGGCGGTTGTAAAGTTCTAATGGGTGGGCAACTTGTTGGAGTTGACCTTGATTGAGAATGGCAATGCGATCGCCCATTGTCATCGCTTCGGTTTGGTCGTGGGTAACGTAAATCGTCGTTGTTCCCAATTGGCGTTGCAGTTTGACAATCTGGGCGCGGGTTTCTGCACGCAATTTAGCATCTAAGTTAGAAAGCGGTTCATCCATTAAAAATACTTGCGGGTTACGCGCGATCGCCCTTCCTAATGCTACCCGTTGCCTTTGTCCGCCAGATAACTGCTTGGGTAAGCGATTTAACAGTGCTTCGATTTGCAAAAGTTGGGCAACATACCGCACCTGTTCATCCACTCCCCGTTCTTTCCCAGAAATATAACGGAGACCTTTTGGTAAACTTCTTGTCAACGCTACAAGTAAATTTTCAGCCCAAACTGTTAAAGATGATGGTGGGGTGGTGGGGTGGTGGGGAGATGGGGCGAGTCTCTCCCTATCTCCCCATCTCCCTATCTCCCCATCTACTGTCGATCGCCGTCGCAATCCAAAAGCAATATTGTCATACACGGTCATGTGGGGATAGAGGGCGTAATTTTGAAACACCATTGCAATATCTCGTTCCTTGGGCGGAAGGTTGTTAATTAGGCGATCGCCTACCCAGATATTGCCTCCTGTCATCTGTTCTAACCCAGCAATTAACCGCAGCAAGGTGCTTTTGCCACAACCAGAAGGCCCTACCAGCACCATAAATTCACCATCTGCCACGGTAAGGTTTATCCGCCGCAAGACATTCACACTATCTGCGCCTTTTGGGGCAGTTACATCACTATTATTCCCAGACTTGAGTGTTAGTTGAGTTGGTGTAGTAACACCTTCCCCTCTACGAGGAGGAAAACTTTTGTAAACGTTTTCTAATACTACCTGCGCCACGAGTTTTTCAGATAACAGCAAGGGTCAATGGTCATTGGTCATTTGTCATTAGTCATTTGTCATTGGTAAAGACAAATAATAAAGGACAAGTATGATTTAGCGCTCATAATACACGTTTGTGGTGAATACGAAAAGTTAAAAAAATAGTCTTCATTATAACAACCAAACTACCTTGGAATTAAAGCCAAAAGGAGAATTTTTTTATGGCTTCTCACATTACCTCAAATTCTTCTTCTCAAGAGACGCCAACCCCTGTTCATGACATTGTAGACGCACAAACCACAAATTGTTGCATTGTTGGTGGAGGGCCAGCAGGTGCTGTTCTTGCTCTACTTTTAGCACGTCAAGGCATACCCGTAATGCTGCTGGAAGCGCACAAAGATTTTGACCGCGATTTCCGGGGAGACACCATTCACCCATCGGTGATGGAAATTATGGAGGAACTAGGTTTGGCAGACCGCTTGCTGCAACTTCCTCATGCCAAAATACAACAAATGAGGATTCGGACTCCGGAAACTACTGTCACTCTGGCTGATTTCAGCCACCTAAAAACCCGCTATTCCTACATAATGATACTTCCGCAGGTGAAATTTCTGGAGTTTATTACCGCCGAAGCGCAAAAATACCCAAATTTTCAGTTAGTCATGGGTGCGAATGTGCAGGAATTGATTGAGGAAGATGGAGTAGTTAAAGGCGTGCGCTATCGCGGACATGGTGGCTGGCATGAAGTCCGGGCAATCCTGACGGTGGGTGCAGATGGGCGTCATTCGCGTCTGCGCCAACTGGGTGGCTTTGCATCGATCCAAACTTCACCACCGATGGATGTGCTGTGGTTTCGTCTACCCAAGCGACCAGAAGACCCGGAGGGTGCGATGGGGCGCATCGGTCGCGGTCATATCTTAGTAATGCTCGATCGCGGCGAACAATGGCAAATTGCTTACTTGATTCCCAAGGGAGGCTATCAAGAAATTCGTGCTACTGGTATGGAAGCTTTAAGAAAGTCGATTGTGGAAGTAGTGCCAGAGTTACAAGACCGGATCGAACACCTACAAAATTGGTCGCAGATCGCTTTTCTATCGGTAGAGTCCAGTCGTCTAGTGCGTTGGTATCGTCTCGGACTGCTACTCATTGGTGACGCCGCCCATGTTATGTCCCCTGTCGGTGGAGTTGGTATTAACTATGCTATTCAAGATGCTGTTGTCGCTGCTAACGTCTTGAGTCAACCACTCAAACAAGGACGTGTAGAACTGCGCCACCTTGCGAAAGTGCAGCGCCAGCGAGAATTACCAACCCGCGTTATCCAAGCATTCCAGGCTTTTATGCAGCAGCGAATAGCAGCCCGGGTTCTGAGTTCAAACCAACAGTTTCAGTTACCTCCTTGGTTACGCTTGCCCTGGTTGCGTGACTTGTTAGCGCGGTTGATAGCCTATGGCATTTTTCCCGCTCACGTCACTACCTGAACATGATATGGTACATTTGTACCAATAAATGGTAAAATTAAACATTTATTCCAGTACAGTGCAGTCTTTGAACAGCTAATCGCCACTGTTCGCGGTACTTGCTTGACTGAATATGCTAAAACAGTCTCAAAGCCAAGAGTGTAAATATGGAATTGGTTAATAAATTCTCAAAGTTAAAAAACAACAGTTGTGGTTACTAAATAGAGCTTACTGCATCAATAAGGATGATAATTTACTTTTTTGTATTTAGTAATAATACTAAGCAAAAAGCCTGAAGTCAGTATTCATCATTTTTTCAAGTCAGGTGTCATGGCGGAATTAACCGCCACCGTGGATGAAAACCCTAATCCCTAGTCCCTAGTCCCTATTTTCAAGGAGGATTGAATGAACAGCTGCATTTTAATGGCGGAAATTGTTAAAGAACCAGAACTCCGCTTTACACCAGATGGATTGGAAGTAACAGAAATGTTAGTGCAGTTCCCAGCACAGCGGGAAGGTGATCCTGCTGCAAATTTAAAAGTTGTAGGCTGGGGCAACATGGCAAAAGAAATTCAGCAAAACTATCACATTGGCGATCGCGTGCTTCTAGAAGGACGCTTAGGTATGCATACTATTGAGCGTCCAGAAGGTTTCAAAGAAAAGCGTGCTGAATTGACAGTGCAAAAAATTTACTCTGTATCAGGTGGTATTAATACCAGTTCATCACCAGCAGTGATGGCTACGACCTCTGTGCCTGCTACTACTGCCAGCAAAGCCAAAGCCGCTGCTAGTTACGATTCGCCACCTCCGGCATCAACTCCAGCTGCAAGTAACGTTGGCGTCGCTTCCCAAAATGATTTCTCTCAATCCACATCTCAAAGCTCAAATTACGAGCGTAGTTCTTATCCTCCTGTAGTACCAAACCAAGAACCAGATGTTGATGACATCCCTTTCTAGGTGAAAGAATTTTTTGTTTGTAGGTTATGGGTGCAATGCTGGTAGCAGATGTAGCGGATAGTTCATCCGTTACATCTGTTGCCAATCTGTTGCTTAGTACAAAATTCTATAAGTTCGCGCACGAAATTTTTGTGCCAATACTCAACGTTCCTCTGCGCTTACCTTTGCTACCTGGTGCGTTTGAGATCGCTTCTTTTTTTAGCAAAGCCGTGCTTAGTTTGTAATTTGTAATGCAAATTTGAGTGCTAAAAATGTAAAAATCAAAAAAATTAACTTAACATCTAACAAAAGTTACATTGTTCGCAAAAAACTACAGCACCTGTTAGAATCCTGATTAATTTTCAATCTAAATATTAATACCCGACTTCATATGAAAGAAGCTATCCTAGATGTTCGCAATCTGCAAGTGGAATTTACTGGTGATGACAAAATAGTCAAAGCTCTAGATGGTATTTCCTTTCAATTGCATCGAGGTGAAACTCTAGGCATAGTAGGAGAGTCGGGGAGTGGCAAATCAGTCACAGCCCTAGCAGTAATGGGTTTATTACAGTCTCCGGGTAGGGTAACAGGTGGGGAAATCTGGTTTCGTGCCAATGAAAATAGCAAACCTATCAATTTGCTAGAGTTGCCTGCTGAAGAAGTTCAGCTACACAGAGGCGGCGATATTGCCATGATTTTCCAGGAACCGATGAGTTCGCTCAATCCGGTTTATAACATTGGCTTTCAACTCACAGAAGCAATTTTGCGGCATCAGAATATTTCCGTAGCCGAAGCACGACAACAAGCGATCGCTCGTTTGCAAGAAGTAAAATTGCTCAAGAGCGATGAGCAAATTAAGCAGCAGTATCTTCACACTTGGCAACACTCATCTTTTGGTTCAACCACCATAGACGAGCACAAGCTGCTTAAGTTAGTCAACCAACACAAAGAAGCAATACTAGAACGCTACCCGCATCAACTTTCTGGTGGTCAGTTGCAACGGGTAATGATTGCGATGGCAATCTCCTGCAACCCCTTGGTATTAATTGCCGACGAACCAACTACCGCCTTGGATGTGACAGTGCAAGCGACAATTATTGATTTGCTGCGAGAATTGCAGGCTAGTCGCGACATGGCACTGATTTTCATCAGCCACGACTTGGGACTAATTGCAGAAATTGCGGATAAAGTTGCGGTGATGTACAGAGGCAAAATTGTTGAATTCGAGGATGCAATCAAAATTTTTGCTAATCCCCAGCATCCCTATACTAAAGGCTTAGTAGCTTGCCGCCCCACACTCAACCGCCGTCCCCGCAAACTGCTGACAGTTTCTGATTACATGAGTGTGGAGGAAGTACCAGCAGGAGAACTAGTAATTCAAGCTAAAGAACCCACAGAACCACCGGATGTAACGGCTGAGGAAATCGCTCAAAGATTGGCAGACTTAGAAAGAGAACAGCCTCTTTTGGAAGTGCGTGACCTTAAGGTTGGTTTTCCCATCAAAGGAATGTTTGGTGGCACAAAACGTTACCATATGGCAGTGAATGGTGTTTCCTTTGATGTCAAAAAAGGGGAAACTGTGGGCTTGGTAGGAGAATCTGGTTGTGGCAAAACCACTCTGGGCAGAACTTTGCTGCGATTAATTGAGCCGATGGGCGGTCAAATAATATTTGAGGGGCGAGACATCACCACCCTGAAGGGAGAGACGTTGCAAAAACTGCGCCGAGAAATGCAAATTGTCTTCCAAAACCCCTTTAGCTCCCTCGATCCCCGTATGAAGGTGGGAGACGCCATCATGGAACCGTTGGTGATTCACTCTATTGGCAAAACAAAGCAAGCAAGGCGAGAACGCGCCGCTTATTTGTTAGAACGGGTGGGGTTGAGTGCAGATGCCATGAATCGCTATCCGCATCAATTTTCTGGTGGTCAACGCCAGCGGATTTGTATCGCTCGCTCTTTGGCCTTGAATCCCAAATTTATCATCTGCGATGAATCGGTTTCGGCGTTGGATGTGTCAGTACAGGCGCAGGTATTGAATTTGCTGAAAGAATTGCAAGACGAATTTGGTTTAACTTATATCTTTATTTCCCACGACTTGAGTGTGGTGAAATTTATGAGCGATCGCATTTTGGTAATGAATCATGGTGAAATTGTCGAGCAAGGCATAGCAGAACATATCTACCGCGAACCAAAACAAGAGTACACGCAGAAGTTAATTGCTGCAATTCCTACTGGCAGCCGCGAACGGGTACACAAAGGAAAATTGCGGGCATCTTAGTCTGGGGAATTCGCGGGCATTGGGAATTGGGAATAGGTGAAAATTATGAATGATGAATACTGAATGCTGAAAATTTCATAATTCATAATTTTTATGCCCTTTGTCAGATTTTGTTAAGTAACATCACAATTTCTGTGATGAGTGTGCTGTTTTATGTCTCATGGAAAAGGTGCGTGTTTAATTGATGCTGATAAATTTAAATCTGTCAAATCTAAACTAATTTAGTTCAGGGATTTTCTCATCTACTCTTGTCTGCGCTTACTATCCAATGGATTTTAGTCAACTGCTGAGTGAAAAAACTAACACGATTGTCGAGAAGTGGGTTACAGCTGTTCGCGTTGACGAGCAAATTGAGAGTGCCGATTCACTACCTCGCACGAATATACGGGATCATATTCCCCATGTCTTAGCAGCAATAATAACTGTGCTTTCTGAATCGACTGACAGTGATATTGAGTTGCTAGTTCGGGCAAGTTTGACGCATGGCGTTTTCAGAGCTAAACAGGGCTTTGACCCCGCTGAAATCGCATGGGAGTATCGCCTACTGCGCCAAGAGATATTTTTTGCAATCAATGCAGAGCTACAGTTAGGAACAGTTACAGAAGTGATTCGAGCCGTGAGGGTGATTAATGCTGTAGTAGATGAAGCCATTGCTCAGTGCTTTAAAAGCTATACACAGGAGCGGTTGCGTGAACTAGAGGAACTGCAAAGTCAGCTGATGCTTACGAATGAGCAACTGATTCGCTTGGTGAACACGACTCAGGAAAATTTCTCTGTGCTAGCTCACGAACTCAAAACCCCTCTCAACTCGATCATTAACTACTCAGATTTGTTTTTGCGCCAAGCCCGACAGCGCCCAGATATAAGGGACACTCTGCCTAGCGTCGAAAACATCGAGCGAGTGCTACGCAATGGTCGCCAATTACTCAGCCTGATTAACTCAGCACTGGAACTTTCTCGATGCAAAGCTGCGAAAATACAACTGCATTTAGTACCAACAGATGTGCGCTCAGCGATTAATCATGTTGTGGAGATAATGGAGCCTCTAGCCGATGCGAAAAGGCTTGAGATGGTAATTGACACCTCTGGCGCTCCCGATCAAGTTGTAACAGATTCCTTGCGATTACAGCAAATCCTCACGAATCTTCTAAGTAATGCGATTCGATACACACAGTCGGGAACCATCCAATTAACGTGTCAGGTGCTATCTAATAACCAATGGTCTATTGCAATAAGTGATACAGGAGTGGGAATTCCACCAGAAGACCAACCGCATATCTTTGATCCCTTCTATCGATCGCGCTCTGCTTCACACACTCGCTTACCCGATAGTACTGGCTTAGGATTGGCAATAGTCAAGCAGCTTGTCGAACTATTGCAAGGCAGAATAGAACTGGTTTCGCGCTTTGGGGTTGGCTCTACCTTCACTGTCATTTTACCGCTAGAAGTCAAAAGTATTTCCTGAATAGTTTGCTGTCTCTCTTTAAAAGGAGAATGCGATCGCTTCTTCTCGTCCGACAAAAATTGGATCTAACGCAGAACCTAAAGGCGATCGCTTTAAGTATGAGCTTGTAGTCAGAATCATTATTGTTAGTCTCAAATTCCAAAGCCGTTAATTCTTACCCTGCTAAAAGGTGTGACACCGAATGTAGAAGCTGTTGTTACCAACATTGAAACTGTCGTCGCTAACATTGAAGTTGTCGTTACCAACATCACGACTTTTGTTACCAACATTGTGACTTTCTTTATCACATCGCGACTTTCATAAGCAACATCACGACTTTTGTTACCAACATTGTGACTTTCTTTATCAAACTCAATCCCTAGTCCCCATTGCCGACGGACAGTCGCCCCAAGTCGGGGAACCCGCCCACGGCGCTGTCCTCCCTAATCCCCACTAAGAGCGGTCGTGGGGGCCCCGAGTTCCCCAATCCCTAATCCCCAATCCCCAGTCCTTTTTACGGATAATGCGATCGCCTCATTGGATAACCTGTTAAAAATTTAGAATCCACAACTAACCAAGAAATCCACTCTCAGCTAGGTAAATAACTATCTCTATTTTGCTAGCGTTATTTTAGCAGTGTATGTAAGTATGTTCATCTGCGCTGCTATCAGGAGGAATAAATGCCTGGACACGATATAATCGTTGTCGGAGCATCAGCAGGCGGAGTTGAAGCACTTACATATCTGGCAAAAAATTTACCTCCAAACATCAAAGCTGCAATCATTATCGTCCTTCATGTTCCGGCTCATAGCACAAGTGTTTTGCCCCGTATCCTGAACCGAGCTGGGAGTTTGCCAGTATCCCACGCTAGAGATGGTGAAGCAATTGTTCAGGGACGGGTCTATGTTGCCCCGCCAAACTACCACTTACTGCTGAAACCAGGATACATCAGCTTATCGCGGGGCCCCACAGAGAACAGCCATCGCCCAGCTATCGATCCGCTGTTTCGTACCGCAGCACGAGCTTATGGGCGGCGAGTAGTTGGTGTTGTATTAACGGGTGTACTTGACGACGGTACGGCGGGACTAAAGGCAGTAAAAATGCGGCGTGGTGTGGCAATTGTCCAACACCCTCAAGATGCGATGTATGCGGGAATGCCCCGTAGTGCGATTGAGAATGTAGATGAAATTGACTATGTCCTGCCACTGGCGGAGATTCCTGCTGTACTGCTGCAACTAGCTGACACGCCTGTGGAAGGAGACGCAGAAAACCCAGTACCTGAAGAAATGGAATATGAATCTGACATGGCAGAACTCGATATGCAAGCGTTAAATAGTGACAATAAACCCGGCCAACCGTCAACCTTTGCCTGTCCGGCATGTGGTGGTACTCTCTGGGAATTCCACGAGGGAGATTTGTTGCGGTTTCGATGCCGCACGGGTCATGCATTCTCGTCAGAAAGTCTGTTGGCAGAGCAATCTGATGCTTTGGAGGATGCGCTGTGGAGCGCTCTTAGGGCATTGGAGGAAAAATCTTCTCTCGCACGTCGCATGGCTAAGCGGATGCGCGATCGCCACCAAAACTTGTCAGTACAACGATTGGAACAAGAGGCTCAAGATTGCGAACAGCGTGCTGAGGTTATCCGAGAAGTGCTACTCAAGAAAAATGGACGTGGCAGGCATCACAGAATTGAACCTGACTCCAACTCCACAGAAGAAGCGATAGATGACGAATAACTACATAGTAGTAATGACAGCATCAGCCGGTGGACTCAAAGCTTTGAGTCAAATATTATCCAAATTGCCCGAAGACTTTCCCGCCCCGATTGCTGTGGTGCAACATTTAGCTCCGCACTATGCCAGTATGTTGGCCGAGATCCTGAGTAAGCGCACACCTCTAGTAGTTAAGCAGGCAGAAGCGGGTGACAAGTTATACCCAGGCACGGTGTATATCGCTCCTCCCGACCAACACCTGTTGGTTAACCCAGACGCTGCAACTCTGTCTCTTTCCCATGAGAAAAAAGTACGTCATGTCCGCCCCGCAGGTGATGTGTTGTTTCAATCTGCGGCAGCTAGTTTCTGTGAACGAGCGATCGCTGTTGTTTTGACTGGTATGGATAGCGATGGCGCAGCAGGAGCGCAGGCAATCAAAAATATGGGTGGCATAGTTATTGCCCAAGATCAAGCAACTTCCGAATTTTTTGCGATGCCTCAAGCTGCAATTAGAACCGGGGTTGTGGATTTTATTTTGCCCTTGGATGCGATCGCTCCGGCTTTACTCAACTTAATTAATAAGTAATATTTAGTTCTTAAAATAGAATTAATTTTTCATCAAAACTCAACCACAATCCTATTTTTTTGGGAAAATACCACACTTATTAACTTCATTTGTCAATTTCCGGGACGCTTGTACTGGGTATTGGGTATTGGGTATTGGGTATCGGGGATTGGGTACTAGGTTCCTAATCCCTAGTCCCCAGTCCCCTGTCCCCAATCCCTAGTCCCCATTGCCGACGGACAGTCGCCCCAAGTCGGGGAACCCGCCCACGGCGCTGTCCTCCCTAATCCCCACTAAGAGCGGTCGTGGGGGCCCCGAGTTCCCCAATCCCTAGTCCCCAGTCCCCAGTCCCTAGTCCCCTGTCCCCTGTCCCTTTTACGACGCTTTCACAGCGTCTCTACACTATGAGTTCTACTGATGTAAACCCAGACTTAGAAAACCTTTTAGAATACATCAAACGAAACCGTGGTTTTGATTTCAGGGGTTACAAACGTACCAGCTTAAGCCGCCGGATCAAAAGACGGATGCAAGCGCTTGGTGTTGAAAGTTACAGTGAATATCTGGACTATTTAGAAGTGCATCCAGACGAGTTTGTTGAGCTTTTTAACACGATCTTGATCAACGTTACCGGTTTCTTTCGAGATGCAGAAGCTTGGGAATACATAGCGAGTGAAATTATTCCCACAATTATTACCAACAAGCACCTCAGCCAACCGATTCGGGTATGGAGTGCTGGCTGCGCTTCCGGAGAAGAAACATATACCATAGCCATGTTGCTGGCGGAAGCATTGGGTATGGAACAATATACGACACGGGTGAAAGTCTTTGCTACCGATGTCGATGCGGAGGCTCTTGATTACGCCCGCCATGCCAATTACAACCCTAGAGAAATCCAATCAATTCCCTCACAGTTACTAGAAAAGTATTTTGAGCGAACAGGTGGTCGTTACGTTGTACAAAAAGAATTGCGTCGCGGTGTGATTTTTGGTCGTCACGATTTAGTTCAGGATGCACCTATTTCCAGAATTGACATGCTAGTGTGTCGCAATACGTTAATGTATTTCAACTCCGAAACCCAAGCGAGAATTCTGGATCGCTTTCACTTTGCCCTACAAGATCGCGGTTTTCTATTTTTGGGCAAAGCAGAAATGTTGTTTACCCGCAATCACTCTTTTACACCCTTAGATTTGCGGCGACGTGTATTTACAAAAGTACCAAACGGCAACCGCCGCGATATGTTGTTGAGCATAACTCCTTTGAGTAGCCAGCAATCCACCCCGGAGATGGTTGACCCGATGACTCCCATTCATCAAGCCGCCTTCGAGATCGATCCGATCGCCCAGCTGATAGTGGATGTTCACAACTCGTTGGTGCTAGCCAATGAACAAGCCCGCACTTTATTTAATCTCAATCCTAGAGATTTGGGCCGCCCCTTGCAAGACTTAGAAATATCCTACCGACCGCTGGAGTTGCGATCGCGCATTGACCAAGTTAGCACTAACCGCCGTGCGGTGATTTTGAAAGAGGTTGAGTGGTCAATTACAGAACAAGAAACTAGATATTTTGACGTCCAGGTCATACCACTGCTAAACCACAATAGCGACGAACTCTTGGGCGTGAAAATTGTCTTCACCGACGTTACCCGCTTTAAACAGTTACAACACGAACTGGTACACGCCAACCAAGAACTAGAAACGGCTTATGAAGAACTCCAATCTACCAACGAAGAATTGGAGACAACAAACGAGGAACTCCAATCCACCGTCGAAGAACTAGAAACCACTAACGAGGAACTCCAGTCTACTAACGAAGAACTGGAGACAATGAACGAGGAGCTCCAATCTACTAACGAAGAACTCCACGCCCTCAACGATGAACTGCGTCAACGCAGCGACGAACTTGTTCAAGTCAACACCTTTTTAGAATCGATTTTGGCTGGTTTGCACAGCGGCGTCGCTGTTCTCAACCAAGATTTGCACATCCAAATTTGGAACTATCGCGCTGAAGATCTCTGGGGTGTCCGCGCTGATGAAGTCAAAGGCAGACACTTTTTGAATCTGGATATCGGTTTACCAGTAGAACAACTCCGACAGACAATCCGTGCTTGTTTGTCAGGAGAATTACCATGTCCAGAAGTGACATTACAAGCTACAAATCGCCGTGGTAGGGGGATTTTATGCAAAGTCTCCTGCACACCCTTACGTGCTTCTACCACACGAGATATTCAAGGGGTAATTTTGTTAATGGAAGAACTCGACAGCAACGAATAAACAAATAATAGAGTTGTATTTCTTCTAGCGTAAACTCATACTTAAGAGGCTGTTTTTTTCATTCGCTTAGGAGATATAAAAGTATTAAAAATTTGTCACTGTTAGTAAATTGAAAGGCATTCGTAGAAATAACGCCTACTTTGCTTTACAAAGTTTTAACATTTTTTTTAGAAAGTCCTACCTTTAATGTGCTTAAAATACTCCTCCATCTTTTCCTAACCCGATTGCCCAATTCTCTGACAAATCTCCATATACAACCCAATCAGGTAAATTCAATACCTTAAAGCTGAATTCTCACTCTGCTGATAGTGATTGAAATCATGTTTAATATTCATTTATTTAAAAACAATAAAAGCTCAAGTAGTAATATATTACAGGAGTGAAAGTGTGAATGCATATGATTTTGCCCACCAAATAGATGCAGTGCGTCACCGTGCTGATGTGCTGGGAAATCAGGCTAAAATTTCACCTTTACCGTCATCAGAAATACTGCACCAATGTCTTGAGGAACTTAACACAGCATTGGAAGAATTGCATGTAGCAGAAGAAGAATTACGCCAGCAGAATGAGGAATTAGCTACTGCTCGTCAGGCGATGGAACTAGAACGCCAGCGCTACCAGGAACTGTTTGAGTTTGCGCCAGATGGCTATTTGGTGACTGATCCCCAAGGTAAAATTCAAGAAGCAAATCGTGCTGCTGCCAGGTTGCTATGTACATCACAAAAATTCCTCAAAGGCAAACTGCTGATTAACTTCATTCCAGAAAATGAGCGTCGTGCCTTTCGTTCCCGACTACTCCGTTTGCACGAGATGGAACAAATTCAGGATTGGGAAGTTCGCATGCAAACGCGAGAAGGTATTAGATTTGACGCTGCAATCAGCGTCACTATGGTGCGGGACAACGAAGGTAATCTCAATGGCTGGCGCTGGCTAGTGCGAAACATTACTGCCCGCAAACAAGCAGAGGCACAAATGCACGCTATCAGGCTTGAGAATTTGCAACTACAAGAAGCATCACGAATGAAATCGCAATTTTTGGCGGTGATGTCTCACGAACTGCGTACCCCGATGAATGCGATTTTGGGCTTTTCTCAACTGCTGTTACGCCTACCGTATCATCAGTTCCCCCCGCAGGCAAGAAATATGGTGGAACGCATTTTTAACAGCGCCAAACGCCTGCTAGCGCTGATCGAAGATATACTTGATTTCTCCAAGCTGGAGTCTGGGCGCTTGGAGTTGAGACTGCAAGAATTTAATTTGGCTGAATTAGTCACGGCTACTACAGAAGAACTGCGTTGTTTAGCCGAGCAGAAACACTTGACTTTGTATATTTATATCAATCTATCAAATCCTAACATTATCAACGACAGCGATCGCGTCCGGCAAATCTTAGTGAACCTGCTTTCCAACGCCATTAAATTTACTGACATTGGCGGCGTATCCGTCGAAGTGATGGAAATTCAAGACCGAATCATGCTGATAGTAAAGGATACAGGAATAGGTATAGCCAAAGCTGACTTAAAAAAAATCTTTCAAGAATTTCGGCAAGTTAATCAATGTCTTACACGCAAGCAGGGCGGTACAGGTTTAGGATTAGCAATTGTAGATCAATTAGTTCACTTGATGAAAGGAAACATCACCGTGGAAAGCAAACTCGGTGAAGGTTCAACTTTCCGTGTTGAGTTGCCAAGAATCGTTAGTAGTTAACAGGGAAAACCCGAAAAGAGCATTAGTTAATTTTTTGATTTAAAGGTAATAGTAGTCTGCCACAAAGATTATGACAGGCTAAGAAAGTTTGTAGTAAGTACTTTAGTACTTAAATGAGGGCTAAAGCCCTGACTACAAACCTATCAAAATTAGTGTGGTCGAGTAATAGTTCTGCTAGTTAGGGAAACAGCGAGGAGGCTGAGCCTTCCAACCCTCGTTACCAGGTTGAACCTAAGTAATGAGATATACGACAATACGGTTCAGTTAGTGATGTTATTTCCTCAGAGATCCCCCCAACCCACGCCAGTCGCTACAACGGAACGGCAGGTGCTACCTGCGGAAGCCGCTGCGCGTCTACAAGTCGGCGAAGCGCAAGGGCGCACTGCCTCGGGAACCTCCAAGGGCGCTTACGCTCCCCTTGGAAAGGGGGGCAATAGGCTATTAATTTCCGCCCTTAAAAAGGGGGACGAGGGGGGATCTGACTTTAACTGAACTGTGTATTGAGAGATACGATATATCAGAGTCTGTGGCTCTCCCACTCGAAGGGTTTAATGGGATAGCGATCAAGAAGCGATCGCGTGACGATATCGTCGAGATTCGATGATGCGATCTACCTAGAGGCTACGAAGAAAAGCGAGTTGTAATCCGCTGCATCGCCTCTTCTACATTCTCCCGACTGTTAAACGCAGAAATGCGGAAGTAGCCTTCACCCGCAGCACCAAAACCAGAACCCGGTGTACCTACAACATTGCAGGTGTGCAGCAACTTATCGAAGAAATCCCAACTGGAAAGACCATTAGGTGTTTTCACCCACACATAGGGTGCATTTACACCTCCATATACTGCTAATCCAGCTGCTGTGAGTTTCTCACAAATAATCTTGGCATTTTCTAGATAAAAGTTAACTAGCGCTTTGGTTTGTGCTTGTCCTTCCTCAGAATAAACTGCCTCGGCTCCACGTTGCACAATGTAGGACACGCCATTAAACTTGGTGGACTGGCGGCGGTTCCAGAGTTTCCACAGTTCTACATCTGAACCATCAGCGGCTTTTGCTGTCAGGTTCTTAGGTACAACTGTAAAGGCGCAGCGAGTACCAGTAAATCCTGCATTCTTGGAGAAAGAGCGAAATTCGATCGCACAATCTCTCGCACCTTCAATTTCGTAGATCGAGTGGGGAATCTCTGCATCGGTGATGAAGGCTTCATAGGCGGCGTCAAAGAAAATTATTGAGCCATTGGCTTTGGCATAGTCTACCCATGCCTTGAGATGTTCTTTAGTGGCCACTGCACCTGTGGGGTTATTAGGGAAGCAGAGGTAAATTAAATCGACTTTCTTTGAGGGAATTTCGGCGGTGAAGTTGTTATCAGCCGTAATCGGCAGATACACTAAACCCTCAAACTCACCTTTATCGTTGGCATCCCCAGTATGTCCTGCCATGACATTGGTGTCTACATACACAGGATAAACGGGATCGGTGACGGCGATCGTGTTGTCATCACCAAAAATATCGAGGATGTTACCCGTGTCACATTTAGAGCCATCGGAGATAAATATTTCCGATGCATCAACCTCGCATCCCCGTGCTTGGAAGTCGTATTTAGCAATTTTGTCTCGCAACCAAGCATAGCCTTGCTCCGGGCCATAGCCTTTGAATGTGTTGCGAGCGCCCATTTCTTCCACTGCTTTAATCATTGCTGTGCGGCAAGCTTGTGGCAGTGGTTCGGTGACATCACCAATACCCAACTTGATAATGTTAGCATCTGGGTTAGCCTCTGCAAAGGCATTGACGCGCCGCGCAATTTCAGGAAACAGATAGCCAGCTTTGAGCTTGAGGAAGTTGTCGTTAATCGTTGCCATAATCGGAAATTTTTATAAATGCTCTAAATAAAACAGCTTACTGCCATGTGCGATATCTTTGTTACGTTGCGATCGCCAATATTTGATTTGATTGTAGTAACGACTGTCACGACGTTAGTAACAAATATAACAATGTTATCTAGGAATGTCTTGACGTTAATAAGGAACATCAAGACCTAGGTCACAAATGTCTTGATGTTCTCTATGCATGGGTTAACGTTAATAAGTAACGTCAAGATGTTGGTCACGAATGTCTTGATGTTCTACGTGAATCTCGTGAGGTTGATAACGACAGCTTGTTGTGGAATAAATCTGGCGCTGGCTCCCCTACTTAAATATTGACTTTATAAATGACCTCTGATACCAAGTTGTGTTCAGATATAGCAATTCATGCCCTCTCCCCCTCCCCTCTCCCAAATTGGGAGAGAGGTGCCGACAGGCGGGGTGAGGGAAGTACTATCTTTGACTGCAACCTAGTATGAGAAACAAAATTATCAACTCTTAGTTTATTTTAATAAAAATCTCATAATACTCACAGATGTTCAACATATTTTATTGAGTAGACCTCCAGACTAATTCTATTTTCAGAAAAACTCGTAATTAACCTAGAGCCTGAACTTTACAAGAAGCCTAGTATGCATTTAGTAATTCATCAAAAAAATAATTAGTAAACACACATGAAATTAAATCATCACTCATCTTTGAATCAAAAAACAATCTTGTCCCGGACTATTGCTAGAAACATGACACTAGCATTTGCATCTGGATGTATTGGAGGACTATTAAATAGTTTGACTGTTTGGTTTTGTGGAACCATTGGTTTAACTGCATTATTGGGTGTGAAAATTGCCCCTGAGTTAACTCCATCTTGGCTTTATCCTCGCCTTGTTTGGGGAGGGTTATGGGGATTTATTTTTCTCTTGCCCTTTTTTCAAAACAAGTACTTCTATCGTGGTATTTTGTACAGTTTATTCCCTTCTCTAGTTCAACTCTTTATCATATTTCCCTTGAAGGTTAATCAAGGAATAATGGGTGTAGAATTAGGGCGCTTAACTCCAATTGTTGTGTTATTTTTCAATTTTGTTTGGGGAGCAAGTACAGCATTATGGCTGAAATTCATCTCTGGTAGTTCAGAGTCAAAACGACAACATGTTGTGACGTAACGAAAACAAGTCCATTCCTAACAACAGCTTTTGGTGTGGTGACTGTCGCTATCCCGGCTTGGGCGATCGCTCATGTAGAGGTGTAGCACTTCAATATTTTAGGGACACTCCAAGCTTTCGCGGGTAGAGACACCTGTAACCGGATTAGTGCCTTCAGCGCGATCGCACATTAACTTGACTTGATAGGGATCAATAATTGCACCAGAAAAATCTGCTCCTGAGATTTTAGCATCGAAAAAGCGACTGCTAACAAGCATAGCATCGGTGAAAATGGCATTAGTTAAATTAGCTTGATTAAAGATAACGCGATCGGCAAATGCTTCCGAAAGATTAGCATCGCTCAAATCTGCCTGAAGAAATGTCCCCTTTGTGAGAATAGTTCCACTGAGATTTGCTCCCCGGAAGTTTGCTCCCTGCATTTCTGCACCTGCAAAGGACGTTCCATGTAAATCTTGATTAGCAAAATCTCGATATCGTAAATCAGAGAGTGTATAGTTAACTGTATTTTCCTGTGCCAGAGTAGGAGGAGTGTTTAGGATTAAAAACCAACTTAAGCAAAGTAGGAGCAGAAAACTTAAAAGAATCCTTAACTGAGCTTGAAATTTCCGCTTCATTAATAATTCCATAATTATATCTGTGTCAACTGTGGAGAGTTACTTTCTTTCAACAATTACACCAAATTTTCTCTTTGTGATCGCGTTAAACGATCTTTTGCTGGCATAGTTGTATTTTAGGCATACTAGATGTGGCATAGCTTACCGTCATCTGGCAACAGAGTTGTACTCAAAGCTTCCTATCGCGCTATCTTGTAAATTGAGGTTAAAGGAGTGCATAGAGTCGTGAAGGGCAAGCACGTTTTACTCACGGGTGGTACTGGTGGCTTAGGGTTAGGTGTAACACCAGCGGTTTTGGCGCAGGGTGCAGCGGTGGTGACGATTCCCTATCGCAACCCCAAGGAAGTCGAACGCCTCAAGGGAATTCTCTCACCTGCTGACTTTGCCAGAATTCAATTTGTCCCTGCGGATTTAGTGGAGGAAGTTTCGGTAGAGAACATTATCAACCAGATGGCGCGAGTAGATGTGTTAATTCATCTGGTGGGTGGCTTTGCGATGGGGAAAACTCACGAATACAGTTTTGAAAATTGGAAACGGGATTTTGATTTAAACCTGAGTACAACTTTTTTGGTTTGCAAACATAGCCTCAAGAGAATGTTAGAAACTGGCTATGGACGCATTGTTACTGTTGGTTCTAGAGGCGCGGTGGAACCTGCGGGACAACTTGCGGCATATTGCGCTTCTAAAGCTGGGGTTGTGGCTTTGACAAAAGCGATCGCCGACGAAACCAAAGGTACTAATATTACTGCTAACGTAGTCCTTCCCAGTGTTATTGACACCCCCAGCAACCGTGAAGCTATGGGGACAAAAAATGCCGAAAAATGGGTGAAACCGGAATCCTTGGCGCAAGTAATCTGCTTTTTAGCCTCGGAAACTGCTAAAGATATCCGAGGTGCAGCGATTCCTGTTTATGGCAGTATTTAGAGTAGGGATTTAAAACTAGCCCTGTCAAGGTGGGTAAAAAACGAACCCAAATCTTAGTAGAGAAGACTATTTTCCTCTTTGTGTCTTTGTGTCTTTGTGTTTCAATCATTCTTTTTTCACCACCAAGACACTAAGACACCAAGAAAAATCTATTTCCAAGACTCACACCTTGACAGGATTTAAAACGCAGAGGGGCGCAGAGTTTTGGTGTAAAATTTCGCTAGAACTAATGGTTAATTGCCTATATATTTTTTTCAACATCAGGAATTTGTGATGTCTACTCGCGAAGTCATTATTCCCAAGGGGATGGAAATTCTCTATGAAAAGTTTCAATATTGTCCCGGGATTAAAGTCGGTAATACCTTATATATCTCTGGACAAGTAGGCAGAGATGAGAATTTGCAAATTGTCAAAGGCGTAGAAGCCCAGTTTGTGCAAGCTTTTGAAAATGTCAAGAAGGTGTTGGATGCAGCAGGTGCAACCTTTGATGATGTGGTAGAAATGATTAGTTATCATGTGGTAAATGTAGGAGAAGTGCAAAATGAATCCGCTGCTGCTGGGACACCAGAAAATTTAGCGATTCCCTACTTACCACTTTTTAGAGAAGTCAAAGCTCGTTATTTTACCAATCAATTTCCAACATGGACAGCTGTTGGTATCCTAAACCAGAATTGATTATTGAAATTAAGTGTGTGGCAGTCATTAGTTAATAGTCATTAGTCATTAGTCATTAGTCATTAGCAAATAATAACAACCCACAATCAACCACCAACCACCAACAACCAACAATCAACTACCAACAATCAACAACCAACCACCAACAACCAACCACCAACCACCAACTAAATCCTGACAACTACTTTGCCGCAATTCTTGCCACCAAGCATATATTCGACAGCATCAGGAATTGATTCTAAGCCTTGGAATTGAGTCGGATCAATGCCAATTCTAATTTGACCGGAGTATAGCAGATTTAACAGGCGATCGCGTGCTGCTGGCATATGTTGTGCATATAGTGGCATGAGAAAGCCACGCACAGAAGCAGCTTTCCAAAACAGCTTACTATATATTCGCGGTTGATTGACGCTCTCAAAGTTATTTAAATACTCAGATATAAAACCAACAACCACTAAACGTCCCCGCACTGCTAAATTCTCAACACAGGTATCGAACATTTGTTTACCAACACACTCGAATACCAGATTGACGCCTTTGGGATATTCTCGCTGGAGGACTTCGCCGACATTTTCGGTGCGATAATTGATAATGCGATCGCATCCTATTTGCTTGAGAAATTCTGATTTTGCGTCAGAACCGCAAACTCCAATGACATGATTTCCTGCTAGCTTTGCCACTTGCACGGCGATATGTCCTGTTCCGCCTGCTGCTGCACTGACAAGGACTGTTTCCCCGCTTTTCATTTCGCCGACTTGTTCTAATGCCACTACGGCTGAAACACCAGTAGGCATAAGTGTTAAAATCTCTGGTGTCGCTTCCGGTACCTTAATTGCTAACTTGGCATCTACAGCTTGGTACTCGCGATATCCTCCTCCACGCGCGGTGGTTTCGACAGCATCACCAACTTGGAAATCTTTGACATCACTCCCGACAGCGACAATTTCTCCTACCACTTCCACACCCAAATCAAACGGGGGAGTTAATTTGACGTAGGGAACATCACCACGGCAAAGTAACATGTCAAATCCGCCGTTCACTCCAGCGAATTTATTGCGAATAACTATCTCATTGGCAGCAGGTTCAGGAATCGGGACTTCGACAATTTCAACAGCAGTTCTGAAGTTATGGCTATGCTGTTTGGCAATCAGTTTTTTATAAGTTTTAGGACTCATAAAACATCCAAAAATTCTAATACTACTCTCGATATTTCTTGCGTCTGTTGGTGCATCATACAGAATGTTCCGCCTTCAATATCGATAACTTTTGCTTGGGGTATTACTTGTTTAATAAAATTGCGGTTTTCTGCTTGTGCTAAACCCAGTTTCACCAGTCCTTTGATATCCTCAGTTCCTGATAAAACGAGAGTGGGACATTGGATTAAACGAAATCGTTCTAAATACGGATAGTTGATAAAAGCTAAAGGTGCATAGGGAGGATAGCCATAGCATTTAGCCTCATCTAACATACACAGGTGATTTAACTCTGTAGAACCTACATATTGGGCACGAAATGACCATCTTTCCACGAGGTGCGAACCATCTGGTTTAATTTGAAAGACTTGATAATATCTATTGGCGATCGCTGCTTTTTGTTCTTCAGTAAAATCATCCACGTTACATAGTATGAGTTTATCCACACGGTCTGGATACGCTGCTGCTACTTCTGCGCCTACATAAGCGCCCGTGTGGTGTCCAAGAATGCTTGTTGTTTTTATGCCTAACTCGTCCAAAAGCATAATTCCAGTCTTGGCGTAGTCAGCGACAGAATAAATTCTGGGAGGTTTATCAGAATCACCGAGTCCCATCAAATCCATTGCGATGACACGCTTTGTTTCAGCAAAGATTGGCATCAAATCTTGAAATTCGTTACTGCTACTTGGGTTTCTATGTAGTAGCAAAAGAGGTTTTCCTTCACCACCGATTCGGTAGTGAATTTGACCATCTTCTGTGTCTAAAAAAGCTCGTTTAATTTTCATATCACCCTGGTAAGCTGAAAATCTTTTAATTTACAAAATATATTCTAAGGAAACTCTTGTGGGGTGGGCATCTTGCCCGCCCCGCTAAGTGCAAATTAAATGCACAACAGCTTAGATTTATATCTTTCCGTTCCAAGCTTTAGCCTGGAAGAAGTTACGCCAATCGGCTTTTAATTTCTTCAGCCAAATTTTCCAGAGATACTTCTACCTGTTCGCCGCTTTTCAAATCTTTGAGCGAAGATTTTTGGGCTGCGGCTTCATCCGCACCAATAATCACGCAGAATTGAATTCCTTGTTTGTCAGCTAGCTGGAATTGTTTGCCAATACCACGTTTATCAAAGCTAGTGACAACATTAATTCCTGCCTGACGCAATTGTTGAGAAATTTTGAGGTAAAGTGGCATTAAATCCTCTTGCATATTTACCACCATCACCTGTGCTGGTGTAGGTGCAAAGGTATTCAAAATGCCAGCTTTTAACAAGCGACTCATTAAGCGAGTTAAACCAATTGAGATGCCCACACCAGGCATTTTTTCGCCTAAAAATACTCCAACTAATTCTTCATATCTACCGCCAGAACAAATGCTACCCAAGGCTTCATGCCCAATCAAAGTTGTTTCGTAAACTGTACCAGTATAATAATCAAGACCACGAGCAATAGATAAATCTATACAGAAACTATTTTCCGGAACTCCGAGATTGCGAACGCCTGCAATCACTGTTTCTAGTTCCGTCACTCCCAGATTGAATTGTTCGGTTTCTGGCATGGTTTGAGCGAAGTATTTGAGCTTATCTAATACCTCGTCAACAGTGCCTCTAATTTTAATAAAGTCGATGATTTTTTGGGCTTGCTCTGAGGAAACACCATCTTTTTCTAAATCCTGTTTGACCTTATTTTCACCAACTTTTTCTAGGGTATCAATAATACCAATACAAGATTTAATTTTGTTTGCTTCAATTCCCACTGATTGAAAGAAACCAGTGAGAATTTTGCGATTATTGATGCGAATAATAAAATCACCGATATTAATGGCTGTAAATATTTCAGTAATAATAGCGGGCATTTGAGCATCGTAGAGTAAGTTCAATTCCCGACGACCGACTACATCAATATCACACTGGCGAAACTGGCGGAAACGACCATCTTTTGCCCTTTCGCCCCGAAATACAACATCCATTTGATAACGGGCAAAAGGAAATGTCAAATCATTGAGGTGACGGGCAATATACGCAGCCAGGGGAACTGTTTGGTCAAATTTTAAAGCACGTGCTTCCGAACCTGTTTCTCCTGACTTGTCTTTTTCTGCTTGCCGATTGGGAGGCAAGATGGGATCGATACCATAAATTATGTTGTCGCCTTGATTACCTTTTGCTTGCAAAACTTCCAAACGTTCTACTGCTGGAGTTTCGATGGGGGTAAACCCATAGCTTTCAAAAATCCGACGGATTGTATCAAGCAAATATAATTCCAAGCGCTTTTCGCCAGGAAGAAATTCTGGAAAACCACTAGGGGTAGAGAAATTGATTTTTTCAGCTCTTGCCATGCCTTTTAGCCATTCAAAATTCTCTCTTCAACATACCAAAACTATTAGCTGTCATTTGACTCTTCAGACTGCAAATTCTCCCTGATGCGTTTTCTTCGCCCCCCTTTTTAAGGGCAGCCAGCGCGCCCTTGGAGTCTTCGGTGCAGGGTGTCGGGGGTGTCCCTCAGTCATTCCCCATTCCCCATTACCGACCAGGAATGAATTCACAGTCTTATGTAAGTTCTGTTGATAAATTCTTTTGGAAACCTAAATTGATTATTTGACTCGATGTTCTTGCATCATTGTGCGTTTAAAGACTTGATTGTTTTTAAACCAGTGTAAAGTGCGATCGCGATAATTTCCACAAGAACTAAGATGGATCATTTCATACATATGCGCTTCTGGTAAAGCTTTGTACTTAAACCACAAAATAATGATAGAGTCATCTACTTCCCATGCATAACCTTGAAGACGTTCGGTATCGAACCAAATTTTTTTATCTTGGTATGTTGCTGGAAAATGATGTTCCTCAAATTTCCCATCTTCCCATGTATACTTATTGATTTGGTCGTAGGGATAAGAACCATTTCCTGGAAACTGATGTATCAAGTATGAGTGATGCTTGTCAATAACATTACCCGCAGCATCGATAATTGTATATATACCTTCCCACTCTCCTTCATGACGGGCAAGAAGGGGCATTTCTTTTTTGATTGTAGACATTAAAACTCTCCTGAATTTATTAACTGGTTTACTGGGTATTAAACCACCAGGGATCGGCAATAGACTTTGTTTTAATCAAAAATGCCTTTTTCCGCATAAACCGCGTTATTGCAGCTGGCCCCATGCGGGAACCACCCAAACCAGAAAACTTGAAGGAATTTTTTTCTCCCTCGTGTATCAGGGCAGTCAGAGCCGCATCATTGATACTTATAGCACCCGCATCTATATGCTGGGCAACTGCTAATGCTTTGGTTTCATCTTGGGCAAACACCGCTGCACTCAGTCCATAAATGGTGTCATTCGCCAAGTTAATTGCTTCTTCTGGTGTGGAAAATGGCATCACAGGCATAATCGGGCCAAATGTCTCTTCAGTCATCACTTTCATCTCATGATTAACCTGAGTGAGAACTGTAGGACGACACCACCACCCTCCACCACTATCTTCGACTTTGCCGCCGCAGTGTACAACTGCTCCTTTTTCCAGTGCATCTAGCAGATGGTCGCTAATAATTGCTGCTTGTCTTTCTGCAATAATTGGCCCAATTTCTCCGCTTTCAACTGTAGGATAAGCTAATTGCAGGCGTTCGGCTTTAGCTACCAATCGTTCCACAAACTGTTCAAAAATAAAATTAGCAACATAAATTCGCTCTATTGAAAGGCATGACTGTCCGGTGTTGACTACAGAACCCCACAAAATTGCTGAGGTTGCTAATTCTAAATCAGCTGATGCCAAAACGATCGCTGGATCTTTGCCTCCCAATTCCAAAAAAGCAGGTATAAAACGTTTTGCTGCTGCTTCTCCTACTTTTCGCCCTGTTGCCACACTCCCGGTAAAGCATACCAAATCGACATTTTGGACGATAGCAGCACCAGTTTCGCCTCCTCCCTCTACGAAACTTAATATATCCCGCAATTGGGGGATGGCGTTGATTGTTGCCAAAAGTGGTGCCATAAAGCGAGGAGTAATTTCGCTGGGTTTGACGATAACGGCACAACCTGCCAACAATGCTGGAATAGTATCAATAGTGGAAAGCAAAAGTGGAAAATTCCAGGGACTAATCACTCCCACCAGAGGATAAGGAACTGCTGTTTGTTCGAGTTTAATAAATGGTACTGCTGTCTCTTTTTCTGTTTCTTCCAATAACTTTGGTGCTAATTTACACCATCTATCAATGCTGGAAAGAAACGAGTCTATTTCCATTACCGAAATAGACAATCTTCCCGTATCAGCAACTAAAGCTTCGGTAAGTTTATCTCGCCCAGAAATTATAGCTTGCTTCCACTGCTGCAAAGCTTCAATTCGCCCTTCCAAACCAAGTCGCAACCAGCTTTGCTGCGCTCTCCGCAAGCGATTGCATTGCTGTATTAACAATTTTGGAGGCGGTGGTATAATTACGTAATCATATTTGCCCGTGCGGGGATTGCGGATTTCTATTGGTTTAGACATTAGTCAATAGTCATTAGTCATTAGTCATTGGTCAGTTGTTAGTGGTTAGTGGTTAGTGGTTATTCTCCCCATCACCCCATCACCCCATCTCCTCTTTCACTGTGCGATCGCATATGCAGAATTGCTTTGTTTGCGAGTTGGCAGTTCTGGACGCGGCGGCATTTTGAGAATTTCGCGTGCTTGCGCTGGTGTTGCTACTTCCCGACCCAGAATATGTGCCATCTGGACAACCTTTTCTATGACCTCGCCGTTGTGTGGCTTGCCAAAGCGAGTGTAAGGCCAATCTCCAAGCCCAATACCAATGTGTCCTCCCAGTGTAATTACCCAAGCTGCCAAAGGCATCGCGTCTCCATGCCAGCAAAGTGCCAGCCATTGCTCGCCTGGAGGAATAGCATCTATCATCGCTTGCAAAGCAGGGAGTGTTGGTGCTGGACTACTCGGCATCAAGTCTCCCGTAAAAATAAAGTCCCAAAGGGTATTCTGTGGCAACAATCCCATCTCTTGGAAATAGCGTGCCGTCCGAATTTGCCCAATGTCCCAACAAGTACAAGCTACGAAGACACCTTGTTCTGTAAGTATCTTGAGTAAATCCCGAATATGAGCGCGAGAATTTGAGTATACTTTGTCGTACGTAATGAACTCCTTCGCCTGGGAATCCCAATAGTCTACGTTAAACGAGCCAAACTCCAAAGCGACCATATCCACACGCAGCAGTGGATCTTTGTTTGCTGCCAAGATGTAGCCGACACGCCCTTGGACGTCGTTCTCCGCATTAGTATAACCAAGGGTGGGATTGATAATCAGGTCGGTTTTTTCTCGGATTCCCTGAATGACTTCCAAATAGAGTTCTACATCGTTGCGCCACTTACCAGAAACGGGGTCACGTGCGTGCCAGTGAAAAACTGATGCTCCTGCTTCCCAAGCGCGGACAGCTTCCCTGATAATCTCCTGTGGGCTGTAGGGCACTTCGGGATTCTCCTTGCGGTAGTCAGCATCATTGCAGCGACACTGAACAATCAGGGGTAATTCGCTGTTCACTGTCTTCCTCCCAAAATCTTGTGATTCTGAAGCTTTCGGCACTACCTTTTTAGAACGTTGCAAATATTGCCCACTATTAGCAGAACCGAGAACTTCTCAGTAATGGTTTTATTATGAAGGTGATCGCATTGATGTAGCAGAGTTTCGTGTAAAAGTTTATTATTTTGCGATCGCGACATTTCACAGAAATAATTAGAAGGATGCTTATAGTTAGCGAAGTTGTCAGGAAACTTTAAAATATTTATTCTTAATAAGAGTGAATTAATTACGGTAGTCAATAGTCATTAGCATTAGTTATTCTCCCCATTTCCTCAAGTCTATCCCGGTATATCTATTAATTTTAAGTATCATTTATGACAGATAACCTGTTACATGCTTATACGCCCCTGATTCTATGGATGAGTTTGGGGCTATTTATTTTTAGATTCTTACCTCAATGGCTTCCCCGTTTCTTAGGTCGCGGTCTTTACTGGGTTGGTGTGCCCCTAGAACTTTTTGCATTAGCCCGTCAAAGTCAACTAGGACAATTTAATAGCGGGGTAAGCCTACCTCTACTAGCACCAGTAGTGACAATAGGAGCGCTAGTATTAGGTTTGATCGTAGCATTCCTGGTTTTATGGGGATGGAAAAGGTTACTGTCTTACAACTCAAGGGTAAATGATGGCGCTGTTTTGGAAGACAAGGTGAGTTATTTCCCCATGTCCTCGCAAACTCGTGTCCCTGTTTCTTCTTTTTATAGTCTTGATTCAAATACTCAAGGCAGTTTTATACTTGCCACCGTCTTGGGTAATACTGGCTTCGTGGGCTTAGGAATTGCCCCGTTTTTAATTAATTCTGATGCTCTGGGCTGGGCTGTACTCTACAGTATTACTCATAACCTTGTCGGGCCTTATGGCATGGGAGTAGTAATTGCCAGCTACTTTAGTCAATCAAAACCCTCAACTCGCTGGTGGATGCAACTGCGTGAGATTCTGAGTGTACCTCCTCTTTGGGCTTTTATCATTGGTATTCTCACTCAACAAGTACAACTACCACAAGTAATTGAATCAGGATTGCAAGGATCTGTAAGCATTGTGATCGCCTGCGCCTTTTTGCTAACTGGTATCCGCTTAGGTCAATTGCGCGGCTGGAAAAGTATTAAACTAGCCGTCTTACCAGCTGCCATCAAAGTTGGTGTTACACCCCTATTCGTTGGCTTAGCAACCACTTTGTTACTGGGATTATCAGGCGATCGCCGTCTGGCAATGGTCTTAATGTCTGGTATGCCCTCGGCTTTTGCCGGTTTAATTTTGGCAGAAGAGTATAATTTAGACCGCGATTTAATTGCCAGCAGCATCATCCTTTCTACACTGCTGTTACTCCTAATGCTGCCTTTGTGGATTGTAGTCTTTGGGTAAAATAAGTTCGTACGCGAAATTTTTCACCAAGAACTCTGCGATCCTCTGCGCCTACTCAGCGCCCCTGGTGCGTTTCAAATTGCTACCTTTTTGAAGAGAAGAACAAGCGATCGCGAATATATATTGCTATAAAACCAGCTTATTTTTTATTTATATAAAGAGAAAAGGCGTTTTCGCGTAAAATCCCAGTGGCTATACCATCAAATTCACTGACGGTAATATCAGAATCCCGAATTGCTTCCTCCAACACTTCTGCCAAAATTTGCCGACTCCACTTTGCTGCCAAATAATACAATTCTGGAATTGAATGAGCATCGGAGGAATACATTAATTTACTAGTAGGTGTCAACTCCAACAGTTGTCTGAGGGTTGCACGCATCCCGGATACACTCAAAAAAGGTACTGCTAAACCGAAATCTAAATAGACTTGGGGGTAGACAGAAGCCAGATACCCAGCTTCCCGCATATAAGGATAAGAAGCATGGAGTAAGACAATAGGAACATGTCGATACTCGGGTGATTCCAAAAGGCGACGCAAGTAGAGAGGATTTGCCCATCGCAAATCTAAATCCGGATCGCCGTAGCCAGTATGAAATTGTACTGGTAGCTGATATTTAGCCGCAACTAAGAGCGCCTGTTGTAGCAAAAAGTCAATCAGGTGCTTATTTACAAGGCGCAGTGGTTGATGTTCAAATTGTTGTTTGAGGTCGTAAAAACTACAAGCTGCCGCAGCTAAAGAAACAGGTTGGATATCCAAGCCACTACGGTAACAAGCAATACTCTTAAAGCCAACAACTCCAGCAGGCGGTGGATCAATTTCGCTAATAAATCTTTCTAGGAATGTATCGAAATCATCAATTTCGGCAATCAGTTTTTCTGCCAAGACTTCCAGTCGCAAAATTCTTTTGACAGGAACAAATTTCTCATGCCACGATAGCGGCAGGATAGAGTCTGGTTGCAATCCATCATCTAAGTAAATTGCTTCTAGGTTGGCGGCGCTTAAATACAGTTTTGTTAACTGTTCTAACCCTAGGCTTTCCCGACGTGCTAATATTGCCTCTTCCTGTGGTTCACAGTTGAGAAAAGCTGCTATTTCCCGCAAGCTGCGCCGATAGAAAAAGGTATTGCGGGCATGGAGATTGATTATTTCTGGATCGTAGCCTTCGGTGAAGGCAGCAGCATAAGAACTACAGGCAGCTACTTCTGGTTTGAGCAGATTGTGGGCGTGTTGGTCAATGGCGGGGATGTCAAAAAGATTCATCTTAGACCTCCAACCTGCTCTGCAAAATGTAGTTAAAAGTACTTCAAATCAACCTTTTTATATTAATTCTTAAATAAGTTAGCGTGGTTATACGATTAACAAGATGAATATTTGTTAAGCTAAAGGCGCTGGTATGAGGAGTAATGTCAGCGCAATGCACTGGTTGTTGTCTGGTTCTTTAAGTGTAGAGACATTGACGGTTAATATTCAGGATTTGCCAGCATCGTTAAAAGGTACGAAGCTGGTGCAGATGTCAGATTTACATTACGATGGTTTGCGGTTGTCAGAAGAAATGTTAGAAAAAGCGATCGCCACCAGCAATGAAGCAGAACCTGATTTAGTTATACTAACTGGTGACTACGTAACCGACGATCCGACTCCAATTCATAAGCTAGTACTGCAACTAAAAAATTTACAAAGCCGCGCTGGTATTTATGCTGTACTAGGCAACCATGATATCTACTATCATCGCTCAAAAGCAGAAATTACAGATGCATTAACTAGCATCGGGATCGCAGTTCTTTGGAACGAAATAGCCTATCCACTAGGAGAAGAATTACCTCTGGTTGGACTTGCTGATTATTGGTCGCGGGAATTTCATCCTGCATCGGTGATGAACCAATTAGATCCTGCAAAACCCCGTATAGTCTTATCTCACAACCCAGATACTGCCGAATTTTTAAAACAATGGCGAGTAGATTTGCAATTATCTGGTCATAGCCACGGCGGTCAGATTGTGTTGCCAGGAATTGGCCCAGTAGTTGTTTACTATAAGCAGCTGGTTGACAAAATACCTAAAAGAGTGAGGCGAAGGATACCCTTTTTGAAAGGAAGTTTGGCTAAAGTGATGCGACATTGGGAATGGGCACAGGGGTTTCATTACGTCGGGACAAACCAGTTATATGTTAATCGCGGTTTAGGAACTTATCCACCAGGTCGCTTGTTTTGTCCACCAGAAGTAACTATTATTACCCTACAAGGTTAAGCAAAACTAAACTACCGCTATTACGACCGAACAATGTCAGTAACTAGCGGTAGTTTATTAAACATGCTATGGAATTATACGAGTTGAAATTCAGATTAGGAATAACTCAACTAATGTGGACGAGACTCGCAACTACAATATCCTCAAACTAAAGCATCCGTAATTCATTCCAGCTAGGCAGGCATTCTTGGCTGTGCGTTCAAAAACCTCCAAAACAACTAAATGAACTCAAGGCGAAAATACATTCTTCGGATGCAATAACCTAGGATTAGTTGCGATGAGACTAGAGGCGGAGGCACAAGCTCTAGCCTAAAGGCTTTGGTTAAAGGTTTTAATTTGTCTGTGCCTACTTTTTAAATTAGCATTGCTTTTCTTAATCAGGACTGTTATTTTACCAAATTTGACTAGCAGTAATTTTTTGCAATAATTGACAAAATATTGTGATATTGCTGATAGTCTTTGCTTAGATGCACATAAAATTTTCAAAGACTTTGGGCATGTACGATAGTCGCCTCTACTAAAAAATTGAGACATCTAATTTGTGAATGTATACAAGCTAAAACCCCCGAATTTTGGGGGTTTCGGATTCAAAGCCAGCAGTCGGATTTGAACCGACGACCTTCCGATTACAAGTCGGATGCACTACCACTGTGCTATGCTGGCGCAGGTTTGATTAAGTATGAACGCAAACTAGCTTTTGCTTTCAAAAGCCGCACCGATTTACTATCTTACCATAACCTAGCTAGTTGTAAACCAACAATAGCAAAAAAAAATTAGTTTCTCACTAGGTACACATAAACTTCTTTCACAACAGTACTTCTGCTATTTTGCGAACTTTAAGCACAGATAAGGTTGATAAACTAATATCAACATCACAATAACCTGAAACTCTAGGTTTAGATGTAGGAATATTTGGTACAGTTTTAAAGCGCTACTTTTTGCACGGCTGTGTACAGAAACGAAAAGACATAATTTTTCTTTACAAACTAGAAGCATGGCAGCGTTGAGCGGACGAGATTTATTAAGTCTGGCAGACCTCAGTTCCCAAGAGGTTCAAGAACTTCTGCAAATGGCAACCCAACTGAAATCTCAACAGTTGAGGTTACGGTGTCATAAGGTGTTGGGGCTATTGTTTTCTAAGGCTTCAACTCGCACACGGGTAAGTTTTACCGTGGCGATGTACCAACTGGGTGGACAAGTAATAGACCTGAATCCAAATGTCACGCAAGTTAGTCGTGGTGAACCCGTACAGGATACAGCGCGGGTTTTGGATAGATATTTGGATATTTTGGCAATTCGCACTTTTGCACAGCAGGAATTGGAAATTTTTGCCCATTATGCCAAGATTCCAGTAATTAATGCTCTTACTGATTTAGAGCATCCTTGTCAGGTTTTAGCCGATTTATTGACGATTCAAGAGTGTTTTGGCACTCTTTCTGGACTAACCTTGACCTATGTTGGTGATGGTAACAATGTTGCTAATTCTTTAATGCTTGGTTGTGCTTTGGTAGGCATGAATGTGAGAGTTGCCACACCGAATGGATTTGAACCAAATGCAACAATTATCGAAAAAGCACGCGCGATCACAGCTAATAAAACGCAAGTAATAGTCACTAACGATCCCGAAGCAGCAACCAAGGGTTCTCATGTGCTTTACACGGATGTTTGGGCAAGTATGGGGCAAGAATCAGAAGCAGGCGATCGCTTACCAATTTTCCAACCTTATCAAATTAATGAGCAACTGTTGAGCCTTGCCGAAAAAGAAGCGATTGTTTTACACTGCTTACCAGCCCATCGCGGCGAAGAAATTACTAATGAAGTCATCGAAGGTTCGCACTCACGCGTTTGGGATCAGGCCGAAAATCGCATGCACGTACAAAAAGCTTTACTTGCTAGCTTTTTAGGAGCAGAGTAAACAAGTAAAAAGTCAAAGGTCAAAAGTCAAAAGTAATTTCTTTTAATTTTTAACTTTTTACTTTTCTCTTTCCGTAGGGGGGTTTTTTGTAGTACTAATGTTCTAAGAACATTTATATTTACCTCCCTACAAATTTATGGAAAGACTAACAGAAGCGCAACGAGAACTTTACGAATGGTTGGCGGAATATATTCGACAACACCAGCATTCGCCTTCGATTCGGCAAATGATGCAGGCAATGAATTTGAAGTCACCAGCACCAATTCAAAGTCGCCTAGAACATTTACGCACTAAAGGATACATTGAATGGAGTGAAGGAAAAGCACGGACGATTAGAATTTTACGTCCCTTAAAGCATGGTATACCAATTTTGGGTGCAATTGCTGCTGGTGGTTTAATAGAACCATTTACCGATGCGGTCGAACATCTTGACTTTTCTAATTTGTCTTTGCCATCCCAAACTTATGCTTTGCGGGTAGCAGGCGATAGCATGATTGAAGATTGCATTGTTGATGGAGATTTAGTATTTTTGCGCCCAGTACCAGAACCAGATCAACTCAAAAATGGTACTATTGTCGCCGCCAGAGTGGATGGATACGGTACAACATTAAAGCGATTTTATCGCCAAGGCGATCGCGTCACCCTCAAACCTGCCAACCCAAGGTACAACCCCATTGAAGTACCTGCTATGCAGGTGCAGGTGCAAGGTTCCCTAGTTGGCGTCTGGCGCAGTTACAACTAACAGGGGGATGGGGAGATAGGGAGGTGGGGAGAAAAATTTCACCCCATCACCCCATCACCCCATCACCCCATCACCCCATCACCACTCTCTATTTATACGTAGTTCAACATCAATGTATCTGACACAACCAAAAGTCCGGCAACTGCCCACTTTCAAAACGGCGGTTGCCACAACTGGGGAAATCACCCTTCTCAAAATACCATTTGCAGGTGAAAGCAAGGGCAGTTATCAAACTCAACAACCATTACCAGGATGCCCAACAATGCCAGCATCTCTGCAATTGCGGCAATATCAGCGCCAAGCGGTAAATAGCTGGTTTGCCAACAACGGCAGAGGGACGCTGAAAATGGCAACAGGTAGCGGTAAGACTATTACAGCACTCTCAGTAGCTTGCGAGTTATACAAACAAATTCACTTGCAAGCATTGCTAGTGGTGTGTCCTTACCGCCATCTTGTTTCCCAATGGGCGCGAGAATGTGAAAAATTTAATTTGCAACCCATCTTAGCTTTTGAAAACTTACGCACTTGGCAAAGTCAACTTTCTAGCCAACTGTACAACGTCCGTTCTAGTTCGCAACCATTTCTCACAGTTATCACTACCAACTCCACCTTAATTGGCGATGGGTTCCAATCTCAACTTAAATATTTTCCCGAAAGAACTTTAATTATCGGTGATGAAGCTCACAATTTAGGTGCACCTAGGTTAGAAGAAAGTTTACCTCGCCGCGTTGGTTTGCGACTGGCTTTATCTGCCACACCCGAAAGATATTTTGATGAAACTGGAACTCAATCTATATTTGATTATTTTGGCCCGGTTTTACAACCAGAATTCACTTTAAAAGACGCGATCGCTCAAGGCGCTTTAGTGCATTATCTTTACTATCCCATTCTCGTGGAATTAACCGAAACAGAAAGCCGTGCCTATGCCAAACTAACACAAAAAATTGGACGGGCACTTTTGTATCGAGAAAAAGAAAATGTAGAACTGGGTAATTATGAAGATAACGAAGATTTAAAGCCGTTATTGATGCAACGCGCAAGGCTAATTAGTGCAGCAGAAAATAAATTAAACGCTTTGCGTGAGTTAATGGCTACTCGTCGCGAAACAACTCATACACTTTTTTATTGCAGTGATTCTTCTCAAGAAGCGGGACAGCGTTCTAGCTTGCACCAACTCAAAGAAGTTGCCAAAATTTTAGGAGTAGAATTAGGTTATAGGGTAAGCACCTACACTGCTCAAACTTCTCTAGAAGAAAGAGAAGTTTTACGCCGTCAATTTGAAAGCGGTGAATTACAAGGTTTAGTTGCAATTCGCTGTTTAGATGAAGGTGTAGATATTCCAGCTATTCAAACTGCTGTGATTTTGGCAAGTTCCGGCAATCCCCGGCAATTTATCCAGCGACGCGGACGGGTTTTGCGTCCACATCCAGGCAAAGAACGCGCCACAATTTTTGACATGATAGTTTTGCCACCAGATTTAGACAGAAAAACTTTAGAAGTGGAACGTAACTTATTAAGAAAAGAATTACGACGCTTTGTAGAATTTGCTGATTTAGCAGACAATGCTGGTGAAGCGAGAATCAAGTTACTTGATTTACAAAAACGATATGGATTATTGGATGTTTGAAAGAAGAAGGGGAAAGGGGAAAGGATATTGTCCTTTTCCCCGAATACCGATATTTCATCTGTATTTATCTGTGTGCATCTGTGGTTGAATATAAAAAACTGAAGTGATTACTATTAAACAACCAATAATTAACCACTAACCACTTTCAAAAAACTTGCTTTTCTTGACATTCAATCTAGTCTTAAGAAGCAAATGAAACAGTACCTCTACGGATGCGATCGCTCTGGTCTCCGTGGTTAGAATATCAAAAAATACATTCTTTTAATAAAAACATGAATAAACAAACGAATATAGATGACGTGCAAGAGCCAATAGCTAGTGCTGCACCAGAAGTGCGACAAATAATCGAACAGGTATGGCAGTTAGAAAAAAGCAGACTAGATAAAAAAAGTAACAGCCCTATCAATGATGATATTTTGAGAATTGTGAAGGAAGCAGTGCGATGAAGCTCATTTCAATTAAGCTGTGCAATTTTCGCTCCTTCTATGCAAAAACCCCAGAGATAGTGTTAGCTCATGGAGATGTTAGTAACACAACTATAATTCACGGTAATAACGGCGCAGGTAAAACAAGTTTACTGAATGCATTTACTTGGGTACTGTACGAAAAATTTAGTGCCGCTTTTGCTTCAGCAGAACAATTAGTAAATAAACGTGCCATAGCTGAAGCTAAAATTGGTCAACCTGTAGAATGTTGGGTAGAATTGTTTGGGAGCATGATAGTAAACGCTATCGGATTAAACGCTCCTGTCGGGTTTATAAAAACGAAAGTGATTTTGAGCCTGGTAAAACAGAGTTAAGTATGTGGGTGGGTAGAGATGATGGCTCGTGGTATTTTGTCCCACCCAATCAAAATTTAGAAGATATAATTAACCAAATTTTACCTAGTAGCTTACATCAATATTTTTTCTTTGATGGAGAGCGCATAGAACAGATTGTGCGTTCTGATAAAAAGGCTGAAATTGCCGAAGCCACCAAAATATTGTTAGGAGTTGAGGTAATTAATCGTTCTATCAGGCATTTAAGCGAAGCCAAGAAAACTTTAGAAAACGAATTAAAAATTATTGGTGACTCAGAAACCAAACAGCTTTTAAGACAACAGGCAAAAATAGAACAGGAAATTGAGCGAATCAATAACAGGCAAACAGAAATTAAACAAGAGTTAGAATATCAACAAACTATCAAAAAAGAAACAAGTAACCGTTTGCGAGAACTCAGCGCCGCCAAAGAATTGCAAGAAAGACGGCAAAATTTAGAATCGCAAAAATCAGCAAATCATGGAGAACTGAAAAAAAAGTGGGAAGCACTGAAAAAAGCAATTTCCACACGGGGATATACGGTATTGCTATCAGAAACAACAGTACAGTTTCGGGAAATAATTGAAGATTTAAAACAGCGAGGCGAGTTAACCTCTGGGATTTCACGGGAATTTTTACATAATTTACTAAGTTCTCAACGCTGCATTTGTGGAGCAGAATTACAGGAGGGAAATCACTCGCACGAAAATGTCAAAAGCTTGCTAGATAGAGCCGGTTCATCAGTAGTAGAGGAAACTGCTATTCGCATGAGCGCTCAAGTTGATGAAATAGATAAACAAGCAGTAGGATTTTGGGAAGAGATTGATAGAGAACAAGCGGAAATCAATCAGTTAAGACAAAATATATCTCAAATAGAAGCAGATTTAGATAACATTCAAGAAAGATTGCGAAAAGATCCAAGTGAAGAAATTCGCAATCTACAAAAACGCTTGGATGAAATTGAAGAAAAAATTACAGATTTAACCTTAGAACAAGGTGCAAACCAACAGCAAATAGCTAATTATAAAACGGAAATAGAAAGCCTAAGCAAACAAATCGCCAAGCAGAAACTGAATGAAGAAAGGCAAGCGCTAGCACAACGACGCATTGCGGCTACCCAAGATGCTATTGAACGTTTAACTTTAGTAAAGTCACGACAAGAGCAACAATTTCGCTTACAACTAGAAAAGCGAGTACAAGAAATATTTAGTGAAATTTCGTTTACACCTTACACTCCTAAAATTAGTGATAGATATGAGCTAACGCTGGTAGAAAATACAGCAGGTATAGAAGCACCAGTAGCAGCTTCCACTGGTGAAAATCAAATCCTCAGTTTATCGTTTATCGGCGGTATTATCGACAGAGTAAGGGAATGGAGTCAAAGAAAAATGTTAATGGTGCCAGATACTAGCACTTTGCCGATAGTCATGGATTCACCCTTTGGTAGTTTGGATGAAGTTAATCGTCGACAGATTGCTAGAATAATTCCTAAATTAGCAAATCAATTAGTCGTATTGGTGACTAAAACGCAATGGCGGGGTGAAGTAGCAGCAGAAATAGCAGAGAAAATAGGTAGAGAATATGTATTGGTTTACTATTCTTCCAAACCTGATTGCGAACAGGATTATATTGAGTTGGGAGGAGAGAGATATCCTTTGGTTAAACAAAGTCCGAATGAATTTGAATACACAGAGATTATTGAGGTAAATAGTGTAAATTAAAAGATACACAAAGATGCACACTAATAAATTATTTGTGTTAATATGTGTGCATTTTTTTCGCATGATAAAAAACTCAATTTTGCTAAGCATGAAAATTATTTTACTCTTTGTGTCTTGGTGTCTTCGTGTTTCAAAAATGTTTAACCACTAAGACACAAAGGCACAAAGTATTGTCAGATCGTAGTAGGTTAGCGATTTTGAGATTGAGTAAACTAATGTATAATTTGAAGGATTAGCAATGAAAACCCCATCCATTCCCAATACAGGTCGTATACTAGATTACTGGCTTGGTGGTTCTCATCACTTCCCAATAGACGTGGAAGCTGCTAAAGTTTTCGATACGGTATATCCCAACTTCCCAACCGTTTTTCGTACTTTGCGAGACTATATAGGACGTGTCTGCCGTTATATTGAATCACAGGGAATAAATCAGTTTCTTGTTTTCGGTTCGGGAATTCCAACTTGTGGAAATGTGCATGAAGCAGTGCCGCAAGCTAAAGTCCTTTATACTGACATTGATGCAATTAACATCGAACTAGGTAAGGAAATCCTCGCCAATAATCCGAACGCTGACTACGCATTTTGTGATGCCACAAACTTTGATACCCTTAATCGATCAATAGTCACTCAAGTACTGGGATCAATTCAGCGTCTAGGTATAATTTTTATTGGTGTCTCCGCTTTTATCCCTGATGAAACTCTAGCTAATGTGCTTGATACGCTTTATGATTGGGTTCCTGCGGGAAGTTTCCTAGCATTGGACTTTGATGGCGAGGCGGGAATGCAGTATCCCAAAGTCTTAGAATTGCTTGAATCAACAGGTGAGCCTTTATATATGCGGAACCCTACAACAATTCGTCCATTGCTTGGACGCTGGCGATTAACTACTCATGACATTGTACCAGTTGCTGCATGGCAGGCTGAACCATCATCTATTCTAGTTGAGAATAAAGAGCCAGTTTTTATGTATGGTTGCGTTGCTTACAAGTAAACACTTGATGATTTCGCTTATGGGTTTTTAAGAATGCTGTATTTTATTACACGGATGTAAATAGGGTGCGATCGCTTGTTTGGATAAACGAACCGCCATAGACGCGCAAGCGGCTTCCCGCAGGGTAGACGCCAAGGACGCCAAGACGAGAGGAGTGCGATCGCACTGGCGCAGATATGTTCAGAAAAATGAACCGCAGAGAGACAAGACTAAGTAGACGCTTAGCAACTTAATCGTTAGACATCACTTTTGGCTTTCGGTTAAAATTGCAACAAAGTATATATCAGAACAATGGCTGCAAATAGAATCAAAATTGCCAAAGACAAAGTTGAGTTAGTGAAAGCTCTAGTAGCATCAAAGGATACAACTGGCCCTTTCCAAACGTATGTAGAAGTGATGGTATTTGCAGCGGCGTTGGGGACAAAGTATAAAAAGCGAGTTCCTTTGGAGGGAATCGCTAAAGATTTATCTCCACTCCGACAGGATTATTTTGCTACTAGCTTCACTATGTTAATTAATTTGTTGGCTATCACCGAAACAAAAGACATTAAAATTCTAGGCGATGACGATACAGCTGACGAGCAGCGCATCCATATTTTTGAAGAGTATGCTAATGGTGGATTGGAAATTTTGCAAAATGAACTACGAGGAGCGGTAGACTACTCAGAGCGACTTTTATTGATTCTAAGTTCTGAAAGATTTAAGCAAAAAAAAGAAGATGAGGAATTCGATTTAAGTAAATTCCTCTCTTGAGTTACCGTATGAGTGCCTTTTGTTAAAAACTTAAACTTTGTGTTATATTACTCCACTATTCTGTATCAAGCTTATCCTCCTCAGATACTTGTTTAGCTAAAGACTGACTGTACAATTCAGGCAATCCAGCAGCAAGTACAGCAGAAAATCTGTCACGAACCATTATATCTTTTCGTTGATTAGTCATTTTTTCATGGTCTTTTCCATAAAATGGAATAGTATCAAAACCTTTGTATAATGCTTTATAAGCATCAGCACATCCAGGCCACTGTGTTTTATTTGTATCTGCACTAAAAAAATTTAATAGCTTTCGCCTGGATAAAATTGGAAGACTATTGTCAGAGTCAATTTCTGTCTTGCGAGAGCCGAAGTACCATAAGGATAATAAGAAATATATTCTATCTTCTACTGCTCTTGCAACTTTGATTTTGTCATTTCCAGGGTTTATGGCTACAAATGTCCATAGTCGAAAGGGATAATCTGCCAAATTGGTATCTACTCTAATAATCCCCTTGTCATATAGCCTATCTAGAAATTTCAAAACATCATCTATATTGCCTAAGTTAGTATCTTTACCTTTATAGTCAAATTCAACCATTCGTCCCAAACGAACCATAGCCTTTTGGAATATAGCTTTGAAAGCCCACTGATTTTCTTTCATGCTAGCAATAGCATCTTGATGAACCAGTATTTCTCGTTTGTTCCAATCACTATCTCTAGCAAGCTCCTGCTCTCGAATAATCACTTTATGTTTATTTGTTTGAGCTTGGAATTTCCCAAAAGTACCCTCAATCAAATTATGCTCACGAGCATATTTAAGCAGGTTGCTGTATGGCTTGAATTCTAGTAAAAGTTTCAATAACCAGGGACGAAAGTTGATTTTAAAACCTTTTATTGCGGAGTCAAGGTAGTTCTCTGGTATTCGCGCTAATGGTGTCACAGGTTCTCCATCTTCATCGCAGTAATCTTCTACATAATATTCTCGTAGAGAACGCCCTTCATACTGAACTTCGTTTGAGAATATTAGCATTTTGTATCAACCGTACCTGAGAGTAAATGATCGAAGAAATAGCCTAGATAGAATATCTTCAATTAGTATTTCTGAGGTCAGTTCAGAGATTTCGCTCTCTTCATAAACCTGATTATCCAATTCTTCATCATCAGTATCATATGGAGGAATTCTTGATTTACTAGCTGAAGTGTAAACCAATATCAGCCTGCACCTATTAATATTGTGACCAGCAGCCGCAAGGCGATCGCGTAAAATACTTCCTTCGCTAAGATGGTTACGAATTCTAAAATATAAATTCGTCGTCTTTCCTATATATAGCGGTTGCTGAAATATAAGGGAGTTGTTTAGGAGCATAAAGAGCAGTTGACGAAAAGATGAGTCGGCAGCTAACTCTTTCAACAAAAGTTCTTTAGAAAATGAATTGTCTGGTTGAAGTCTTATCCTATGTGCTGGGGGAAGTCTTGTCTCTCGGGGAGCAGAGTGATCTTTAGAAAGTTCCTTAAGAATATAATTAACGAAGACTTCAGGATCATGTCTTGCACTAGGATCAATCTCAAAGCGACGATACCAAGCGTAGACACCACCAATATGATTGGGGATGCGGCTTAAAACCGCACTATTCCCACGCATCTGCGTTAAATCGTACAAAATTACGTTTTCACTTAGCTGTTGCACAGCATCATTGCCATGTAGCCATGCCACAAATTAGACTCCTTTAATACATTACGTACCAAAGTAGCATAACAATTTATCCCAAGGCGAGTAATTGTTAGTAACTACAAAATAGATGGAAGTCCTACCTGCTTGGGTTCCACAAATTTACCATCAAAACCTATTGTTTTATTTTCTACCCTTCTAGCATCAGCCAAAGCCTTACGAAGTTCTGCACGTTCCATTTGATCCTGAATTCCACCCAAGATATAAATCAGTAACTTCGTCGCCAGATCCCGTCCAGCCACCTGCACCCGCTTTTTATTTGGATCATATAAAACGCCGTACCAAATAGACTGCGGGAACTCCATTCCACTAAACCCGCCTTGCTGATCGAACTTCCGCAGTTTCTTAAAAATGTCTTCCAGCTTAAATCCTTTCCGGAAAATCAAGATGCCCAAAGCTTGCGCTAAAGCGACTTGACCAACAGGACGCAAAAGCATATTTCCTTCGCCTCCATCCTTTTCAAAGCTGAATCGTCGCAAGGCTGGTGTATCTTCATCTTCTAAAATCTTATAACTGGGAAGGCTTGCTAAATAATCAAACAGCTTGTGAAACTCCTGTATTCCCTTCTCAAGTTCCTCATCCTCTGGACGCATGGGAATTAGACCCTTGTCTAAGGGTTTCCAGTGAGGGAACTTTTGTCCCAAGTATCGTTCAGACATATCTTTAAGTGCTTGCAGTGTTGTCAAAACTGTTGACTTGGCTGCAACCGTCGCACTATTCCAATTCACGCGAGGCTTTCGGGTTTCCCGTTGTTCCAAAAGCGGATGCGTCACGGCGATTTTTCTGGCAACAATCGAAAAACCATCATCCTCATTCAGCTGTGCTAACTGACCTTTAGTCAAAGGTGCAGCCATCAGGTTGACATGAACAAAGATACTTCTCACCCGTCGTCTTGCCTGTTCACGAGTTTCTCCTTTCTCAACCGCACAGATGAATTCAATACCGATTTTTTCTTTAGGCAAGCTTTGCAGATGAGCAGGCTGGACATGATACTGTTCAATCAAGTCAGCCACTTCAATAAAAGTGTCGTCAGGGCTTTTATCCTTCTTGTAACGTTGAAGTTTGCCAGTTTTCAGCAACTCCATCAACCCCTGCACCCCCATTAGTCGATGCTGACCATCTAGTGCATAAATGGTCACATTATCTTCAGAAATGTTTAATAAACCTACCTTACCTTCATGATCTAAAGGGGTAAAAACTGTGGTAGACTTCATAGCCATTCCCTGGCTATCCCACTCAGCAGCTTTGGGATTATCCACCCACGGTTGGTTAATCACTACTAGCACAGGCGGAAACTTGTGATTTTTTCGACCTGCCAAATACTGCGCTAAGGGTAGTTGACGTGACCAATCAAGCGGACGCTGCTGAATCTCGTCAATACTTTCCGCGTCAATCTCGATATTATCCGTTTGAGAGTTGTATTTTTGCTGAAGCAGGGGTAAAGCAGACGCAAAGCGAACCCGACCCGCAAACCATTCTAAGGTAACAGAGCCTACATATGCCTCAGTCCCTCCCATCTCAGTTTTTTGAACCAAAATCTGGTCTTTTTGGTTCATAAACTTTTCTAGCAGAATAGCTAGTACCTGTTTATCCTTGTTTTCTCGTTCTAGATACTCGCTGGCAATGTCAGCAGTTGGGTAAATTGCACTTTCATCCATATTAGTTTTTAAAATCTAGAATTATAAACCAGATTAATTTTCTACAAAAATGGATCTAATTAGCAAGGTTTTTAAAAACCTTTAAGGTTTACAATACTAGCGTTGCACTTGCAGTACACAATCTTCTCCCCTCCTCGCTTGCGGGGAGGGGTGGGGTTCCACTGGTGCAATAGATGAGGTGAAAATCACCTGCGTTTTCAGAGGTAGGGAGAAATGGCTACAGCACAACAGCCAGAAACTAAAAATCAGCAACCGCGTACTGTGGCAGAGTTAGTGGAAGATATCCAAGCTCTCACCACTGAAATACAAGAGTTATACTGCTCAGATGAAATACCCTGGATCATGGGCGTATCATGGGGTAAAGACAGTTCCGTAACTTTACAGCTAGTTTGGAATGCGATCGCCACTCTTCCTCCAGAAAAACGAACAAAGACAATTCATGTTATTACAACAGATACACTCGTAGAAAACCCAGTAGTTTCTGCTTGGGTTCGTAAATCTATGCAGCAGCTCAAATCTGCTGCAAAAGAACAGGGGATGCCGATTGAACCCCATCTGCTTCAACCAGTAGTTCAAGATACATTCTGGGTAAATTTGATTGGCAAAGGCTACCCAGCACCACGCAACCAGTTTCGCTGGTGTACCCAACGTTTGAAAATTAATCCTGCTAACCATTTCATCCGAGAGATGGTTAGAGCCAATGGTGAAACAATTCTTGTCTTAGGTACTCGCAAAGCTGAAAGCAGCAAACGTGCTGCGACAATGCAAAAACATCAAATAGGTAGAGTACGCGATCGCCTTAGTCCTAATGCTAGTCTACCTAACTCTCTGATTTACACCCCAATAGAAGATTGGCGAAACGATGAAGTATGGATTTATTTAAATCAGTGGCAAAACCCTTGGGGAGGTAATAATAAAGACTTATTTGCTATGTATCGGGGTGCTACGGCAGATAATGAATGTCCCTTGGTTGTAGATACTTCATACTCCCAGTTGTGGAGATTCACGATTTGGCTGCTGGATTTGCACAATGGTTAATAAAGATAAATCGATGGAGGCAATGATTCAAAATGACGAAGAAAAAGAATGGATGCAGCCTCTGTTGGATATCCGCAATGAATTAGATATTAAAGAAGACCACGATAAGAGGGACTTCCGACGCATCTGGGGTGAAGTCCAACTCTTTGAACGCAATGTAGATAATGAAATTTCAGTAGAACCAATACCCGGTCCCTATACCAAATATTGGCGGGAACATTGGCTAAGAAGAGTATTAGAAGCGCAAACACAAATCCGTCGCACAGCCCCAGAAAATATGCGCGATATCACTCTAATTACTCCAGAAGAAATGAGCGAAATTCGCCGCATTTGGTTAGAAGAAAAACACGAATTTGATGATAGTTTACCCCGCATACATCAAGAAGTGACTGGAGAAGAATTCCAAGATCCGCGTCCTGGTGCTGGCTATAGTCTCTTAGGTAGCGATGAATGGGCAGTACTAGAAGAAATTTGTGAAGGCGATGCCATGCACTTAGAACTGATGGCAAAGCTATTAGACACTGAACGCCAGTATCGTAAAATGGCTCGCCGTGTAGGCATATATGATGCCCTTGAAAAATGTTTTGAAACTAGTTCCCGTTCCCAAGAAGAAGCAATTAAAAATGCTCATTTAAAAAGAGATTTGAAAACAGCGGTTGCTCAAGCTGACGTAGAAAAGGTAAAGCAGCTTACTTTAGGAGATGTTGTCGCAACGGATGAGGTAACTGATAATTTAACTGCAAGTCTCCAAGACAAATCATCTACTACAGAATCTGCTACCAAACCAAAGACTTGGGGAAATATCAAATTTCAAAATAGAGACACTTAGTACACAATGGCACAAATTCTTAGCCTAAAACTCTGCGCCCCTCTGCGCTTACCTCTGCGTACCTTTGCGTTTAAATTCCAAACTTAAATTCGCTACGGTTTTATGCAAAATTGTACTTATCTTTAACAGTAAATATCATCGATTTAAGCCTAGAATTAAAATTTGAACATAGCCGGAAATTTACTTCACGGTTAATGGCTTCTTAACGCGAGAATTAAATATAAAAATCTCACTATGTTATTTCTTGAACTAGTTCTAGAAAATTTTGGCCCATACAGTGGACGTCAAGTCATTAATCTTGACCCTCAATTTGCTGAAAATACTCGCCCAATCATCCTTTTAGGCGGGATGAATGGCGGAGGAAAAACAACGCTGATGGATGCCATTCGTCTAGCACTTTATGGACATCGCGCTCAATGTTCTACCCGTGGAAATTTAAGTTATACCGATTTTCTTTCTCAATGCGTTAATAGCCACACACCACCAACAGAAAAAACTCGCATTGAATTAGTTTTTGAACATATTGAAAATGACCAACCAGTCAAATACAGAATCGTGCGGACGTGGGAAAAAAATCCTAAAGATGGTAAAGACCATTTAGGCATTTTAGGTGATGATGATACATGGCCTGTTGAGGCTTTAGTGAATATTTGGGATGAGTATATTGAAAATCTGCTCCCATTAGGAATTTCCAACTTGTTTCTCTTTGACGGCGAACAAGTTAAGGAACTGGCAGAACAAGAAGTACCGCCACCGATTGTAGTAGATGCAATTCGCGCACTTTTAGGACTAGAATTAGCGGAACGCTTAGCAGTTGATATAGATATTTTAGTCAATCGCAAACGTAAGGAAGTTGCTGATACTCAAGAGTTAGCAAATTTAGAGGAAATCGAAGAAAATCTTAAACAGTTGCAAGAAGAATATCATGAGCAAACGCAAAAACATGCGTCTCGACAAGAACAATTAAAAACAGCAGAGAAGCATGAACAAGAAGCTATTGATAAATTTGTTTATGAAGGTGGTAAAATTGCCGCAGAAAGCAGTCAGTTAGAAAAACAAAAGGAAGAAAGAACTGCGGAAGCTGAACAAATTCGTCAGGGAATGTGTGAATTAGCGGCTGATGTTTTACCGCTGGCGTTAATTCAACCGCTACTCACTCAGGTACAAGCGCAAGGAGAAAAAGAATTTCGCTATCAACAGTCAAAAATAGCATTGGATATTTTACTTGAACGAGATCAAAGCTTACTCAATTTAATTAATAATTTAGGTATTCCTGAAGATAAATTTTCAAAAATAAAATCATTTCTTGATCAAGATGTAGAGACGCGCCAGGTTGCGTCTCTACAAGAGGAACTTTGGTTATTAGCTGATGATGAAGCTCTCAGTCAACTGGGTAATATTATTTATTACTTACACAATGCCAAAAATTCTGCTAAACAGCAATTAGCAAATCTCATCACTAAAGAAGAAGAAATTATTTCTCTGGAAAGACAGGTACAAACAGCAGCATCACCAGAAGAATATAATAAACTGCGTGATGCGATGCGAGCAGCACAAAATCAAGTTGCTGAAGCAAAAGCTAATTGTGAGATAGCTAGACGCCGTTTAGCAGAACTAGAAGCGGCGATTGAGAAGTTAAAAAAGGACTTAAAAGCATATACTGACGATACAATTAAACGCCAGAATAAAGAACATATTATTATCGCCTCTGTGAGAGTTCAAGAAACACTGAAACTGTTCCGAGAGCGTTTGACTCTGAGAAAATTAAATAAATTGGAAAATGAAGTAACTGAGTGCTTTCGCTATCTTCTGCACAAATCTGATTTAGTGCATCGCATTGCCATTGATACTAATACTTTTAGCCTATCTCTGTATGATTTACAGGGTAAACCAGTTCCTAAACACCGCCTTTCCGCAGGAGAAAAACAACTCTTAGCGATCACCTTCCTTTGGGGACTAGCACGAGTTTCCGGACGCCGCTTACCAATAGCTATTGATACACCTCTAGGCAGACTAGATTCTTCTCACCGCAGTAACCTAGTTGAACGTTACTTTCCCTCTGCCAGTCATCAAGTGATTCTCCTTTCCACTGATACAGAAATCGGAGAAAAAGAAGTGCAAACCCTGCGAGAAAACGAAGCGATCGCCCGCGAATACCTCCTCAAATACGACTCATCTACTCGCCAAACAACCATACAACCAGGGTATTTTTGGTAATGAATGAGATACTATTAAGCTCTTAGTGTCTTAGTGTCTTGGTGGTAAAAAAATCATTTTTGAAACACTAAGACACTAAGACACCAAGAAAGATTCATTTCAATTCGCTGTGCGGACTATTATGGAAACTCCTATTGAACGCATCAAACTTTCCCAAACAGCCAAAGACCAACTTACCAAACTCAAACGCATTACTAAACTTGACCAATGGAACATTATATGCCGTTGGGCATTTTGCCGTTCTCTCAGCGAACCCGCCGCACCCTCCCCAGTGCCAATTCCCCAAGATAGCAACGTCGAGATGACTTGGCGTGTCTTTGGTGGCGAAATGTCCGATATTCTCTTGCTGGCACTTAAACAACGCTGCTACAACGATGGCCTCGGAACTGATAAAGAAACTTTGGCTACACAATTTCGCCTGCATTTGCATCGTGGCATTGGATACTTAGCAGGCGATCCAAATATCAAGAAAATTGAAGATTTGATTGAATTAGCGACCAAGAATTGAAATTATGGTTAGTGGTTAATGGTTAGTAGTTAGTGGAAATACTACTAACTACTAACTACTAACTACTAACAAAGTCAAAATGCTCTTATGTCCGAGAGCTACATCGAAATTGAACGTCACAGAGCTGCAATTTTTCGTATTGACTTGTCTCGCCCCGTGCGATTGGCAATAGAGTGGTCAATTTTAAACAAAGATACCACGTTTTTTGATTATGGCTGCGGCTACGGCGGTGATGTCGAGCGAGTGGCAAACTTAGGTTACACCAGTGCAGGTTGGGACCCTTACTATTATCCCGATCGCGATCGCATTCCCGCCGATGTTGTTAATTTGGGCTACATTCTGAATGTCATTGAAGACACAGAGGAACGGCGTCAAGCCCTGCTAGCAGCTTGGCAACTGACGCGCAAAGTATTAATTGTTGCTGCCCAAGTCCTGATTAACGCCCCTAGCCGCAGTCTCATACCTTATGCCGACGGTGTTGTTACCCGCCACAATACGTTTCAGAAATATTACCAGCAAGAAGAACTCAAAAAATACATTGATGAAACACTAAATGTAGATGCCGTGCCTGTAGCGCTAGGTATTTACTTTGTGTTTCGGGATGAAGCCGAAAAAGAAGCTTACAAAGCTATACGCTTTTTCTCTAAAACCTCCACGCCAAGAGTCCGCATCCCTACCAAGCGGTTTGAAGACTACCAAGATATGCTTCAACCGCTCATGGCTTTTTATACAACACGCGGTAGATTGCCAGTCAAGGGTGAATTGGAGAACGAACAGGAATTATTAAAGGAGTTTGGTAACTTCCGCCGGGCTTTTGCTGTGGTTTTGCAAGCAACTGATGAAGCCGAATGGGATGCGATCGCTTATCGTCGTTCTCTCGATATTCAAGTTTATCTCGCTCTTACCCACTTTCAGGGTCGTCCTTCATGGCACAAGCTAGCACCAGAAATGCGCCATGACATTAAAGCCTTTTTTGGCAGCTACGAAGAAGCTTGCGAAGTAGCTGATGCCAAGCTTTTTAGCTTAGGAAAACCCAGCGTAGTCAAAGCTACTTGCGAAAAAAGCAAAATTGGTAAACACACACGTAATGCTTTATACGTACATATTTCCGCACTATGTGAAATTGACCCTCTATTAAGAATTTATGAGGGTTGTGCTAGCCGCACCATCTGGCGTGTAGATGATACAACATTGATAAAATTTTGTACTGAAAAACCACAGATATCTTACCTGCTTTACCCAGAATTTGACACCGATCCCCATCCGGCACTAAAAGCAAGTATTACTATTGACTTAAAAACTTTAGAGATTACTCACCGAGACTACGCAAGTAGAGCAAATCCGCCTATTCTCCACCGTAAAGAGACATTTGTTACTCCTAATTATTCGCTCTACGAAGAATTTGCTCAACTCGCTCAAAAAGAACAGGAATTGGGCTTACTCAAGCACAAAAGCGATATTGGTACTCGTGAAGGTTGGGCAAAATGTCTCGCTGAACACAAGGTAGAAATAAGAGGACATCAAGTTTATCAGCTTAACGAAAGTTAAGAAACTATTTTAACTCCTGCCTACTCACCTGAAAATAGGGGAAAGGGGAAGAGATTTTCATTTCTCGTTGTGTGATTTATCACATGACCGTCTGACTTGAAAGTAACCTCACCCCGTCAAGAGAGGACACCCCTCTCCTTAGCAAGGAGAGGGGCAGTTCTTGTGAGGTTTTTCATGCATGGTGATGAAAATTTTTTCATTGGGACTGCCTTGTTAAGCCAACTTGGCACGAAATTACACATCAGTTATGGCAATATATTTCAATCCCCGATCAAAATTAAAAAGGTAAATCAAATTGCAATTACTGAGAAATATTAACCAGGTTAACTAGGTGGACATAATTAAACATAAAATATCAACAAAAAAATTCTGTGAACAGAAGCAGCGAATTTTCCCTTCTGCCTTCTACCTTTTACTTGTATGAGGAATGTAAAAAATAGTGAGACAAATTCAATCTCTGCTGAAGGTATTTGAAAGCCGCAAAATGGCGGCTTTATTATTGCTAGGCTTTGCATCAGGTTTGCCCTTATTGTTAATCGGTACTACCCTTAAGGCTTGGATGACCGAAGAACAGGTAGATTTGGGGGCGATTGGCTGGTTTAGTCTTGCCAGTTTACCTTATTCCTTCAAGTTTCTGTGGTCGCCATTTTTAGATCGGTTTACACTGCCATTTTTAGGGAGACGGCGGGGTTGGTTAATTGTGATGCAGATTGCCTTGATAGTAGCGATCGCCTTCATGGCTTTTCAACAACCCAAACAAGCATTACAGCTTTTAGCCATCAACGCCATAGTTATTGCCTTTTTGAGTGCGACTCAAGATATTGCTGCGGATGCCTACCGCACCGACGTTTTGACAGAATTAGAAATGGGCGCTGGTGCAGCAGTCTTCATTTTAGGTTATCGAGTGGCATTATTAATAGCAGGTTCTTTGGGACTAATACTTGCTGACCGGATGCCTTGGTCTTCGGTTTACTTGTTGATGGCAGGTATGATGGTAATTGGTATTTTTGGCTGCTTATTTGCGCCAGAACCACGGCAAATTAGCCCTCCAGCTTCTTTAGCCGAAGCGGTTATCTTGCCATTTGGGGAATTTTTCCAGCGCAAGGGCGTTATCCAAGCATTATTGATTTTAGTCTTTATTACCCTATATAAACTAGGCGATGCCTTGTTGAGTAATATGGCTACGCCCTTTTTACTCACAGTAGGTTTCACCAAAACTGATATTGGGGCAATACAGGTAGGAATGGGATTAATTGCTACTATTGTTGGAGCCCTTGTAGGTGGTGTAATTTTAAGCAAAATAGGTATTAATCGCTCACTTTGGGTCTTTGGTGTGTTGCAAGCATTGAGTAACTTCGCTTACTTTATACTTGCTCAACCCCAATTCGCCCAAAATTACCAATTGCTAGTAGTTACTATTAATATAGAAAACTTCTGTGGTGGATTGGGAACAGCAGCCTTTGTTGCCTTTTTGATGAGTCTTTGCAACCAGCGGTTTTCCGCAACCCAGTATGCATTACTCTCCAGTTTGATGGCTGTCAGCCGAGATATTTTGGCTGCCCCATCTGGATCAATAGCAAAAAGCACGGGATGGTCTACGTTTTTCTTAATTACGATCATCGCTGCTGTGCCAGGGTTGCTCTTGCTACCCGTCTTTGCCCCTTGGAACCATAAACCAATAACAATTCCCAGACCAGGACTCGAAGATGAGGAAGATGATGTATGGGGCAGAAACTAATAATTGTTATTGCTACAACCATTCTTTTATTAACAGGACTTTTACTTGGCTACGTTCTTTCCCAATTAGTTTTGGGATACCTCGGACTTAACCTCCTCACTTTTCTCGGAACATTCAGCCTAATTTTAATTTTTGCCACGCTTTATTACGTTTTATTTTGGGAATTGCGGAGACAGCAGTCTCAATCGTCTACAGCAGGTCAATCCCAGCCTGCAAATGAGCCAACAACCCAGCTAACAACCCAACGTATAGTTGATAATCCTCTCAAAAACAGGCTGATCGCAATGTTGGATGGTGATACAGCCGCAGCAGAACGCTTAGTAGAGCAAGCAAGGCAAGATTATCCTAAGATGCCAGAAAGTTGGTATTGGGAAAGAGCGATCGCCGACTTAGAACGCGATCGCAGGTAAAAGAGGAAGGAAGAAGGGTAAAGGATGAACTCTCAACAGAGGAAGCAATATTTACCCCTCTGTCTTCTTGCTAAAATAAATCCTGACATCTTAACAAATATTCAGTTATTTCTCAGGAAAGTCCCCTGACAATTTCAAAATGGCTATATTTCGTCAGTATATTGCCCCGTTACTTGTAGTGTTGATTTTCTTATTTGCCCTTGTCGCAGTCAGCGCCCGGATCTTTTTACCTGGGGATATGGCAGCACCCGCACCCATTGAGGAAGATGGGGGGATAGGGAGATGGGATGATGGGGAGAATATGAATATTGCTTTCAATTTCCCCTTGTATTCTTGTCCTCACCTCAACTTGTCATAACAGCAAAATACCAGTGAGCAAAAACTCTAGTTTGGCAGAGGAACTGCTACCGGGGTACTGTATTCGGCATGGCTCAAGTTTGGATCGGGCGTTGCTGGTAAAGTTCATGCAATTGACTTACCAGGAGATGTTTCCTTCCGGGGATTTTTCTCATCTGGCACGCACGGTTGAACAATACTTCTCCAGCCAAACTCCCTTGTGGTGGGTAGAGGAAGATGGGGAGGTGGGGAGAACCGGAGGTGGGGAGAATATAGAATTAAGTTCTCCCCATCCCCCCATCACCCCATCCCCCCATCACCCTATCACCCCATCACCCCATCACCCCGTAGCCTGTCTCTGGATGGGAAATGCAATCGACCAAGTCACAGGCGATCGCCATGCTCATATATTTCTGCTCTACGTTGTACCAGAACATCGGCGACGGGGCATTGGTACAGCTTTAATGCAGTATGCAGAAGACTGGGCAAAAAAAAGAGGCGATCGCCAAATGGGGTTGCAAGTATTTCAATCTAACCAAGCAGCACTAAGTCTTTACAATCACCTCGGTTATCAAACCCAATCGTTGTGGATGGTTAAGTCTCTGTATGGTGACTGTTAGTAGATAGTGGATAGTGGTTAGTGGTTAGTGGATAGTGGTAAACAACTAACTACTAACCAATGTACAGACGTGCCATGGCACGTCTCTACAACTACTAACTACTAACTAATAACTACTAACTATTCAAAGTAATGGTAATTTTGATGTATGTACGACGAAGATGACCTTAGCCTACTCGATGCTGAAGTGGAGCTAGAAAGCCCTCTAGATAAAATGGAACCGCTGACCGCAGAGTCAGAAGTTCCAAAACCCGATCCAGAGGAAATGCTACCGCTACTAGAGCATCCCCAGCCACAGCAGAGAATGCTGGCAGCGCGTGCTTTCTGCGATCTAGAAGATGCACGCGCGACTCCCCATTTGATTCGCCTGTTAACTGATACTTGTCCGTTAGTAAGGGTGAGTGCGGCATATGGACTCGGACGCAACCCCAGCCCAGATGCTGTAGAACCGTTGATTGCCCAGTTGGGACGAGATTGGAATGGGTATGTACGCAAAGGAGTGGTTTGGGCCTTAGGTAACTGCCGCGATCGCCGTTGTTTGGCACCCCTAGCAGATGCTTTGAGAACCGATATTTCCGCAGTGCGTTTGTGGGCTGCTAGTTCTTTAGCACAGATGGCGCAAGTAGGTTATGAAGCTGTTGTTGGGGCGATACCACCGTTGATTGAAGCTTTAGTGCAAGATCCTATCGCACCAGTGCGGAGTAACAGCGCTTGGGCAATTGGACAGTTGTGCCGCGAACTGCCTTCTAATGTCGTCTATGCAACTGCCATTGATGCTTTGATTCAAGCCTTTGCTGAGGATGAAGAATTGGGAGTACGGGAAGATGCCAAAGCCGCACTTTTGGGAGTAGGCGATCCTCGTGGACTACAGTTGATTGAAACTCTGGAACAAGAAGGATGGTTTTAGATTTAGTCATTAGTCATTGGTCATTAGTTATTAGTTATTTAGTTATTAGACAAATGACAAATGACAAACAACTAACCAGTATACTGAATCCGATAAATCCGATTATTGGCTTCTTCGGTAAAAATTAGACTGCCATCGGGTAGGATAAGCAAACCCACTGGACGTCCCCAAGTCGTTGGTATAGATGGATCTAGTAGAAAACCAGTCAGAAAATCTTCATAGTAATTTTGTGGTTGTCCTTTAGTATCAAAAGGAACAAAAACAATTTTGTAGCCCGTGCCGCGATCGCGGTTCCAAGAACCACGAAAAGCAACAAAAGCGCCGTTACGGTACTTTTCGGGAAAAGTCTTTCCGTCGTAAAATTGCAATCCCAAAGCAGCCGAGTGTGCTTGAAATAGCACCTCTGGAGTGCGGGTACGCTGTACCAAATCCGGGCGTTTACTCTTGCCGTTATTTGTTTGACGGGGGTCGAGGTTGTTTGGTGTTAGGTATGCATAAGGCCAGCCGTAGAATTCTCCCTGTTGAATACGTGTCAAATAGTCAGGAACCAAGTCATCGCCCATACCATCTCGTTCGTTGACAGTGGTGTAAAGTTGCTGAGTTACCGGATGAAAATCTAAACCAACTGGGTTACGCAAACCAGAGGCAAAAGTCTGCTGGTTGGAACCATCCAAATTCATAACCTGCACTGAAGCCCGTGGCAAGGGTTCTTCATCCACGTTGGAACGGGAACCAACAGAAACGTATAGCTGCTTGCCATTAGGTGAAGCAATCACGTTGCGCGTCCAGTGCTGATTGTAGCCACCACCGGGAAGATCGGCAATTTTTTGACCAGTACCAGTAAGTTGTTGCTGACCTTTGGTGTAGGGAAACCGCAGAACAGCATCGGTGTTGCCTAAAAAGAAAGAATCACCAGCAAAAGCCATACCAAAGGGAATATTTAATCCATTTTTGGCACTAGCAAACGTCTGTTGCACATCCGCGACACCATCACCATTAGTATCGCGCAATAGGCGAATGCGGTTTTGCCTGGTTTCTGTCACCAGCACATCACCACTGGGAGTTAGTGCCAGCCAGCGCGACGCATCTAGACCTTCGGCAAAGACGTTGACTGTAAAGCCAGGTGGTACGCGCAGTGTCGGGTTAGCAGGAATTGGTACTACTTGAGGTGACTTCGAGGCGCTTTCAGTCGCGAATGGTTTTGGTAAATCTTTAAGATTAATGCGAATGGGTGTAGGTGAAAGTGGTTCGGTGCGAACGATATTTTTTGTTTGTGTAGAATTCTGTGCTAGCTGAGGTGAAGGTGCAGAAGTTTCTGGTGTGGAAGTATCCAAAAAAGCACGAGTATTTTGATTACAGGCTACACCTGTGGTTAGTAGAAAAAGTAGCAGCAAGCAACCCCTAGAGGAATTCATCGTAGCAATTTCAATTCAAATACAGCCTTACAAAGGTATATTGCAGATTCAAGTGCTGTCGCCAGTCCTAAAGCTGATTTATTGAGGCTGTTTGAAGCTGTTTTTCAATCGCATCACACGCTACACTTACACCATTCTCTGCCTGTATGATGTGTCCGATTTCTGTTGCTTTTGCTGCATAGTTGGGATTCTCTAACAACTCACTTAACTCCTTTGCTACACGTGACGCTAAATATTGCTTACGGGGAATCGTGCGGGAAGTTCCTAAGCGTTCGACTCGTGCTGCATTGTCCGGCTGGTCATGACTGTAGGGCATCACGAGAGTTGGACGACCAGCACGTAACGCTTGAGCCGTTGTTCCAATACCTCCTTGATGGACGATTGCACAAGCATAAGGAAAAATTTGGGAATATGGAACATAGCTAACAGCCAGAATATCTTTTGAAAGATTATCTGGAGGCGTATTTTTACCAACCAACAGGATAGCACGGCGGTTTAACTGTTTTGCAGCTTGAATACTTTCCTGATAGAAGTTACCAGGATCCATCACTGCGGCCGAACCGAGGGTAAAAATAATTGGCGGTTCACCTGCATTCAAAAATTGCTTCAGTTCTAGAGTAAGTTCCGTCCTGTTGGAACTGCCATCATAAAACGTGAAGCCTGCAATGACTGTGTTTGCAACCCAATCAGGTTGAGGCTTCGCCAAGACAGGAGAAAACAGCGCAAGTACAAGGTAAGGTGAAAACTTGTCGTCAATGAAAGGATTGCCTATTAATGGAGGTAATCCCAGTTCACGTCGAAATAGATGGACAGGTTCCCCCCAAGACTGACTGACAACCTTTGCAAAGTTGATAACACCTCGATTGACGATCGAGCCAAACCCACGCAGTTTAGCGAGAAATGGAAACGGAGCTAACACGGGCGGGTCGTAAGTGGAGAAAAATGAGATCGGTGCCATAGCACTCGATGCCCATTGCATCCCTAATTTTTCAGCTACTAATGGAGCCGCAATGACTCCTTCACCTGCAAAGATGAAATCCGCATCTTTTGCACTGTGCATCAAGTCCGCATACATCTCACGTAAACTCGGGCAAACCCAATTTCGGACGATATACTCTGAGCCTTTGTGCAAATCCATCATCCGTGCCATCTCTTGAGGATCGTTAAGAGCGGTATTGTCAGGACGCATCCGATGAAACTCAAATCCCAAGGCTTCAACTTTGGATTGATACTCTTTGTGCGTCACAAAGACCACATCATGACCGCGTTTGCGTAATTCAAGCGCGATCGCAATTTTGGGATGTAGATCGCCCAAGGAACCGATCGTGGTTAAAACTATTTGACTCACTATTTTGCCTCTCGTTCAGCATCATTACTGTATCGATAAACCGACCCGCTTCAATTTCTCATTGACGGTCAAACTAACTATTGACTAAAAACAAATTTTTCTCTATTGATCTAATCGTAGTGAAAGTGACATTCCCAGCATTATTGAGGCAATCTAGCAGCAACTTGTTAGCATTCCAATACTGCTGTAATATTTGCAACTCGCTTTCATCGAACTGCCAATCGTGACCAATTTGGCGATCGCTAACAATGAGATTTCGCAACTTACCAGTCCAAGTTTCTCTATTCGCTTGCCACCATGCCTTGAGAGTTATTCTACTTTCCTGTGGAGATGGAAGTTCGGCGTGTAGCTGTTGCAGAGATTGTTCTAAAGCAGGACGATCCTGTAGTAAATGTTGCAAGTCAAGGGCAAGAGCGATCGCAGACAAGCGTTGACAGAAAATATCACCAGTTATCTTCAGACTAACAGCAAGGGCATGTATTAAAGCCAAGTCTAAGGCTAAATCAACAGCAAGTTTTCCAGCTAGGCGACGATCCAAAGATAAAGCCAAATTTTGGTTATAAGCTAGAGGATGATCCGGAGGGAGAGCAAGGGTAAAGTAAAAGGCACGCACGCTAGCGGGGTAATAAGATCCATTGACTGTAGAAGATTTTTCCCCTAACCAAACGAGAAAATTTTGTAATTTTTGATTTGATATTCCTAAGATATCTATTTGTTGCTTCATTAACAACAATAAATCATCTGCTGGTTGCATCATTCCCGCAGCAAGTAAAAAGACTTCTCGCCAACGTTTTTTCCCCACATGGGTGACAAATTCTTGCAGCGCTTGGGAATTGGCACTAGCAACAATTTCTCTCGCGGTCAAATACTCTTGAAAAGTCAAATGAGAAAAAGAATAAATTCCCCGTGCTTGTTCAAGTAATAATCCATGTTGCGCTTCAATAGCTTTTAGCACAGCTTTACTATCGAGTTGCAATGCTTCTAAATCCGTTGGTGGATGGGGAAGCTGGCGTAGATAGTCAGCAATGAGTTGCTGTATTTTAGTCTCTGGAAAAAAGTAATCTCCTTGAGTAAAGGTAGTTGTCGCGACACGACAAAGTAACTTAATTTTATGTATCAATGACAAATTGCGATAAACTTCATCTCGTTTAATGCCTCTGGCTTCATCCCAACGCACTAATAATAGTTCCAATGCTTGTTTGTAGAGTTCTGAACGTAAGGTAGGGAAATCTCCTAAAAACTGAAATACTAAGCAAGTGAGATTTAGCAAAATCGGTGTGGTTGCTAACTCAAGAATTTGCTGATTTTCTGGCAATTCTAACTTCTGCATAAACTCAGAAGCTTTTGCTTTTCCTTCCCAGAGAGAGTTTTTAGCTACAGCCACAAACCACTTATCTGCAAAAGCTGCGATTTGTGATTTACTAAAATCGGCGATTTCAACTTCAGTAAATCCTTTAAACTTATATTGATGGACAGCAATGCGACAAGTAATAATTATTATATTTTTATAATATTTTTCGTTAAAATTGCGAATTTCTCTGATAACTTTATCGCTATCTTCATCTGTTAATTCATCTAAACCATCCAACAAAATTATTGCTTTACCATGAGAAAATATTGTAGATATATCTGCTTCAGTAATACCACAGTCACTAAACTCTTGATAAAGATATTTTGATAAGTTAATTTGATAATCTTCACTAGTATTTTCGGCAAAGTGTTTCAAGCTGATAAAAATGGGTAAGCAATCTGGCTGAAATTTACCTTGATTACAATAAATTGCAATTGATTGCAAAAAAGTAGTTCTACCAGAACCTGTTTTACCCAGCACCATTAGCTTAGAATATTTTAAAACTGCCTCTAAACCGGTAATCCATTGTTGATTGATGTTACCTAAGCTAAAACGGTCAAAATCATTCGAGTCTAACTTTTGTAAATCGGCAATTTCTAGCCATCTTTGACTAGTGATTTCCTCAAAAACATTGACTTCTACATAAAGGTCATCTAACTCGATGGGTCTAGCAATATCTAAAAGGTGCAAAGTGCCACACTGAGCCTGAATTTTCTCTTGGTGAGCCAAACGCGCCTTTTGTACTAAGACATCAATATCTGAAGTATTTTCCGGTATTATCTCAAAAGGAATTGATTCATCCTCAATAGTAGGCTGTTCAGCAATTTCTTCTGGGTTTAATTCTAAGACAAAGCAAATCTCCTGAAAGACTTGGCGGTCAACAGGTTTACCAGTAAAAAACTTCCAAATAGGCTGACGAGTTTCTAAACCTACTTCACCAGCTAGATATTCTTGTGTCCAGTTTTTACGCCTAAAAGCCTGTTTGGCTTTTCTAATACCTTGGGCTGACGCTTGGAGCGATCGCTTTGCCATAACTTTAATATTATGCTTGCTGGGATAATTTTATAAATTCCCGAGTTTTTCAAGTAACAAAAACTTTTGAAATTCTATTACAGGTAAAGGACGGCTGAAGAGAAATCCTTGCATGGCATCACATTGATATTGACGTAAAAAATCAAGTTCTGCTTCTGTTTCTACGCCTTCAGCAATTACCTGGAGATTGAGATTGTGACCCATTTGAATTAATGCTGTTGTAATAGCTGCTTTTTGGGAGTCGTTGACAACATTGTGAATAAAGTAGCGGTCAATTTTCAACTTATTAATAGGCAACTTTTTCAGGTACATCAAAGAAGAATATCCTGTACCAAAATCATCAATGGCAATTTTTACACCGAGTGAGCGCAATTCATTCATTGTGGCGATCGCAGTATTTACATCTTGCATAATTAAGCTTTCAGTCAGCTCTAATTCTAGGTAATCCGGTTCTAAATTATTGGCTGCTAAAAATTTCACTATTTTTTGACTCAAATCTGGCTGAGTGAATTCACGTGCTGACAAATTAACAGCAATACGCAATGGAGAATAACCTGCATCTTGCCAGATTTTATTTTGTTGACAGACACTTTGTAATACCCATTCACCAATAGGGATAATTAAACCTGTAGATTCTGCCAACGGAATTAATTCTGAAGCAGCAACCATTCCCAATTCAGGGCTTTGCCAACGTAATAAGGCTTCCGCAGCAATGATTTGACCAGATGCAATATCTACTTGTGGCTGATATTCAACATAAAATTGTCGAAAATGCCCCTGTTCAATAGCCTCGTGTAAAATACTTTTTACAACCAGCATTTCTGAGCTAAAAGCTTTCGGTTGCAGACTATCGGAAAAATACTGTTTCAAAGTAAATCGTTTTTGTAGGCGGCTATCAATCGCACTTAATAATTCAGCACGAGTAAATGGCTTTGTAATATAGTCATCAGCGCCTAGATCCATGCCTTGACGAAAGTCAGATTTAGTTGCTTTAGCTGTTAGAAAAATAAATGGGATAGTTGCTGTTAGAAGTTCTTGGCGTAATGTTGTTAGCACACCATAACCATCCAGTTCTGGCATCATCAAATCGCATAAAATTAAGTCAGGAGCTTCAGTTAGAGCTAAATGTAAACCTACTTGTCCATTGGCAGCACAAATAGTTTCAAAATCCTCAGCTTCCAACAATTCCACAAGATTTTCACGTACTGATTTTTCGTCTTCGATTACTAATATTTTGGTCATAATATCCTCATTTGTTTTAGTTACTAGTTAGTAGTTAGTAGTTATTAGTTGTAGAGACGTGCCATGGCACGTCTGTACATTGGTTGGTAGTTAGTAGTTGGTGGTTGTTTGTTTACCACTAACCACTATCCACTAACCGTTTTTTAATGGCAAAGCCACAGTAAACTTCGTTCCTATTCCCACTTCACTAGTTACAAAAATTTCACCTTGATGTAAATCTGCACACTTTTTCACAATAGTCAGTCCTAAACCTGTACCTTGGATATTGCCAACATTGGTAGCGCGATGGAATGATTCAAATAAATGCGGTAAGTCTTCTTGCGGAATACCAATTCCTTGATCTTGTATTTCAAGTATGGCTCGCTGTTCTCGACAAGTCAGACTAAATTTGACAGTATTACCATTGGGGGAATATTTAATCGCATTCGAGAGTAAATTTCTGAGAATATGTCCGAGCAATTTTTCATCCATGCAGCAGGGTATCGATTCATATTCACAGTTAAAAGCGATCGCATGTTGAGTGTTGATATCAAATTGTAATTCTTCTACCAAGTAACGGCAGTATTCAACTAAATCCAGAGGTGCTGGCTTAAAATCTAGTTTTCCCACTTCTGCCTTGCCAATCACCAACACATCATTCAACATATTAGTCATGTGTTTAACAGCAACTTGAATACGATGTACGTGCGAGAGTTGTTTTTCTTCTGTCCATTTGTGGCGGTAGTGTTCCAGCAATTCTGAAGAAGAAAGGATGGTACTCAATGGTGTGCGAAATTCATGGGAAGTCATGGTTATAAAGCGAGATTTGAGTTCGTTGAGTTCTTTTTCTTTCTCTAGTGCTGTTCTCAATTCTTCTTCCAATTGTCTGCGTTTTGTAATATCTGCCCAATAACCGACAATTTCCACTGGATTACCAGCATCATCACGCACTAGTTGGGCTTGATCGTATACCCAGCGATAAGTACCATCCTTATGCAAAAAGCGGTATTCGCAACTGTATTCTCCTTGCTCAAATACTGTTGACACATCAGCAAATACACACGATAAGTCTTCTGGGTGGATGTGGTTCATCCAAAAAGCTGAATCTTCGACAAATTCCTGAGATTCATAACCCATCATGACAGTGATATTGTCACTAATGAAGGTAGCACCGTAATCTCCATGAGGTTTGCAGGTATAAATAACAGCTGGAGTCGCAGAGAGTAAATATTGCAGTCGCTGTTGCGAGACTAACAACGCCATCTCTGCCTGCATGCGCTCGGTGATATCATTCTGAATGCCGACGTAGTGGGTGCAATTACCGTCGGTGTCAAACACAGGAGAAACACTTAATTCGTTCCAAAACAAGCTACCATCTTTACGATAGTTGCGTAATATCACGGTACAATTTCGTGCTTGCCGGATGGCAATGCTAAGTTCTTTGATCTCCGGCTGATTGGTATCAGCACCTTGAAGAAAACGGCAGTTTCTACCAATAACTTCTTCTAGGGAATAACCAGTTATGTATTCAAAAGCAGGATTAGCATAGATAATTGGCAAATTTGGCAGTCTGGCATCCGAAATAACTACGCCATTACTGCTAGCAGCGATCGCGCGATCGCGTAAACGCAGTCTTTCTTCTACTCGCTTACGCTCAGTAATATCAGTATGAATACCGACAGTTCCAATAATTTTACCTGTGGCATCTTTAATGGCGTCAGCACGGAGGTCAATGTCTAAGATCCGACCTCTCTTGGTTTGCATCTTCACTTCACCACGCCAAGACTGACCGTTCTCGACAGTTGCAAAGATTTGTTTACACTCTGCTTTATTAATGTAAAGAACTGGCGCTCCCCCAGCAGCCTGCAATTCTGCCAAAGTGTACTCAAACAATTCGACAAACGCTGGGTTAACGTAAATTCCCTCACCACCGATTTCAGCCATACCAATAGCATCGCTGCTACTTTCTATAGCTGTGCGAAAACGCACAAGAGACTCGTTGGCGTGTTTGCGATCGGTAATGTCTGTAGAAATGCCACAAATTGCATAAGGCACACCATTTGCATCTTTTAAAGCAAACTTGACAGAAAAATAAGTGTGTAATCCATCCTCCTGGGGAGCAATTTCTTCAGCTTCTACGGGTTTGCCACTAGTGAGGACATTTTGATTATTAACTGCAAATATATCAGCAAATTCACTGCAAAAAAAGTTGTATATACTTTTGCCTGTAACCTGCTGTTTGGTACAGTGAAATACCTTTTCATACTGGCGGTTAATCAGCAGGAATCTGTTTTGAGTATCTACCACGTAAACAATCGCTGGACAGTTATCTAAAATTGCCTGTAGCTGTTGTTGAGTTTGCCGTAATGCAGCTTCTGCTTGTTTGCGATCGCTAATTTCATGTCTGAGTTGACGATTGATTTGCTGTAAAGCTAGCGTTCGCTCCTCCACTCGTTTTTCCAACTCTGCATTTGCCTGCTTTAGATCTGCTTGTGCTTGCTTGAGTTCGCTAATATCTTCAGAAATACCAACAACACGGTAAACTTCTCCCAATTCATTTTGCAGAGGAAAAGCTCGTGTATAAATCCAGCGAACCTCTCCATCAGGGCGCACAATTCGATATTCTTCGTTGTAATTTTTCCCCGCAGCTTGAGATTTCATCCCTGCAATGACGCGATCGCGATCGAGTGGATGGATAGCCTCTAAAAAGTCGAGGGAATTTTCGTAGAGATTTGAGCAGCTACGTCCCCAAATGTCTTCATAAGCTGGAGTGACGTACACTATTTTGTTTTGCTTGATATCTCGCACAAACAAAACTTGGCGAATGTTTTCTGTGACTTCACGTAATAGGGCTTCGCTGGCGCGTAGTGCTTCTTCTGTAAGTTTGCGTTTAGTAATATCCCGTTGTACTGAAACAAAATGAGTAATTTTACCCTTTCGATCTGCAATTGGGACGATGTTTACCTCAACCCAGTATGTAGAACCATTTTTGTGGTAATTAATTAACTCCGCTCTGATTGGCAAACCATTTTGAAGCGCGGCGCGAATTCGATCTAGCTGGACGCGATCTGTTAACTCACCCTGGAGAATTCGCGGAGTTTTGCCTATAACTTCAGTTGCAGACCAACCACTCATCCGGGTAAAGGCTTCGTTGACATAGATTATTTGCGGACCCAATGGTTCATCCAGCGCATCAGCTGCTACGATGACAATGGCATCGTTAGCATTGACAACCGCTGACTCTAACAAACGCAGTCGTTCTTCCGTGTCTGCTTCCATTTGAAATTTACCTAATTTACAGCAGTTCACGTTCGACGACAATTTAGGTTGTTGCTTATCTTTGAGAACCGCTACACCAACAGCCTCTCCTTCAACGGAAGAGCAAGGCAGAATTTGTAGTGCTTGATAAATAGTGTCTAATGTAACTATTCCAATTAGTTGACCTCGCTCAGCAACAATTGGTAGCATAGGCAACTTATACTGTCGTAAAGTCAATAATATAAATGTAATGCTTTTAACCTCAAAATAGTTCAGGGTAATTACTGGTGTAACCATTACTTGTGAAACCTTAGCTGTTCTGAAGTCAAAGCCACAGGAGAGCAGCGCGATCGCATCTTGCTGCGTGAACCACCCCACTACCTGCAAGCCATCGGTTGTTAGATTCTCCACTACCAAAACGCAACTTGCTTGCTGCCGACTCATTAGCGTTACTACATCTAGTAATGACGTGTCTGGTGTAACGGTCAGAGGAGAAAAGTCAATTGCTGAATCTAACGATGGAAGATGAACAACCTGAGTTAAGGCGTGCATAGATAATTGCAATAGCCTTGATGAAAAATTTGATGGATAGTAGCATATTTAACTATTATCTTTAGATTTTTGTGCAGTAAATGTAACATTGGCTTGCGTTAATCCTTGATAGAATATTTAGATATAAAATATTTATTGTTAATAAAAACACTAATGTCAATCGTGTAAATACTTAGATAACTGTAAATTCACTGTCGATGACTCACAAGCTAGGTTTCTAAAGCCACCTTTGTGCTGTTTGCGGTATCTGAAACGGAAATATAGGAATCCGATTTGATTTATGAAAAAATCTAAGTGTTACGCGATCGCGTAACGCACCAAAGCCTTTGGATGGTGCGTTAGCCAGAGGCATAACGCAACGGCAATAAAGGGGGAGGAAAATCCACACCCCTTTTTGCCTACGTATATTTCAAAAATCAAATATGAGTCCTATAGCTTAAATAAGCGATCGCTGTTTGGGAAAATGGATAAAGTCGAGCTTATAGACGAAATTACTTTTAAGTTACCTTATAGTTAGTTAGCTAATCAAATTTATCGAAGACTGTGGTTACATTACGTCCTTTTGTTAATCGCCAAACTCTAGAAAATCTTGCTCATCGTTTTCCAGAATTGGATATCGCTTCTGTAGAGACATGTTTAGCTTTTCTGTCTACAACAATTGATGTTTATACAGCTTTAGATGTTCATTTTGCTCGTTATGGTTTGTCAATGGGAAAATTTACCCTCTTGATGCAGTTGTTTCAAGCGGATAACAAAGGATTAACACCATCGCAATGTGCAGAACGTGCGGGTGTTACCAGAGCAACTGTTACAGGACTTCTTGATGGACTAGAACGAGATGGACTAGTTAAACGCCAGCCTTACCCAGATGATAGGCGGATGCTTAGCGTGCAATTGACTCAAAAGGGGCGACAGTTATTATCCCAAATGTTACCAGACCACTTTTGCCGCACTACAGGGTTAATGGCTCATCTCACTGAAGTGGAGAAAAAGACACTAATTGAATTGCTAGCAAAGGTACAGGCTGGAACTCCAGCGATGCTTGATCCATAACTTAGGGACTTCCAAATAAAAAAATATCCAATCGCTCGCAAGACTTGAAGAACAAGGAAGACAAAGAAGAAGAAACCGTGTGGGATGCAGGAGTTGGATAATTTATTTTTGGAGTTCCCTTAATTTGTCCATCTGTTGCCGAAGAGTCTGACCTGTTGTAAAATTTGATTAGTTTGCTAATTATAAGGTGGCTAAGTGCAGCTTTGCATAAACAAACGCACCAAGGGCGCACAGTCTTGCTGCAAAAACTTTGTGCGCGAACTTACGCAATGTTGTACTAAGCAAAGCTAGGAAAATGACATTACTAAAAAATTGCAGGTAAAGCAGTATGAAGAAACTGAGCGTCAAGCAAAAAAACTGGTTGCTGTCGTTACATGTTGCCTTTGGAGGAATTTGGTTTGGAACTGCTTTATGTATGATTGCGATCGCTCTGAGTAACCGCAATACTATCAACGGTGATCAACTGTACGCCATCAACTCAGTTATGAAGTTGCTAGATGACTTTGTGATTATCCCTGCTGCTAACCTATCCTTATTAACAGGTGGACTACTCTGCTGGCTAACAATTTGGGGATTTTTTAAACACTACTGGGTGATAGTGAAGTGGGTAGCGACAGTAACACTTATTGTCTTTGGAACAATTTGGTTAGGCCCGTGGGTAAATGCAATGACTGCGATTTCCCAAGCAGAAAGGTTACAAGCATTGCAAAATCCACTGTATGTGTTTGACTACAAGGCAATGCTTGTGGGTGCGATCGTTCAGAATATCTGTATTTTAGCCGTCATTGTTATTTCGGTTCTCAAGCCTTGGAGAAGGCGAAATGTCAAGAAAGAGGAGCAAAAAGAAGCTGTTGTTTCTGATAGTTAAACTAGGGTTGTGGGCTGCTACTAATCATCTGGATTTGATCAAGTCATCACAGTCAATACCTTTGAGAACTTCTATTAGTTTCTCTATATGCGCTGCTTGATGAGTTGCCATTAGAGAAATTCTGATCCTACTCGTAGGAACGGTGGGAGGACGAATCGCAGGGGCAAAAATACCAGCAGATTTTAGTTGGCTTCCGGCTTTAAGTACGTCTGCTGCACTTGGCAATTGAAAACAAAGTATGGGTGATTGCGAAGGCAGTAATTGCAGATTGGGTAACTGCTCTTGGATCAAAATTTTTAAGTAATCTACATTTTTCCACAATCTAGTGCGCTGTTGCGGTTCTTGCTGAACAATATTTATTGCTGCTAACGCTGCGGCTGTATCTGCGGGCGAAAGCGCGGTGGTATAAATCCAACTTGCTGCTCGATTTCGCAAAAAGTCAATCAGAGTTGCACTTCCAGCGACATACCCACCTAAGCTTCCTAAAGCTTTACTTAATGTGCCAATTTGAACTAACTGCCTGCCTGTACATCCAAAATGTTCGACACACCCCGCACCAGTTTTTCCTAGTACCCCGGTGGCATGAGCTTCATCGACTAACAGCATACAGCTATACTCTTGGGCGAGATCTAATAGTGCAGGTAAAGGGCATAAATCTCCATCCATGCTGAAGACGCTATCGGTAACGATCAAACAGCGTCGGTAATCTTGCCGCAATCGTTGCAACTCGCTCCTTAAAGCTTGGACATCACAATGCGGGTATTCAATAGTGGTTGCACCACTAAGGATTGCCCCATTTTTCAGACTGGAATGATTGTACTGGTCAGCTAATATTAAATCCCGTTTGCCCACTAGAGCAGTTATTGTACCCAAATTCGCCAAATACCCTGAACTGAATACAACTGCATCTTCTGTTTGCTTGAAGGATGCGATCGCTTTTTCTAGTTCCTGGTGTAATTCTCGATGTCCGCTGAGTAATCTCGAACCAGTACAACCAGTGCCAAATTCTTGAACAGCAGCAGTAGCCGCAGCAATCAAGCGCTCATTCCCAGCCAGCCCTAAGTAATCATTACTGGCAAAATTAATTACCTCTCGCCCTTCTAAAAGCACCATCGCCCCAGATCTGCCATTAATTGTTTGTACCGAACGATACCAGTCCGCACGGTGAATTGTTGCCAGAGATTGTTCTATCCAAGCGTAAGCGTCGGTCATGAGGAGATGGGGAGGTGGGGGAGTGAGGGAGTGGGAGAATAACCACTAACCACTAACTAATAACTAATAACTAATAATTAATTACTCTTGACTAATGACTAATGACTACATTCACTACTACTGAGATGAGCGATCGCCTGTTTAATCCAATCTTCCACATAGGCATCTTTGGGCAGTCCAATATCTTCACTGACTACATGTAAGGCGTGACTAACCTCAGTTGGAGTATAGCCCAATGCTAAGAGAGTCATTTGCACTTCTTCGAGAATTCCTGGTGCCGGGCCACCTGTCGCGACGAAAAACCCTGCTGTTTTACGCCATTCGATCAACTTGGTTTTCAATTCCAAACAAATGCGTTCGGCGGTTTTTTTGCCGACACCGGGGGTTTGAATCAACAATTGCACATTGCCAGTGATAATCGTCTGGACTAACTCTGGGAGTTCCAGAGTGTCCAACAAGGCGATCGCTAAAGCAGCACCAATACCACTAACACTTAGCAAGTGGCGAAACAAGTCTCGTTCTCCTGGCGAACCAAAACCATATAGTAATGGCACCTCCTCTCGAATTTGGTAATGGGTAAACACTTGCACTTCACCCCCTGACTCCGGTAATTGCTGCGCCAACCGCGCCGGGATTTGCAAATCATACCCTATACCGTTAACTTCGAGAGTAAGGATATAACGATTACCGCTATGTTTTTGAATGCCAGCAACGATGCCTTTAAGATAACTAATCATTCTATCAGTCCAAAATGTCTTAAACCTTCTATAATTCCACCTGCACAGGCATTTTGTGCCAGATAGCGGTGGTTAGCGGGATTTTCATTGTGCCATTGGAGTAACTCTGGACGAGCATTCCCGACAATAATTCCCCGTTCATTGCCTACAGCGAATAAAGCAATATCATTGCCAGAATCACCACAGACAACCGTTTGTTCTGCTACAAATTTCCACTTTTGGCGGAGAAATTGTACTGCCTGACCTTTATCGCTCCTGCGAGGCACAATGTCAAGGTCTATACCGCTGCTATAGATTAACTTTATATTTAGATTGGATTGCAGCAATTCTGATTCTAGTTTTGGTAAAACAGTTACAGATGCTTCTTGCTTAAGGAAAAAACTCACTTTGAAAGGACGTTGTTCAGAATCTGGTTGCGGAATTAACTCAGAAAAATCCGCAGTTTTAGATAATACTAAATTTCTATCCCAACCCTGTGAAAGTGTTTCTGACCAATTTGAGTCGGGACTGTCGCTACCATCAAGGTAAATTTCCGTTCCTACGGCTAGAACGAGGGCGTCTGGTTCCATCAGATTTTTTTCCTGTTGGAGTTCTCGGTAAAGAACAGGCGATCGCCCAGTCGCATAAACAATCTTTGTACCATGTTCTTGGCGATGTCTCTGTAAGCGATCGTTCAACTCTGCCAGTGCATTGTCATCACCTACGAGGGTATTATCTAAATCGGTTACAAACATAAATCTAGCCATAGCAACCCCTTTGTGTCAGCTTTACCCATCAAAAAGAAGTGTAAGCCGTTTTGGCACTCATCTCATCCCCCTTCCTTGGGCAAGTAGAAGGCTTATTGTACTAACAACAGTGGATTACCGAGCAAACTGTACACTGAATTTCATACACTCAGAAAAAATTTAAAACCCTTTTGGGGAGTCAAGAGTCAAAAGTCCATAGTCCAAAGTCAAAAGTTCATAGCTCAAAAAAGAATGATTGACCCTTAACTCTTGACCATTGACTCTTGACTCTTGACTAAGCTTTAAGCAATAGTTTCAGATGAGATTGATTGCTATTTCATTGGTTAAGTATTTTTGCTACTTTTGTCATGAAATTATTAGCTTGCTAGCATGAAGCTATAAAGAAAATTTTTATTAGGTTACTGGATAAGAAAGGGTAGCTGTATGACAAAATTTGTTAGTGTGAGAACGACAAATGGAGAGACAGTTGAAATCAATCCTGATGCAATTGCTGAAATCGAAGTTGAAGAAGAAGAAGATCCAGGCTTCTTAGGAATATTTGGAGCCCACGAAGGCAGGTATCACGTCTACATGACGGATGGACATGATTACTATATTGATGGAACAGGGCATGATAAGTTGCAAAAAGAGAGATGATTTTCTCTTAGTTCAGAGCCCATAAATATTCTCATTCTCTACGCCCAAAGAGGTATTCAAAATAGAAAAAGAGAATAGACATCTTTAGATATTTATCTAGCTTCAATAAGTTAGAAAAACCCAGGTTAAGAATCAAATAAATTTATCGAGTAAGGTGGGCATAGCCCACCTTATTTTAACGCTCACTACCCTGATTCAATTTTTGCAATATTTCCTCCAAATTTTGCTGATAACGTCCATATTCAGCCCAATTTCCTTGTCGTAAAGCTTCCTGGGCTTTTTGATAAGTTTGCATCGCATTTTTAGCGAGATTTGAAACTTCTCTAGTCATTTGAGTAGGTACTCCCTTCTCTACTTGAAGACCACCAAAGATGGTCATTAGAGATTTTTCCAACGTTTCCTCCATAACTACATCTTGGTCATACGCCACAATTACTCGCTTCAATTGCGGCAATTCGCTCTGTTCAGCCCGCAGATATACTGGTTCTACGTAAAGTAAAGATCCCTCAATCGGAATAACTAATAAATCGCCGCGAATGACTTTAGAACCTGCTTGACTCCACAAAGTAAATTGCTGGGAAATTAGCGGTTCTTGGTCAATTCGCGCTTCTATTTGCCTGGGGCCAAAGACAAGTTTTTGTTTGGGAAACTCATATAAAAGCAACTTGCCGTAGTCCTTGCCATTAGAACGCGCCGCCATCCAGGCAATCATGTTGTCTTTGTTGACAGGGGTAAAGGGCAGAATCAGAATAAATCCTTCTTTTGCTTCTCCTGGCAACCGCATAATCACGTAGTATGGCTGCATGATTTGTTCATTACCTTCATATACCTGCATGGGGAAGCGCCACAGGTCTTCTCGGTTGTAGAATACTTCCGGATCGCTCATGTGGTAAGAAAGGTACATTTGCGCCTGGATTTTAAACAAATCTAGTGGATAGCGAAAATGAGCTTTCACTTCTGGGGAAATCGCTGCATTCGGCTCAAACAAATGCGGAAATATCTTGCGGTAAGTGCTCAGTAGGGGGTCAGTTTCATCAATGACAAAAAACCGCATTGTGCCGTCATAAGCATCGACTAATACTTTGACAGAGTTGCGAATATAGTTGATATTACTGGGTAAAAATTTTTGAGTATTTCCTCCTTTGAAAATTTCTGTAGCATTCTTAGTTTGAGCAACTGGTTTGGAATAAGGATAGCGATCGCTCACTGTATAAGCATCGACAATCCACTGTAATTTGCCGTTAATAACCGCCAGGTAAGGATCGCTATCAAACTGTAAAAAAGGCGCAACGCGATCTACTCGTTCCTGAATCTTTCGGTAGTAATGGATGCGTGACTGGTCATTAAAGTAATTGGAGATTAAAATCTGGAGACTACCCAAGTCATAGGCATATGCTAGCCTGTGCCAAATCGATGCCAATCTGACGCCGCCTTTACCGTTGTAGGTGGTAAAAGCATTACCATCACCGAAAGGATAATCAAATTCTTTGGTTTTAGTACCAGTAAAAATATAGTTATCGGTTTCTTCGCCGTAGTAAATTGCAGGCTGACTCACTTGCAAATTCACTTTGGAAACAGGCGGAATATCTTTGATGTACAGTTCCGGTAAACCATTAGCTGTAACTTGGTTCACCGGACTCATCACCAAACCGTAGCCGTGGGTAAACTTCAGACGTTGGTTAACCCAAGTACGAGCTTCTTCGGGTAACTGAGAATAAGCTAGTTCCCTCCCCGACAGCATTACCTGTTGATAGTTGCCATTCAGAGTGTAGCGATCCACATCCACATCCCGAAATCGGTAGTAAAGACGAATCTCCTGGATTTGGCGGTAGGTACTCAGTAGAGGACGGTAGTCCCACAAACGAATGTTGTTGATAGTTGCCTGATTTGACTGCAAAGCTTGGCGGTTTAGTTGGGATTCACCGGCATAATTCTGCCTTTGCACATCATTTAAATGATAGGCATTCTGAGTAAATTTGATGTTGTTGGCGATGTAAGGTTTTTCTTTAGCTAATTCGTTGGGTTCAACAATGAATTGTTGCACAAACCAAGGATAGATGCCGTTAACCAACACAAGAGTAATGACAAACAAAACTGCAATTCCCCGCACTGGTAAAGCAGGAGCTTTTCGCCAACTAGAGAAAACAAATAAAACTGCCACTACTAACGCTAAGGTGCTTATAATTCGGTAAGCAAACAACCTAGCATGGACATCAGTATAGCCTGCACCGAAAACAACCCCACCAGGTGAATAAAGTAAGTTGTAACGTTTGAGCCAGAAATCAACAGCAATTAATCCGATAATTCCTGCTACTAGCAAGCTTAAATGAGTTTTGACTTTGCCATTTAAGGTATGGCGGCTTTGCCGGGGCGTGAAGCTACCTTTGAGGATATAAACTAGAAGCGATACCGTCAGTCCCCAAACAAAGAGAAACAACAACCAATTCCAAATACCCCAATAAAGCGGTAGTTGAAAGACATAAAAACTGATATCTCGCTGAAATATCGGATCGCGACTGTCAAAATTAGTGGAATGCAGGTACTTGAGGATAGTTTCCCACGTTGGTACACTCGCAGTTGCAGTACCTAAAGCCACGACAATAATTAAAACCAAAGCCAAGATATTGGCAAATTTATTGGCATGGATAGCCAATTCGCTGTCTTCAAAAAATTGAAAAGACCTATGCCGGGTATAGTGCATAGCAAGGCGATGGTTTACCCACAAAAATAAGATGTAGAAGACAAAAGTGACTACCCAAATTAGAATTTGCCAGGTCAATCTTGTCCAAAAAACTTCAGCAAAACCAACCGCGTTAAACCACCATGATTCGGTCAGAATATGCACTAGTGTTTTCGAGAGAGACAAACCAATAATCGTGATTAAAATGATTAATGTTATACCTCTGTAAATAAAGTTCATAATTTCTTTCCAAAACTGATAACTTAGTGTCTTGGTGTCTTAGTGGTTAATAAAATTTATTTTTGAACCACAATGACACAAAGACACAAAGAAAACTTGATGTTACAAGGTTGGATCTAGTTTCTAAGTTTGACTTCTAGTCCTTCTGGTGATTTCAAAACACATGTAGTCTTAAATTCTGCACAAAGAAATTGCATGCGCTGGCAGATGGCATCGAATTCTTCACCCCTGGCAAGGTCAACTTCTGCATAGTGCAGGCGGACGGGTATCAAACGCAACCGCAGTAACCCTTTACTGTCCACTTCCACGAGAAACACAAAAGACCAGTCATTACGCAGTACTGGATTTACTGCATAATCATCGAGAAAATCTCCTGTGTCATAAAGGATTAATCCGTGCTTGTAGTTTTCTACAGCTTGGAATAGGTGGGCGGAATGACCGTGAAATATATCTACGCCGCAGTCTATGACTGCACGGGCAAAGCGACGAAAGTGCAGGGGTGGTGACGTGACCATATTCGGGCCCCAATGAGCAGAAAGAATGACTAGCCCAGCGCCTGCGTGCCGTAGCTGCACTACCGCAGATTCAATCAGTGATAGAGTCAGAGGATCAGAGCTGATTTCTAGATAGTAGGTGCCGGGGCGATCGCTTGTTGCGGCAAAATCAGGCTCGTTATCTGTAATCGCAATGATGCCAATCTTTAGTCCAGCAATATCGATTACAACTGGAGTTGTTGCTTCGCCGATATCCCGACCTGCACCAGCATGGTTAATCCCCGCATCATCCAGATAGCGCAGTGTATCTAGTAACCCTTGTTCTTCAAAGTCGAGTGTGTGGTTGTTGGCGAGACTGACAAACTGAATGTTACCAGCACGAAGCACATCTATTGCGGCAGGGTCGGCGCGGAAGTGAAAAACTTTTGGTGTTCTACTCCACTGTTGAGTATGCTTGGTAATGGCACATTCTAGGTTGGCAATGACAGCATCTGCCCCCTGCAAAATCGGCAGGACGCTTCCCCAGAATAATTCGGGTGATTTCCAAGGGATTTCTTCGTTAACCCCTCGACCTAGCATGACATCGCCAATAAATGCTAAGGTGATTAGCTCTTTCATAGGCTTCTCGCGATCGCAAAGAAAGTAAAGTGGGGAGATGGGGATTGGGGATTGGGGAATGGGTAAAGGTTAAAGGGTAAAGGGTAAAGGAATTTATTAACCTTTCACCTTTCACCTTTCCCCTTGTCCCCTTCCCCTCTTGTTTTTCCGATGCCCATCCCCCTATCACTCGATCATCCCCGTGAGATAACGTTTGAACCATTGAGTCGCCAGCCGCGCTACTTCTTCCAATGTCCCTGGTTCCTCAAATAGGTGAGTCGCTCCAGGAACAATTTCCAGCGCCTTTTCAACGCGCAGCAGTGCTAGTGCATCCTGATTCATGCGAATGACCGGGATATCGTAGCCGCCAACAATCAATAGTGTCGGTGCTTTGACACGACCTAAAGCTGACCCTGCTAGGTCGGGCCGTCCGCCACGAGAAACTACCGCTGCCACACTCTCTGGGCGTTCTGTGGCTGCCAGCAATGCCGCACCAGCTCCTGTGCTGGCTCCAAAGTAACCGACTTTGAGGTGGCGGGTATCTGGGTTTTTGGCAAGCCAATCTGTAGCATCAACTAACCGTGATGCCAACAAACCAAGGTCGAAGCGCAGGTGTCTTGTTCTCATATCAATCGCTTCTTCCTCGGATGTCAGTAGGTCAATTAGCAAAGTAGCTAATCCGCTAGATTGCAGTACATCTGCAACATATCGATTTCTGGGACTGTGCCGACTGCTACCACTACCGTGAGCAAACAGTACAATTCCTTGGGCACTTTCTGGTATGACTAGATTGCCCTCTAGCTTGACTGAGCCTGTGGGAATCCAAACTAAGTTCTCTTGAACTTTCCGTTTTGATGTCGTATTCATCAACTCAGCCTCCTTTCATAATTTGGTCGTTAAAACACCCAACAACAACCAGTACGGGCGTACACCGCAGGGGTTCTCGCAGGGTAGCATTTGATGAAAATTATTTATCATCAAACCGATAAATCGTCGCCCAAATGCTTCGCCCCTACCAACAAACAACAAGATCCAATCAATTCCCTAAAATAAGTCGCCGATTGATCCATTTGTCTGAAACCGCCGAATGACTGCGGCAATCAAGGGGGCAACTGAAACAACTTGTAACTGTTGCCAGTCAGTTTCTTTTGGTAATACAGTGTCGGTAACAAAGACCGCCTGCACGCTGGGGTGAGTCAACTTAGCACGAGCATCCTTTACGAATAGTCCGTGGGTAGCAGCGATAGTAATTTCCGGACGTGCCCCAGCGTTGAGTAGAGCCTCAATGCTCCGGTTAATAGTACCGCCAGTAGAAATCATGTCATCTACGATCAGGCAAGGGCGATCGCGTACATCTCCGACAATCCGCGTCACCTCAGTTTCGCTGCTACTCTTACGCTGTTTGTGCAGCACTACTACCGAACTGTCCAGCCGTTGGGCATATTGAGTGGCCATCTGTACCCGTCCGGTATCTGGTGACACAACTACAACATCTGGCGGCAAGTGGTGGCGCAGTGTTTGATGGAGACTCGGTACTGCCGTCAGACTATCTACTGGGATGCGGAAGAAACCCTCAATTTGCGGAGTATGCAAATCCAGCGTCACCACATGATTAACACCAACTGCCTGCAACAAATCGGCTACCATGCTGGCGGTAATTGGTTCGCACCGCCCGTGCCGTTTGTCAGCGCGGGCATAGCCAAAATAGGGGACAATAGCAGTGATGCGGGATGCTGCTGCCCGACGGCAGGCATCAGCAAATGCCAAAAGCTCAACTAGATGGTCGTTGACAGGCGGTGAGGTGGACTGCAAGATAAAAACTGATTTCTGGCGTACCGACTCTAGCAGTTCTACGGCTACCTCACCATCTGGAAAGTGCTCAGCAATAGATGCAGCAAGTGGGACGTGCAATTCCTGAGCGATCGCATTTGCCAATGTTGGGTTAGCTGTACCAGCAAAGAGGATGAAGTTATCCATAACTAAACAATTATGAATTATGAATTATGAATTATGAAATTTTCAGGATTCGTATTTATAGTTCATAATTCTCCCTGGTTGCCTTTTTCATGTGTTCACAAATATGCAGTTCATGATGACTGCTGATTAATTCAAATCTCAAAACTTAATAACTTTTAATTCTCAACTTTTTCCAATCCTGGCTTTTAATTGCCATTCCAAGTCGTGGGCATTAACAAGTAGTCTAGGGAGATTTTGCCTGTACGCAGCCATTCATCCATTTCTGGCGGAGGTTGGACGCAATTAAGGTGCGATCGCAACTCTTCTCCCTCTAAAACTTCTTTTTCTAAAAGGGCTTGAGCCGTTTTTTCTAACAATTCCCGATTATTGTCTAAAATTTTTAGGGCCATACAGTGTGCCCCATCTACGATTTCTTTGACTTCCTGATCAATTTGTTCGGCAATTTTCTGACTGACTGCGCGGCGAGGATTGGTTAAACTCTCTAAAAATTCTTGTTGAATCTTCTCGAAGGCGATGGGGCCAAGGGTATTACTCATGCCATAAAGGGTAACAAACCGTTCTGCCAGGTCAGTTGCTTTTTGGATGTCATCACTGGCACCAGTGGAAACTATACTGAAAATTAACTCCTCTGCGGCTCGTCCACCCAACAAGGTGACGATCCGTCCGCGAATTTCATCTTCTGTCATCAAAAAGCGGTCTTCTTCTGGTAGTTGCAGTGTGTAACCCAAAGCACCTACACCCCGAGGAACAACGGAAATTTTTTCTACGCTACCAGTTCCGGGCATTAGCGTTGCAATCAATGCATGACCAACTTCGTGATAAGCAACCGTTTTTTTCTCGCTTTCATTGAGAACGCGAGATTTTTTCTCTAATCCCGTTAACACTCGCTCAATCGCTTCTTGAAAATCAGCCATTGTCACAGTCTCATTGTTGCGACGAGCTGCTAGCAATGCTGCTTCATTGACGAGGTTGGCTAAATCTGCGCCTGCAAACCCTGGAGTTCGAGCAGCTAATTTCGACAAATCCACATCAGGTGCTAGCTTCACATTTTTGGCGTGAATTTTGAGAATTGCTTCCCGACCGATTTTATCTGGACGATCCACTACAATCTGACGGTCAAACCGACCAGGACGACGCAGGGCTGGATCTAAAACCTCAGGACGGTTGGTAGCAGCTAGGAGAATAACACCAGTGTTCGCATTGAAACCATCCATCTCGGAAAGCAGTTGGTTGAGAGTCTGCTCACGTTCGTCGTTACCGCCCAAATGCAGACTTGCGTTACCTCGTGATTTACCTAAAGCATCCAACTCATCGATAAAAACGATACACGGTGCTTGATGTTTTGCTTGTTCAAACAAATCTCGTACCCGTGCAGCACCGATGCCCACAAACAGCTCGATAAACTCAGAGCCAGAAATACTGAAGAAAGGAACTCCAGCCTCGCCAGCAATGGCTTTTGCTAACAGAGTTTTACCTGTTCCCGGAGGCCCGATCAGCAACACGCCTTTGGGAATTTTTGCGCCCAAGCGCGTATATTTTTGGGCATTTTTGAGAAAATCAACTATTTCTTGCAGTTCTGCTTTCGCTTCATCGACTCCAGCAACATCCTCGAACTTCACACCCGTATCGCCTTCTGAGTAAATGCGAGCATTACTCTTGCCAACTCTCAGTGCAGCAGGGCCACCCATCTGACTGCGGCTAAGCAACCATCCCCAGATGCCAAAGAAAATCAACGGTGGTAAAACCCAGCTTAGCAAGGTTGAAATCCAGGCAGTTTGATTGGGGACTGGCCCGGAGAACTCGACATTATGCTCCCGGAGAATTTTGGGCAACTCTGTATCCAGTGGCACTGGTGAGGTAACAAACACTTGCTTGTCAGATTTGCTGCCAGGTTGATTTGTTGTTTGCCCTGATTTGAGTTCATACTCAATCCGGTTAGAATCAACGATCGCCCGGGCAACTTTACCAGACTCCACCTGAGAGATAAATTCGCTATAGGGTACGCGGTTATGGGGAGATTCTGTCAACAGAAGTATATTTAGGAATATCAGTAATGCCAACCACAGCAGTGGACTACAGCCCATATGCTGAGGTTCAGGTGTTTTAACTTGGCGATCGCCATCAGTTTCCACTGGCATATTTGATTGCTCCTTTTAATTAGGAACTGGTTAGTGGTTAGTGGATAGTGGTAAACAAACAACTACTAACTACTAACTAAACAAGTGACATCGCATGAATGTGCAAGTCTCGCTGCTTTGTTGTCGTAAGATAATGCTTGAACCATTGACTGGCCAGTCGTCCTACTTCTTGGAGTGCTCCTGGCTCATCAAAGTTATGAGTTGCCCCTAGAATCATTTCTAACTGTTTATTCTGGGCAGAAATTAACGCCAAAGCATCCTCATTCATCGCAATTACTGGTAAATCGTTGCTTCCTACAAGCAACAGGGTTGGGGATTGCACGTAGGAAAGTGCTTCGCACACCAAGTCAATTTGTCCACTGCGTGAGACAATAGCCCCAACACTCATTGGATGTTCTGCTGCTGCTAGCAATGCCGCACCACTACCAGTTCCGTGCCCAAAGTAACCAACTTTGAGATTGCTGGTAATGGGGTTCTCAGCTAGCCAGTCTGTTACTCCTATTAAGCGTGCAGCTAGGTGTTTGATATCGCAGCGATAATGCTTGGTTCGCAGGTCAATCGCTTCTTCCTCTTTTGTCAACAAGTCAATTAAAATAGTTGCCAGTCCTGCCTGACGCAGAATATGAGCAAGATAACGATTGCGGGTACTGTATCGGCTGCTACCACCATGTGCAAACAAAACAATCCCCTCGGCAGTTTCAGGCACGATCAGTTCTGCTTCCAAGCGAACTGAGCCAATCTCAACTGCAACTATCTGTTCTTGCGGACTACACATAGATACTGAATTCATGGGTTTCCCCTCCGAGTTGATAATAGGGACTCTAAAGAAACATGGGGAGTGGGAGAGTGGGAGACTGAGAATTTAGAATACTCCTCCTAGTTTCTGCCTTCTATCTTGAAAATACTACTTCGACAAAATAGATACCCCATTCTCAATGCCCAATGCCCAATGCCCATTTCCCCATTCCCTGTTCCCTAACTAATGCTGGCTGCGAGCTGCTTTGACAACAGTTCACGTACTTCTTCATCAGTTGTTTGCGAGAAATTTTCATACCAAAGACCGATCGCATTCATTGGCTCTGGTGTTAATAGACACACTACCCCATCTACTTCGGCTTGCAGTTCCCTATAAGTTTCTAGCGGTGCAACTGGAACTGCAACAACAATGCTTTGAGGCTGTTGCTGTCGCAAAATCGCAATCGCAGCACGCATGGTCGATCCTGTAGCAATACCATCATCTATCAAAATCACTGTGCGATTTCGCACATCAAGTGGCGGACGTTCACCTCGATAAACGCGATCGCGGCGCTGCAATTCTCGCAATTCTTTGGCTGCTACTTCATCTATCGTTTTACTAGATATACCTAACCAACTGACAACATCGTAATTCAATACTCTCACACCACCAGCAGCGATCGCGCCCATAGCCAGTTCTTTATGATGTGGTACACCAAGTTTTCTGACTATGCAGACGTCTAACGGAACATTTAGCGCCTTTGCCACTTCAAACGCCACTGGTACGCCACCACGAGGTAAAGCTACAACGATAACATCTTGGCGGTTGGCATAGGCTGACAGCTTTCTGGCTAACATTTGACCTGCTTGTGTGCGATCTCGGAATATCATCGTCATCAATCTCACCTCCTTTTCAGTAGGGGTATAGGGGAATTACTAACTGTTTACAAACCATTGAATTTCCCTCACACCCTTGCACCTTCACAACCTCACACCCTTACCTTTGGTGACGAAACAGGATTAACAGGAAGACTCTTGTCTAAAGCTTCCTGTCAATCCTGCCTTCTCAACCTTTGTTCTACTCTCTATAAAGGTTTTTGTTTGTCATTTTTTGATGGAAACTGCCAAGAAAACGGTGATGAATTGAGTCCACGAAGAAGTTAATCTAAGTTGACTTTGACAACTGTTTTCTTCGCTTCTTCAGCTTTAGGCAAAGTCAAACATAAAATGCCGTGTTTGTATTCGGCTGTAACTTTATCGTTTTGAACATGAACTGGCAAAGGAATAACCCGTTCAAACATACCGTAGCGGAATTCAGAGCGTACCATGCCCTTTTCTTCGGTCTTAGTTTCAGACTTGCGATCGCCACGGATCAAAACAGCGTCTTCAGTGACTTCTACATGCAAATCTTTAGCTTCCATTCCCGGAATTTCGAGTTTGAGGATCATTGCTTGATCCGTTTCCTCCATTTCAGCGGAAGGAACAAAGCTAAGTCCAGAAACTTCGCGATCGGCAGTGGGCATTAGTCGATCAAACATGCGGTTCATCCGCTGTTGCATGCGCTCAATTTCCCGCATAGGTTGCAAACCGAAAGGTTTCCAAAGTTCTATGTCTTGGAAGGGTTCCCAACGAGTAATTGGCATAATCGTTGCCTCCAATAATTATTAATTCAAACTCGATATTTCAATATGATTAATAACCACTTATGAGAGGAACACCAAACTGTTTTTGCCAAGAAGAAAGATTTTGTCTCATCTTTACGATAGAAAGAAAATGTGAGGAACTTGTGAGGAAGTATTTGTTGTTTGGTACTCGTTGTTTGGTATTTATTGTTTGTTGATAACTGGCTGTTACAACCAACTAACTACTAACCACTAACTACTAACTACCATCAACCAATTAAATGGTGTTTGCCAAGTAATCTAACAGTGCTAGCTTGAGGTCCTTTGTTACCTTGGGAGTAGGCAAAACGAACTTCGTTTCCTAGCTGCAACTGCTCAAAATCACCATTACAGAGACTGTTCTTGTGAAAATAAACTTCGTCGCCATCAGCTGTTTCGATGAAACCATAACCTTCTTCTGGGAATAACTTGCCAATCCGACCATAAGGTGGCAACTCGTGTGTCTTAGTTTCATGGCGACGCAGACGGGCATAATCTTGCAGTTCGCGTTTTGCCGCATCAAAGGCATCGCGAATCGCTACATACATATCTTCATAATTTTGATGTTTCGGCGGATAACGGTTCACAACTAGTTCCGCATTAGGTACGGTGAGGTCAATTCGCACATGATACTGTTTACCGTTACGCTGATGCCGATGAGGTGCGTCAACTATGACTCGACAGCTGATAATCCGGTTATAGAAACGTTCTAGTTTTGCAGCACACTGGCGAATTTTTGCTTCTATTGCTTCTGATGGAGTCATGTTGTGAAAGGTGATTTGCAGTGGCAGTTGCATAATCCCTCCTCACTGCTAGATATTTATTGGTTCTGTGAATGAGTTTTTCAGGCAATTGACCTAAGATGCGTATTTCTAATCTCTTTTGCACTCATGCTTCTGCTTAGTTACTTTAGTGAGCATGGTACTCACTTCTCTACAATTAGTCGCGATCGCTCTATTTTGAGTCACTTTATATTCAATAGTTACAAATTAGGAGTTGAGGTTATTTTTTTAGATTCTGAATTTGGGGATCGCAACTCTACTCTCAATTTTGATCATCGCACTAAATGCAAAAAATTGCCACAATCAAGATAAGAAATGATAAAAAAACAACCGTCAAAATCGACAGTTATCAAATGCTGCCCCATTCACATGAATTCAACAGCGCTGTGGTCAGTATAATGCGATCGCCATGCCTATGTCTCCCTAACCCACGGAATAAAAAATAGAGCTAGGGCATTCCGTTCTTAAAGCTCAGAGCCTCCGCGCACAATAGCCGGATTGTCTGAGAAGCCCACACTTCCGCAAGCGGTAAGTGTGGGAGTATGTCACTTAATAAGAAATGTAACTAGGAGTTAATCAAGGGTACGACCAAAGTAATAGAAATGAATATTACAATTGACAGTCCCAAATAACTGCTTGCTATTGAAAAGATAAAATAGTAAATATATAGTCTTGTAGGGGTAAGTAAATATGGTGAAACAGTTGAGTTCTGCTCTCCATGAAGAACCCCGCAATCAGCGTGCTTTTGTTATTCCTTTAAAGCAAGAGCATTCCTTTTTGGAATGGTTGAGAGACACTGGTCGATTAATACCACGAACTGCTGAGGAATACTTTTCTTACGATGAAGAGGAAGAAGAAGGAGAAATAGCTGAGATTGTGGGTTACAATTCCTATAATCTTGAAGAAGAGGAAACAGAAGAGATAGAGCTAGAGTCATAAAGTTTTCTAGTACATGCATAGCGGGCAAAATGCCCGCACTACAATATTTACATCGCTTCTTTCTGACCTAGTAGACTAGCTCGCAAACCCAAGTCGCAAATTGCTGCTATGGCTCGTTATCCTCACCCATAGCGGGAATACCAACTTCTAACTCCTGAATACCAATAGTATCTAAAAATTTAGCGATCGCTACTTTCTCCTCAAAGTTGAACGCAACACCGGCAGCTTGTTCGCCATCACGCAGTGTCATGTCATTAAAGGCGATTAATTGCGTCTCTGCTTATTTACCAATCCCTGGAGAGTTTGCAAATCGTACTTCCAAATTCTTCCAGTACTAAAAAGTAGATAACCGGCAGCCAATAAAACAGATGCAACTAAAACAGACAAAAGATTCGCAGACGCAAATAAACCACCAGTAAAAACAATTACTGCAATTCCTGCCAATATCAAAAGCCATCCGATCGTGCGGTTGATACGAGGCATTAGCAAAACGGCAACCCCGGCAATGCTTAGCAAAACACCTGGAAGACGTATAAAAATTCCAACCTGGGTACTGGCTGCTAAAATCAAGATGCCTGCAACCATTAGCGCTGAACCTACGACCTTGCTTGTTCTATCAGTTTGATATATTGTTTTGGTGCCGGTTCTCTGGGGTGGAAATACTGTTTGGTCAGAGATAGAAATACGATTTACTGGATTTTCTTGTCTATTTTGAAATATAAAAGTTACTTTACCTCCCTGACCGAAGTCTATTCTATCTCCTAGGTTGAGAGGGTAGCGAGTTCTTGGCTCTAGCTTGGTGTTGTTGAGATATGTGCCGTTGGAACTTCCCAGATCTTCAATATAGTAGGTGTTGCCTTCTACTTGAATTTTTGCGTGCAGGCGAGAAACTATATCAGCATCTGGTAAGCCAGAGACATCTACATCTGGGTTGATTTTTTCATTTGGCTTACCAATGTAAATTATCGGAAAATTCGGCGGAATTTCAAAAGATGTGTTGGTTTGAACATGAAATAGTTCTAAACTCAGCTCTGTTGCCTGTGATGTGCCTAGATTTTGCATGAGTTGTTTTCACGGAGAATTTTTAAGTTCTCTAAAGTTGGAGAATTTGTAAGCAAAAATGCTTCAGTGATATTCTAAAATTTTCGAGTTTCAACTTTAATGCTTATTTTATCTATTAACTACAATATGCGGGTAGGTTTAAAGGATTGTCTAAACCGCTTTCTCTGCCGCAGATTCATTTGTGGATAGTGTCTGTCCCTAGTCCCTAGTTACCAGGTTCTACCTGGTAACGAGAATTAGGAGCCAGAGGCTCTTCCAATTGAATCGTGCAAGATATCAATTAAGCAATACTCCCCCTCTTCCGTGCTTCTTTATAAGAAGTTCCCACATTTTTCAAACCTGCTTTAATCATTTGCCGTTCCAACAAAGCAAAGAAACGTGCTTTATCACCACCACGTACTACCGCCTGATTATGTGCTTCAGCAATAGCTACCGGATAGCCATATCCTTTCTGCACTTGTGCCAGCATAAGTCCTAATGATTCATCAAATACAGAGGTATTTTCAGCTACCCAGGCAGGCACTTCTATCCGGGCAATTTCGGCTCCCACGTGGACGTAACAAAAGTAAATCTGCAAGTCTTCATACAAGTCTAAGATGCGGGCGTTACTGCGCCATAGAGGCCCACGTTGTCCTGGTTTGAGTTGCGTTGCCCAAAGAGTAGTATCTCGCAGTGCTTCAAATACTTTACAAGCTACTTTTTCCATTTGATTTGGGCAAAAGCTCATACAATCAGGGACTGGATGAGGACAGGCTAAAAGACGCAAGAAGTTCATTGCTTCAATGTTACGAGATGCACTTAGATAACCCATCAAAGGGATTTGAGCATCCCGCATTTGCCGCCAAGCTTGGAGGATGGGAGGTAAGATGCGATCGCGCGCATCAGAAGGCAATTGCTCTAAAAACCAGTAAATTAACGAGCCATCCACCATTGCTAGCGTGGGTATTCGGGATGGGGTGATGGTGAGTGCGGGAGTGGAGGAGTGGGGGAGTGGAGGAAATTTTGAATTGTTCATTTCCCCCCCTCTCCCCTTCTCCCTCTCTTCCCCTCCTAATTTCCCCCCCTCTCCCTCTCTCCCTTTCTCCCCCTCCTCTTTCAGGCTGCACGCCAATTCTGCTAATACCGTTGCTTCGCTGGCAGTACGGCAGAAACTCATCCATTCTTCGGTTCTAATTCCCCACTGGCGCGAAACGTATAAATCCTCAGCACGATAAAATATCTCCGGCAGACTATCTAGAATAGGGTGTTTATTTTGACCATAATGTAAGACAACACGGCCAATGTTGAGGAGATAGCAGTAAGCGATTTCGTGATGGTTAGGAGCGATTTGGGAACCATCGGTGGCGAGAACGGTGTGAACTTTTGGTGGAACGGGAATCTCTATGCAAGTATTGAGTGGTTCTAGGGGAGTAGCATTGGCAAACAGAATGCGATCGCGCCATTTTTCCTGTTTCTGTACGAATTCTTCTTGGCGATCGCAAGCGTCAAGGAAATGTTTTTGAGCTAATTCTAAACGTTGACGACTGGCAGCAGCTTCTTGTGTGAGATGCTGACTCAAACCCTGCATTTGCCGAGTTAGTTTGGTAAGGTCAAGCATAGAAAAATTTTTGATTTTAGATTAATGATAAAGCTAAGTTAAGAGTTGTACAGACGTGCCATGGCACGTCTGTACAGAGTCAATAGTCATTGATCGATACTTCTGCTTACTGCCTTCTCTAAAGCTATTGTTAAAATCTGCTTGCTGAATGTGCGCTCTGGTCGATACAAAAGGTATCATTGTTTAACTTCTCTGTCTCGGGTGCGATCGCCAATATTCAGCCCTGGTCAATCATAGAATTATTGTGTCTAATTTGACAAAAGCCACTACCCACTCCAATGCCCCACGAATTTCTTACACTGGATTAGCAAGACACTCACAAATGCCTAAGACGATGAAACCATCTACAAAATTCGACTTTGAGGACGATAAATTTAATGCACCGCCTTCTCAAGTCATTCCCTGGTGTCAGATGATTAATCCTCGGTATGGCCAAGATGGCATCCAGCCTTATGGTTTGGCTATTAAGCTAGATAATGCAGATTCTGTAGGCTTTCAACCAGATGAAAATTGGCAGCAGGTGGAGCATGAATTTAGCTCCGGGATCGAAACGGTGTACATCACCACCACCCCACGCCTAGTGATAGTGCGTCGGGGGCCATTATCAGTCAAAGACCGAGAAACTGGTGTGAAGCTAGGTACATTAAAAGATCATTATGATGCTTTTTTAGCAGACAAACTTAAATTTAAAACTTTTACACGTTATTTAATTTTTTTAGTTGGAGAAAATAAAAAGTTTTTACATGAATTACCACTGCAACTAACTTTGAATGGTGCAGCAGGAGCTAGTTTCAGCAAAGCTTATTGTGAGTATCAACAAGGTAGAATTACTGGTGGGTTCCTCGCCGAATTAGAAAGGGCTTATGCTGGATACCGCAAGTTACCCTTGACACCAAAAGGCCCGCTATTTCACGCCCACGGAATTTTTTGCCCCATCATTGATTCTGAAGAAAGAGGTATTGAACCAAATACGGTTTTAGTTGCTTCCACTGTGGACTACAAACATCCCACAATTGCAACGTTAACACAATATATGATTGCTTCTGATTCCGAAGAATCGGAAGTAATTATTAGGAATTACGAAGAACACAAGGAGTTTGGTAAGGAACCAGTGAAGGCGGAACCAACAAAGATGGTAGCGGCGGGGGTTTCTAATTCTTATATTTATCCGGATGAAGATGATTTTGGTTATCCCCCTTATTAAACTGTAGAGAACTTCACTTCTAACTCTTCCTCATTTGCAGGGGAAGAGTTGCTTAAATGTTAATAATAAGAGCTATTGCCATGCGATCGCTTGATTCGGCAGTAACTTACACTAGTCTTTAACTGGAGGCAGTATGAGCCAAGCTTTACCCAAGCTAGTGACTTTTCAAGAATTTGTGGAGTGGAAACCCGATCGTGGACGCTACGAATTACACGATGGAGTGATTGTTGAGATGCCACAGCCTACAGGCGACCACGAAGATATTATCGGATTTTTGGCTGAAAAATTCACTTTAGAATATGTCCGTCTCAATCTACCTTATTCCATACCCAAAACTGCGTTAGTCAAACCACCTGAAAGTGAATCAGGCTATTCGCCAGATCTCTTGTTATTGAATCGCTCTAACTTAGTAAATGAACCACTTTGGAAAAAAGAATCGACAGTTACTCAGGGTAGATCAATTCCATTGGTTGTTGAAGTAGTAAGTACTAATTGGCGTGATGACTACTTCAAAAAATTTGGTGAATATGAAGGAATTGGAATTCCTGAATACTGGATTGTAGATTATCTTGCTTTTGGTGGTAAGCGGTTTATTGGTAATCCAAAACAGCCAACTATATCAGTCTGTTCGCTAGTTGAAGGTGAATATACTGTTAGCCAGTTTAGGGGTAGCGATCGGCTGCAATCACCAACTTTCCCAAAGTTAAATCTCACTGCTGAACAAATTTTTCAAGCTGCATCGGGAGAGTAGTAATAATTGTTCCAATATTATTTCCTTATCAGTTATTAATGCAGGTTTAGCAAAAGACAAAACTTAAGATGTATTGATTGTATAAACAACAATTTACAAATTGTGTAGAGACACGAAATTTCGCGTCTCTACAATATTTTTTATGGCGAAGACAGTGCCTACTACGAACTGAAAGAATTAATAATGATTGCCTGCTTTGCGATGATGGATGGCAGTTACACCCTCTGGTTGCAGTAATTTACCATTGTCAACGATCGCATACACAACCCAATGGTCGCCGCATTCCATGCGTTTGTTGACTGAACATTCCAGATAAGCCAAGGCATCGGTGAGGATGGTACAGCCGTTATCTGCAACTACTGTAGAAAAGCCTGCAAATCTGTCTTCTCCTGGGGTAAAGTTTTTGCGGAAGTGCTTCATGTAATCTTGGTAATTCTCTTCGCCCAAGATATTCAGCACAAACTTACCGCCCGTATGCATGAGAGATTCAACAGCTCGGTCTTTGGCGATCGCTACTGTAATTCCCGGTGGGTTAAAAGTTGCTTGTGATACCCAAGCACCGAGCATCCCGGTAGATACATCTCCAAGCTTGGCTGTGACAACGCAGACAGAACCAACGATCCGACCAACAGCTTGTTCCATCGGAGTAGCAGCGGCTTGAGTGAAACGTGGTTTTTTCGATCTCTTCAAGGCTTGAGCAAAGTCTGTCGCCATTTCTTCACACTGTTTGAGAGTGACATCCGTGGGTTTAAACCTCGCCTTTAAGGTATCAAACCCAAATTTATAACCAGCATCTTTGAGTTTGCCTTCAATTAAATCAAAGGCTTCACCACTCCAACCATATGAACCAAATACCCCAGCCAGTTTGCTGTTGTCACCAACAGCTAAAACAATACCGAGGGCTGTATGAATAGGTGTAGGTGCATTCCCACCAATGGTAGGAGAACCCATAATAAAGCCATCGCACTTTTCAATCGCAGCGCGAATTTCATCGGGTTGAGCAAATTCACAGTTAATCGACTCTACAGCGACTCCACCTTTCGTCAGTCCCAAGGCGAAGGCTTGCGCTAGTGTTGCCGTATTCCCGTAAGCTGAAGCATAAAGTAGGGCAACGCTAATCTCGCGTTCTGTTTGCGATTGACTCCATTCTTCATAGGCTTTAGTAAGTTCCAATAAGCCATAGCGAATTAACGGTCCGTGAATACTAGCATACATTCTCACTTGCAGCTCCGATAATTTCTCCAGAGCAGCTTGCACGTGAGTGGCATGGGGAGCCATCAAACAGTCAAAATAATAGCGTTGGTCTTCTTTGAGGAGATCCCAGTCTTCATCAAAGACTTCATCGCCACACAAATGGGCACCGAATAGCTTATTGGAGTAGAGAATTTGTGTTTGCTCGTCGTAGGTACAAAGTCCTGTCGGCCAGCGCGGACTGGGGATGGGAACGAATTTCAAAACATGACCCTTGCCTAAATCAAGAGTTTCTTTCCCCCGCATGGTGATGATTTTTAGCTCGCGGTTGGGGAAAGTCGCACGCAAATTGGCAGCACAGGGAAGAGAACAAACAAAGGTGAGTTTTGGAACTAAATCTAAAAGTGCTTTGAGAGTTGCTACGCGGTTGGGATTAAAATGACCGATGATGACATAATCCAACTGTTCCCAATCATTCAGGCACTGCCGTAATGCATCTAGATAAATTAAAGTGAAAGTCTCCGGTGGCGGGTCGATAACCGCGATTTTATCACCACTAATTACATAGGAATTAGAGGTAGTGCCCCTAGCAAGTGCATATTCAATTTCAAAGCGCAGGCGTGTCCAACTGCGCGCTCGCAGCACAGTTGTATTAGTGGCAATTGGCAAAACCTGCACGTCGCGAGGATTGGAATTGGTCATAGGTATTTACGTGAGGGGAGGGAAGGGAAAAAATGATGAATTATGAATTATGAATTATGAAAATTTCAGCCTTCATAATTCATAATTCATAATTTCTTAGTAGTAATTGCCAACCTTGCGATGGCGAACCGCTGTCAGTCCGTCGTGTTTGGAAACTCGACCATCGGTGACGGTGCAGTATAAAAGCCAGTGATCGCTGCATTCCATGCTGCTCTTGACTTCGCATTCCATGTAAGCGAGAGCGTCTGTGAGAATTGGGGAACCGTTTTTAGCTGTTTGAGTTTTCACTCCCGCAAATCTGTCCGCACCAGGATGCAGACGTTTGAGGAAATGTTTCTTCAGTTCCTGATAGTTTCCTTCTTCGAGAGCGTTAAGGACGAACTTATCGCCGACTTGCAACAAGGAATCTATCGCCCGATCTTTGGCAACGGCGACTGTAAACCCTAAAGGTTGTAAACTAGCTTGTGCCACCCAAGAAGCGAGCATAGCCCCTTGCACTCCATTCTTCTTGGCGGTAATAATGTAAAGCCCACTGCTAATCCGACCGAGCGCTTTTTCCAAATTAACGTCAATAGACTTAATTTGCTTGATGTTGCGTTCGCGGACTAGCATTTGTCCCAAGTCAGTACCTGCTTCTTCACATAACTGGTATGTAACTGGGGAAGGAGTTTCTTTAATGCGAATTGCTGGGAAGGCTTCTTTAACGCCAAGGTCGACAAATCTTCTCCGCAGCGGATCGATGGGTTCATCGTCGCCGCCGTAACATTCAAAAAATCCGATGACTTGCTTATCTTTGACTACACCCAAGAGCGCACTAATTGCAGCTTGAGCCGCAACGTTTGCAGTCGGAGGCATACCGATAATGATGCCAGATGAGCGACCTGCTAGTTCTTGGATTTCTTGGATCTCTGCGGTTGTCAGATCCATCATTTCCACGCCAACGCCAGTTTTCTGGACTCCTTGAGAAATTGCTTGGGCGAGGCGATCGCTATATGCGTAATCAGAAACATAAAACAAGCCGATGATGGTTTCTGTTTTGGCTTGTTTTTGGCTCCAACCCTGGTAGCACTCTTTGAGTACATCCAGATGGTGGTAAAGTAAGGGCCCGTGTCCGTTGGCAATGATTTTAATATTGCCCAGTTCGCTCATTTTCTTCATCGCATTCAGCAGCGAACGAGCGTTGGGCCCCATCAAGCAATCGTAGTAAAAGCGAAAGTCGGGTTCAATTGCCTCTAGGTTGACGTCAAAGGTGTCGTCGCTGCAATAGTGCATCCCAAAGGCGTCACAAGTGAAGAGAATTTGGCTTTTGCGGTCGTAGCTGAAGATGGTGTCCGGCCAGTGCAGGTTAGGCGCACTCACGAATTCAATTTCGTGTCCTTGACCTAAATCGATGCGATCGCCACTTTTGACGATGCGCTTCGAGAAGGGATCGTGAACCAAATTGTCCAGAAACTGGAGTGCAACTTTCGACGCTAAAACTGTGGCTCTTGGTGCTAATTGGAGAACATCTTCAACTAAGCCGCTATGGTCTGGCTCTGTATGGCTGACAATTATGTAATCAATAGCTTTTGGGTTAACCAGTTTTTTGAGAGTCTCTAAATACAAGTGGCGAAACTTGGTGTGGGAAGTATCCACCAAGGCGATGCGATCGCCCTTAATGAGATATGAATTGTAAGTTGTACCGTTTTGTAGCCCGAATTCGATATCGAAGCGATCGCGATCCCAATCAAGCGAACGAATCGCTGTTGTGTTAGGAGCAATTTCGACAGTTTGTATAGTAAGTCGTTTTTGTTGGGCGTTCTCTGTGAGAGCTACCATTAGTCGTCTCCGAGCACAAATCATCAGTCTGCTTTTCTGTCTTTATTTTGCTCATAATTATTTTTGTAAAGTTGTTCAAAACTTTATTTTTTCTAAAAGTCAATATGTAGCCAAAATGTCTGTTTTTTGGCATAATTATTTACCGAAAAACTGTAGTCAAGGCTTGTTTTTTTAGCTACGAACTATATCAAATATCGGCAACTAATCACATTAAAATTTTTCACAACAAAGTAATCAAAATGATATCGCTGCCCAAAATTTTGTAACGAAAAGCATGATTTTGGCAACCGTTGTATCTAATTTTTATTATTTTGATTGGTAAGAATTCGCATTCACCAATTAATTAAGCTAAAGTACATTTAATTTGCATATTTAAATTTTTTCAAATTCTTCTGGGGTGGGCATCTTGCCCGCCAAGATCATGCAAGTTAAATGTCGAACAGCTTATGAAGGCAGAGGAGTGACTGCGCTCTTGCCTTCGCCGACTTGTAGATGTGCTTTGTGCAGCTTCCCGTTAACCTATCTAGTCATAAAAATTTTCAAGGGGAAGTAGAGACAGAAAACACATCTGCCACTTCCCCTTTTTTCTATTATTAAAAACCCTAAATTCTCCTGTTTTTTATTCAAACACTAATTTTCGCGAATTCTCTGCTATTCTTGTTTTGCAAGTAATTTTGGATGTGTGGCAGAGATTACCCTCGATTTTTAATTAACATCACTTCCACAATTTGTGTGGCGGTATCACTAGTGATACCTAAATCTTGATACAGATCGTTTAAAAATCCTTGTTCTTCTTGAGTAACGATCCCATCAGCCAATACCAGATCCGTAGCCACCGCAAAGGCCGATTCGCGTAAGTCTTGGGGTAGAGACTCCTTGGCAGCATTTAACAATGTATCGATACCCTCCCGCCTTAAAAGTCCCAGGAGTTTGTCAAACATCCTGATCGTTACGTCGTTGGAATAACTTCTGAAAAGTCTCATGCGAGACAGCGTAGATGAGATAGCACGCGCCTCCTCTTCAGAAAGATAACCATCTGAGGCTATCGCAGCCAGGGTGACAGCGGCAAAAGCTTCTGCTGGTGTAAATGCATCTTGAACGTGGCTTTGTGTGCCGAACATTTTGTCGAATAAACCCATTGTAGTTTGCTCCTTTGCTTCGGTCTCAATTGCAGTAAATTTACTGATGTTTTTTCGACATCTTGGTAAAGAATGCAACGCTTTGAGACTCTCCATCTTAGTGTTCCCAGGTTTTTTGTCCGGTGAACACTGGCACTCAATGGTTTTCGACAAGAAGTTAAATTTTTAGCTGAGGTTTAACGAAACTGCCTTGGAGATGCTGGGCGATCGCCTGTTTTTTCTATCGTTTCAATTACTGCCAAACCAATACCGGAAGCTGCAATCAGCAGGACTACAGATGCTAGAAAGGCATTTACAAGCATCCGGAGGGCTTCGTCGAAGAAAATGTAGGTGGTCATAGCTTGCTCTTTTGAACTCGATGGTGCTAGTACTATCTGTTTCTTCACACTCTGATAGCTGAATTTCGCTCTTTGAAGTACCAGCATATGCATCTTAACAAAACTTTAGGTCTTTAGCGATATGCCTAGAACTTTTTCTTTTGAAAGATTGGATAAGTTTTTGCCAATATTTTGTGAAGCCAGGTGCTGAAACAGGAATAGCTGTAAAAATTACATCGCATTACAATTACGCAAACAATTTTTGCGACTATTAGTAACCTTAAGTACATATAATTAACTGGTCAAGATGATAAATCCTAACAGGTAGAAATAGCTGCTCATTTCATTGCAGCAGTTGCAGGTGCCTGGAGGCAGAGCCTCCAAACCCTAGTTAGTTGAACCTGGTAACAAGAATTGAGAGCCTCTGGCTCTCGCAATCGAAATGATGCAAGATCTCAGATCATAGACTTTTATTGCAGTAAATAGCAATTAAATCAAAATACACATTCAAAATTTCTAGATTTTTTAGTAGTGTAACTACTGTTTATCTACTGTGTATTATTGTTATTTATAAGACATATTTAAGACATAATTATCTATTCTAAGTCTGATGGCAAACTCATCAAAAGGTATATTTTTTATCTTAAAACTTGCAATAAAACTCTACAATAATTTTTTGGTGAAGAGATCGTGCGGTAGAGGCGAACCGCCACACTCTACAAGAACTTGCACTCTGGTCATCTACACCCCTGCATTGTGATTGTGAATCAAACGAATGAAAACTGATGTAATTAATTATGTTTTTACGGAAATTGATCAATAATGACTGATTTAGGAGTGATTGACGCCGCTTATGACTCTTTAATACATAATTTGGCTCTTTTTTGTTCAAAGAGCCAGATTTGCTAAGTTGATTTACATATCTTCACACTAAGCACCGCTCAACTGTTGCGACAACTGATTGGGAAAGTGCCGATAAATCGTAACCTCCTTCCAACCCAAACAGAATTTTACGAGTGATGCCCAAACAATATTCGGTGAACAAACCGTAATCTTGGGGTTGCAGATTAATCATAGCCAGCGGATCATCAGCGTTGGCGTCGTAACCAGCACTGATTATTAACAAATCTGGCTGAAAGTCTAATAAGAAAGGGACTACCTTTTTTTCAAAAACAGGCTGATATATGCCGACATCGCTGCTAGGAGGTATGGGCAAATTTAACACATTGTTATGAAAACCTCGCTCTGTTATTTTACCTGTACCCGGATAGCAAGGATACTGATGCAGAGAACAATAGGCAATTTGCGGATTAGTTTCTACAATTGCTTGGGTACCATTGCCGTGATGTACATCCCAATCGAGGATAGCAACGCGGTTAATTTCTGGTTTTTTCAGAGCATGGAAAGCAGCGATCGCCGCGTTGGAAAATAAGCAAAACCCCATACCATAATCTCTTTCGGCGTGATGTCCGGGGGGACGTGCCAGTACAAAAGTTGGGTTGCTAGTTTCTAGAACCACATCAACTCCATCTAACCAAGCACTCACGGCCAGCAATGCCACATCATAACTGCGAGGAGAAACGGCGGTGTCTGTATCCAAATAACCACCACCACTAGAGGCAACTTCTTGGACTTTTTTGATGTAGCTTTGGGTGTGTACTTCCTCCAGCAGCGACATCAGCGGACGTCGATCGACAGGTGTGGGCGATCGCCATTCAATTTTAGAAGCAAATGTCGCTGCTTTCAGAGCAGTGGTAATAGCGCTCAAGCGTTCCGGTTTCTCTGGATGTAAATATCCAGTCTTGTGATCCAGAAATTCGTCAGAATAGATAACTGGCAGCATAGTGCGGACAAAGTAGGCAGCAGGATACTGAATGAATTGTATCCTCACTAGTCTTTTGTGAAACCGATGATTTCGTCGGTTGGTTCATCAAGCATTTCTGGCACAACTGCTTGGTTATTCTTCAGTTCGTCTGGCGGTAACTCCCGCAACACATCATCCATTTTCGGAGGATGTTTGATTTTGTCCCGCAATTCTGGACTGAGTTGTGTTTCATCACCTTCTGGGCTAGACCTTTCTGCTTGCTCAGGAACAGTTTCTTTACTCATGGGAGCTGTTTTCTTATTCTCCATCAATCTTTCCTCAATTCTTATACGCAAGCATCTTAGACTCTCCTTGAGTAAGGCACATACTACCTTGAGGCTTAAGTTACCTTTATCGATTGGGTGAAGTTTTGTTTTCTCAAAGCAGCACGAACTTGAATTACCCGTTATGTACAGCCAGGAAATTGAAAGCTTGGAACGGATACTGCATTGATTCCACGAATTTCTCGTAACTTAATGCTTCCCCATCTGCAAGCCAATCCTTGAACAAAAATAGTGAATATGAGTGAGTATGAAGAAAGTCATAGACATCTCTGGAACAGATGTCATAAGCTGCTAATCCGGATTTAGTACACTCTAAGATAACAACGGGTTGACAGCGTTTTAATAAAGCTTCACTACCTTGAAGCACTGCTAGCTCACCTCCCTCTACATCAATTTTTATGAAGCCTATAGACTGAGATGATGGAACAATATCATCAAGTCTTGAACAATTTACTCTCATAGTCTCAATATATCCACCACTGCTGCCAGAATTGTGTATGCGTAATCCGCTAAACCCAGAACGACGAGACTGGATCATGAAGTCTGCTTCTCCAACATTGTGACTGAGAGCAAGTTGCAGAACTTCTACATCTGGAAACTTTTGCTTTAACCATCTGCACTTGTAAGGAATTGGTTCGATGGCAATATGTTTTCCATGTGGTGATAGTCGTTTTATCACACTCAGCACTGAACCTAAGTGAGCACCAACATCAATGCAATTCATTGAGTCGTTAATGATTCGAGCCATTGCTATTTTCATTCGTGAGGGTTCAACGTAAATCTCTCGAAGCTCAGGATGCTTAATTCGTCGTCGAAACTCAGTGAAATAAGCAACGTTTTTGGCAACCTCTTCCAGTGGCGTACCAATAAGGTTATGAGCAATGTACTCCCTAAATGGTATCTTTATCACACTGGTCCTCCCAATTTCTCAACTAAGTATTAATTAGTTAGATGGAATCTTTCGGCTTTTCCTCTATCCAGAGATTAATGTGAAGACCCTTCTGGACAATAAAGCTAGAGATTGGTTCCCCCTGCCTTGAAAGTAACCTCACTTCCTGGCCCTCTCCGATCTTGCAGAGAAGGGTGTCCGATAGGACAGGGTGAGATTTTTCATGCATGGCAGTGAAACTTTTATCATTGGAACTGCTTGAAAAGAGGAAACTAAGTACAACATTTCGTAAGTTCGCGCGCGAAATTTTTGCACAAAGACTCTGCGCTTCTGGTGCGCTTTCCTTTGCGATCCCACCGAAGCTTTGAGCCACGAGTAAAACGCGAGGAGCTACGCTAACGGAGGAGCCACTGCGGTGGTGAGGTAGCGCGGTCTTGGGGGTTCCCCCCATGAGCGACTGCCGAAAGGGTTCCCCGGCATAAAGCACGTGGCGTGAAACCTCCGTACCCTTACGGGAAGTCGCTATCGCGCCTAAAAACTTCTCTGTGCGTTTCAAATCGCTACTTTTTTATGCAAAGCTGTACTAAGTCAAAATTAAGTTCCAAAGTAGATGATAATTAGTATGGAAAGCGTCATCATGCGCTTTTTTGTCTTTTCACTACAGTAGTCAAGGCAGTGCCAAACCAGGGTAAAAGATTAGAGCAAAATCAACGTTGGACATTCTCACAACTAGTTGGATTGACAAGACGTCATCCTTTCATGATTTCCCTTTGGGTTTTACGCTGGGCGGTTGTGGGAATTGCGGGTGGTTTATTTGCTGCATTGTATTGGAGTGTCTTAGAACTACTAACTCAAGGACTGCAAAAATTTACAGGTTTTAGTCTTCTGTTGGTGATGCCACTAGCTGGTTTAGTAGTAGGTCTAATAATTCATTTCCTTGGAAGTCCTGGGGAAATCGGCCTTCTTATAGATAACATCAATTTTCGTAGCGGACGCCTAGATATTCGCAAAAATCCATCCATGATTCTTGCTTCTTTGGTCAGCATATCAGCAGGTGGCAGTGCCAGTCCGGAAGCACCATTAGTACAGGTAACAGGTTCGGTTGGCACTTGGGCTGCCGATCGCCTCAAACTTCAAGGCCAAGACGATATCCGCACGATGAGTCTGGCAGGAATGGCGGCGGGTTTTACTGCCTTGTTTGGTGCACCTCTAGCTGGTGCGATGTTTGCTTTAGAAATATTGCACCACAAGTACGTGGTGGAGTATAGCGAAGCAGTGATACCTGCCATTATTTCCAGTTGCGCTAGTTATCTGGTGTTTGCGGTAATTACAAATTTAGGAATTGCACCCACTTGGTATTTTCCCCAGTACAGCCTAGATAATGTCAATAATTTTGCGTTTGCGATCTTATTCGGGGTGATTGGGGCGTTAGCAGGATGGGTGTTTATAGGAATTTTTCACGGATGCGATCGCCTATTTGCCCGTATTCCCGGCCCAGTTTATATCCGCACAACATTAGCAGGACTGGGATTGGGTATTTTAGCTTTGTTATTGCCGCTGACTCGCTTTTTTGGACATGAACAGTTAACAGCGATCGTTACTGGCAGTTTTACTGCTATTGTTCTTTTGACTTTAGCTTTGAGTAAAATGGCTGCCATTAGCGTTACAGTTACGGGCGGATGGCCTGGTGGATTTATTATCCCCCTGTTTTTCACTGGTGCTTGTCTAGGTAAAGCTATGGCAGTGTTGGTTCCTGGACTTAATTCTAGCTTGGCTATGATTTGTGTAATGGCATCTCTCAACGTTGCGGTGACGCGCACGCCCGTAAGTACGACTTTGCTGCTGTCGAAACTCACCAATTTTGCTTCCTTTACACCCATCTTGTTTGCCAGTTTGATTGGATTCTTTTTTGCTCCCAAAGTTCCTTTTATTACATCTCAGCTCAAGTCTAAGCAAGATGCTTCGTAACAAAGGCAGAGGTTAGAAGAGTGGAAGATGGGGAGATGGGGAGATGGGGAGAGTGGGAGAAATAACTACTAACTACTAACCACTAACTATTGACCCCCTGACTTTGCCTTGCCAGCCAGAAAATGACAAGATGTGCTAAAATTGTAACAAATTATGGCAATTATTCAAGGATAATTTGGAATAATTTTGCTTATTTGCGCTTTCTTCGCTGAAACTAACCATTCTTGGAGTTTTTTAGGTTATGACAACCTCTCAGGAGAGGATTATCCCCACGGATCTGCGAAACGAAATGTCCAGGTCTTACCTGGAATACGCCATGAGCGTCATTGTAGGTCGGGCGCTACCAGATGCCAGGGATGGTCTGAAACCTGTGCATAGGCGTATTCTCTACGCCATGCATGAGTTGGGGTTGACCTCAGATCGTCCCTTCCGTAAATGTGCGCGTGTGGTAGGGGAAGTATTAGGTAAATATCACCCCCACGGCGACACGGCAGTTTATGATGCCTTGGTGCGGATGGCACAGGATTTTTCCATGCGATCGCCTTTAATTGAGGGACATGGTAATTTTGGTTCTGTAGACAACGACCCCCCAGCGGCAATGCGTTATACTGAATGCCGCTTGCAAGCTTTAACAGGTGACGCTCTCCTACAAGATATCGAATCGGAAACCGTAGATTTTGTTAATAACTTCGACGGTTCCCAGCAAGAACCGACTGTCCTACCGGCACGGGTACCGCAGTTGTTGTTAAACGGTTCCTCGGGAATTGCTGTGGGGATGGCAACCAACATCCCGCCCCACAATTTGGGTGAATTGATTGATGGATTGGTGGCCCTGATTCATAACCCGGAAATTACTGACATCCAGTTAATGCAGTATATTCACGGCCCAGACTTTCCGACTGGAGGTCAGATTCTCGGGACTGCGGCGATTAAAGAAGCTTATACCAGTGGACGCGGTTCGATCACCATGCGCGGTGTGGCAAATATTGAAACCATCGAACAACGAGGTCGTCCAGATCGGGAAGCAATTATAGTTACTGAATTGCCCTATCAAACCAACAAAGCAGCATTGATTGAAAAAATTGCCGAGTTGGTCAATGAAAAGCGCATCGACGGAATTGCCGATATCCGGGATGAAAGCGATCGCGATGGGATGCGAATTGTCATCGAACTCAAGCGCGATGCTTATCCCCGTGTAGTCCTGAACAACCTCTACAAGCAAACGCCAATACAAGCCAATTTTGGGGCGAACATGCTGGCGTTGGTGAATGGCGAACCTCAGATACTCACCCTCAAGCAGTTTCTACAAGTTTTCCTCGATTTCCGCATTGAAGCGATTACCAGACGTACACAATACGAACTGCGCAAAGCCGAGGAACGCGACCACATCCTGCAAGGATTGTTGATAGCTTTGGCTCAGTTAGATGCAATTATTGCTTTAATTCGCCACGCAGCTGATACACCGTCAGCCAAAGGAGAATTAATTACCACTTACGGGCTTTCAGAAGCGCAAGCGGATGCAATTTTGCAGATGCAACTGCGGCGGTTAACTGCCCTAGAAGCAGATAAAATCCGTCAAGAACACGAAGACTTACAAGCGCAGATAGCTGACTTGCAGGATATTTTGGCACGGCGAGAGCGAATACTGCAAATTATTGAAACAGAAGTTGGGCAACTAAAAGCAAAATTTGCCACACCACGCCGCACGGTAATTACTCACGGTGAAGGGGATTTAGAAGACACAGACCTAATCGCCAACGAAAAAGCTGTCATTTTGCTAACCGAGCAAGGTTACATTAAACGGATGCCAGTCAACACCTTTGAGGCGCAAAGCCGTGCAACTAGAGGCAAAGCCGCCGCGAAGGTAAAAGATGATGATGGCGTTGAGCATTTCTTGACTTGTTGCGACCACGACAGCCTGTTATTTTTCAGCGAGCGTGGTGTCGTTTACTGCCTAAAAGCCTATCAAATTCCCGTAGGTTCTCGTACCAGTCGCGGCACGCCAATTGTGCAGATGTTGCCCATCCCCAAAGAGGAAAAAATCACTTCAATAGTACCCGTGAGCGAGTTTACCAGCGATGAATATTTGGTCATGCTCACCAAAGGCGGTAACATCAAGAAAACCGTATTGGAAGCGTTTAGCCATATTCGTGCCAATGGTTTGATTGCCATTTCCCTAGAAGAAGGAGACCAACTGCGCTGGGTACGACGGGCAAGAGTAGAAGACAGCGTTATTATTGGTTCTCGTCATGGCATGGCCATTCACTTTCGTTGCGATCACGAACAACTGCGTCCTCTCGGTCGGGCGACACGTGGCGTCAAAGCCATGAAACTCAAGAAAGCAGATGAATTAGTGGGTATGGATATTCTGCCTGCTGCGATTCTGGCCAATATAGCTACAGTCTCAGACGCCGAAATCGAAGATCTCGAAATCGAAGAAATCGAGAATGAAGAGTCCACAGAAGTACCAGGCAATGGCCATCAAGGGCCATGGGTATTGGTGATTACAATGGGAGGATACGGTAAACGGGTTCCCGTTGCTCAGTTCCGCCTGCAAAACCGTGCCGGTCAGGGTATAATGGCGACCAAATTTAAAAATCGCAAAATCAAAGACCAACTCGCAACCCTGCACATTGTCAATAGCGACGATGAAATCATGATGGTTACTAGTCGGGGTATTATCATCAGACAGGCAGTGAATGCGATTTCCGTTCAATCGCGTTCCGCTACTGGAGTGCGCGTGCAACGCCTAGATGAAGATGATGTGATTACGGGAGTAGCAATAGTTCCTCCCGATAGCGGTGATGCGACAGAAACTGAGTAAGAGAAGACACGGAGACACACAGACGCGGGGACACAGAGAATTTTTGAAATTTACTCTCCGCGTCACGGCGTCTCACTTTATCCGCGTCCTAATTGCTTTAGGAAGCGGTATTTTGATGGGTTTGACCGTCGCACCCGTAAACGCATGGTTCTTGGCATGGTTTGCCCTCGCTCCCCTCTGGGTGTTAGTTATAGATTCTGCAAAACGAAAAAACCAATCTTCCCCCCTCTCCCCATCTCTCCCTCTCCCCATCTCCCTCGCTTGGGGTATCGGTTATCACGGACTAGCCCTATTCTGGATTACAGGAATTCACCCCATGACTTGGATGGGGGTTCCTTGGTTGGCGAGTCTGGGAATTGCTTTGTTTTGCTGGATATTCATTACCCTTTGGGGAGCGGCATTAGTTGCAGTTTGGGCTGCTTGTTTAGCATGGATTTTGAATTTTAGATTAGGTACACAGACGCGTCATGGCGTGTCTCTACAAATATCCCCCATCACTCGTGTTCTCATCGGTACTGCTCTTTGGTGTGGCTTAGAAGCACTTTGGAGTGCTGGCCCCTTATGGTGGAGTTCTCTTTCTTACACTCAGAGTCCGCAGAATCTCGTAATTTTACACCTAGGTCAACTTTCGGGGCCTATTGCTGTGACAGCAGCAATTGTGGCAGTGAATGGATTGATTGCGGAAGCTTGGATTAACCGCACAGACGCCAAGGACACCAAGATTTTCTCTGTGTTCTCTGTGCCTCTGTGGTTGGTTAACAAATATCTAGCGATCGCCGCAGGATTATTAATTACTTTACACCTAATTGGTTTTAACTTATACAGTCGTCCTCTAATTCAACCACCACAAGCAGCGTTAAAGGTGGGGATTATTCAAGGCAATATTCCCAACCAAATTAAACTTTATCCAGAAGGCTTGCGTCGTGCGATTGAAGGTTACACTAGCGGATATCTCACATTGGTAGCTCAAGATGTAGATGCAGTGCTAACGCCGGAAGGAGCTTTACCTTTTTTCCAACGTGACATTACGCGTAGTTCCTTGGTGGATGCAGTGCGAGAAAAAGGCGTTGTAGCTTGGATTGGCGGTTTTGGAGAACGGGGACGGAGTTATACGAATAGTTTGTTTACCTTTACAGGTGATGGTAATGTTTTTAGCCGTTACGACAAAGCAAAGTTAGTACCTATCGGAGAGTACATCCCCTTTGAGAAAGTTTTGGGTGGTATCATTAGCCGCCTGTCACCTCTGGATGAACACCAAGTTCCCGGTTCGCTAAATCAAGTATTTGATACGCCTTTCGGTCGGGCGATCGCTGGCATTTGTTACGAGTCTGCTTTTTCTGAGCAATTTCGCCGTCAAGCGCAAGCAGGTGGACAATTTATACTTAGCTCATCTAATGATGCCCATTACAGTGCATCTATGCCAGCACAGCACCACGCCCAAGATATCATGCGGGCGATTGAAACCGATCGATGGGCAGCGCGAGCAACGAATACAGGGTATTCAGCTTTTGTAGATCCCCACGGCAGAACTGTGTGGATATCCGGACATAACACCTACGAAATTCATGCCAAAACGATTTATCGACGACAAACGCAGACTTTATATGTGCGTTGGGGTGATTGGCTAACGCCGTTATTGTTGGTAACTGCACTGGGAGGTTTGCTGGCCGATTTGTTTATTTTGCAACCCTCACGCAAGGGTTTGGAGTAGCAGAAGGAGGATCGGGGAAAATAGCTAGAGTGTGGTAGTGAGGCTTACCATCACTATAGACAATTTCAAAGGTATACAACTTGTTCTTGCCTTGCGCTTCAGTAACTACTGTTAAAAGTGTTTTGTCAGTGTTGGGTAGTCCGGGAATTTTTATTTTTTGAATACGTCTGAGTTGAATAACACTTGCTGCTGAGTTTTTACAATCTCCCATGTTATTATTGCGGTCTGGGCCAAATTGCATACACATGGGGCCGTCAAAATCCATAGTCACCTGTGATGGATCGTTTAACCAAACTTTTTTAATTGTTTCTCCAGCTTGAATAAAGCTTAAGTTCGTTCCTTGCTGAAACCAAACATTTACAGTGGGTATTGCTCCTCCTAAACCCTGTGCTTGACAGGAAAACATGGAACGGAGAACGGCGTTGTTTGCTAAAGCACGACCTGTTAGCAATAAGATTGCAGCCGAAAAAATTAGGGAAGCGAGAGTTAGGAAAGGAAAATTACCTGGCGTATTTACTGGAAAGTTGATGTTGTTTTTCATGGCCGCATACAGGAAAACTAGCGGTGCGTTACTACCTTAACGTACCTTAGAGAGTGAATATTCACTTGATCAAACAACATTGATCAAATCTAAAACTGCATCATTTGATTGACGTATATTTCTACTTCTGTTCCTGCTGGCAGAAACCAAATATTACTGCGTTGCATCATTTGGGACATAGCCTGTTGATTGCGTTGGGTAATTTGGGGGACTACAGTTCTAACCCCACCTTCCAAAATCCCGGCTAAGACGTTGCGTTGGGGGTTTTTGTTTCTAATATAACTGAAGTCACCATCTCGAACGACTTCTGATTCAGTACGATTAAATATCTCTCCGACTTTACCAGCTGCTCCCAATACGAACTGTCCCGCATCCATCCAGAGAAGGGATGAGCCTCCTTTTTTATATTGGTTTGCAACCAAAGGTCTACCTTCGGAACCGCGAATTAGTATGGCATTGTTATCTAAACTGCGTTCTGTGATGTTGCCATTATTTTGGTTAATTAGTTTGACTGCATTGAGTTGCAGCAAACCTTGTTCGGAAAGAGAACTAATTTCAGTCAATATCTCGGTTTTGGCTGGTAAGACAACAGTACCATCTGCTGCTTTTAATGGTTCTTTCAAGCGGACTACAAATAGGTTTTTGCCACTGTCATTTTTATTATTATTATTAGTTGCTCTGCTAGTTTCTCCAAATATAGCTGTCGCTAGGACAGCTTTAGTACTTGTTCCTACTGGTACTGATTTGGGATTCTGTGTTCGTGCTTGGCTAACAATAGAAGTTTCTTGTTGTGAAGGTTGTGGAGTTGGCTGAGGCTGGGGGTTTGTAGCGTATCGCTGGACTCTAGGATTTTGTACAGGTTCAGGAGGAGTACGACTAATAGTGTTATTAGTCGTATTAGTAGGTGCAGCAGCTGACACCTGACCGTAGCTACCTAACTTTGCTAACCTTGCCCACTCCTCCATTGGATCTGGTGGGGTTAATTCAACGTTTGGTTGAGTTTCTGGCTTGGCAACTGGTGGTGAAACTGTTTGTTGCGGGAGAGGTTGTTGCTGAGGTTGGGGTACTCGGACGACGCGGGTTTCTACCCTAGGCACGTAAACTGTTTTTACAGGGGTTGGTACTCTTGGTCTAGAGGCAACTGGCGGTGGCGTCGGAGTAGCTGGGATCATTTTTTCAGTTCTGAGTTTTTGTTGGGCTAATTTCACCGCTTGCGCTTGTTCAGCAAGGGCTAATTTGGTTTTTAAAGTCTCTAGTTCTGTTTCTAGTTGTTCCAGGCGAGATTCGGTTGTTGGTTGCGATCGCGGTTGTTGAACTACAATATTATTTTTTTTAGGCTTTTGATTACCAGCATTCATCAACTGTGACAAAAAGCCGCCAGCTAATAAAACCAAAGCAAAGGTACCAGTTCCTACCAACGCCAATTTAGCAAAAGGATTAGATGAAAGGGATTGCTGGGTGGAAACTTCTGATGTTCTGGTGGCGGGTGCTGGCGCTGGGCTGGCTGAATCTTCTGGTACTTCCACATCATCAGCAATAGCTGGAGATTCTTCTTGAAAACCAACCAGTCTCGCCATCCGAAATTCCCAATCAGAAGATTGTATTTCTGGTTGGTAATCGTCGGTAGTGGAATTCACTAAATTATCTGGGGTAGTTTCTGAAGGAATTGAATATCGAGTCATAGTATAGCTTCAGTCTCATTTCAAGAACAGTTCTTATCTTTGATGTCACATATATTGTAAATTTCTAGCCTAGCTTCGCCGAGGCGATAAGCCGCTAAGTTCCAAGAAACTGGTAAGTCAGGTAGTGAAGTTGTTTGTGTATCTGTTGCCTGGACTAAAATTTGTTTATTAAACGGTACAGATTTTCCCAATCTGTCGGAATTATTAAAAATTAATTGATTAGCTTGTAACTCTACTTTCCACTTACCATCCCCAATTTTTTGAGGTTGAGAAATTCTTTGGATTACCAATACACTTTCAGCACCGCGATTTTCAAATTGATTTGTTGTATTTACATTAATAACTTCTGACTGAAATTTTTGCTTGACATTATTGGTTAAAAGTTCAGAACTAATTTGCCATACTGTTTCTGGTTGCTGCTGCTTAGACCAAGTCAGCATTAAAGTCATAGTTTCACCTACGAAACGCCGGATTGTCTGGGGGTATCGTTCTAAATTTTCTGTGGGATCTGCTGTGATTGCTCGACCATCAGCAAGTTGCACCAAACTTTGAGGCGTTAATTGCCTACTTAGCTGTTGCAACATTGATCCGTGAAACATCAAAATCAACAAAGTAAAAATATTCAAACCAAATGTTCCTACAGCGAACAGTGGTAAGATACTTGTTTTTCTATTATCTGACTTAAATAACTGCATTAACAATAAACTCGGTAAATTGCAATATGCTATCTAGTGAAGCTATCCGATTTTATTCCACTACCGCACTGCTGTAATTTATCTGGACTTAGATTGTTATAATTATCCAGCAAACATAAATTCCGGATTTCGTAAATCTCCAACCTTTCAGAACGAATGCTATAAATTGCTTTTTGCAGAACGCTGGTAGTATCTTCTACTGGATAAGGAAAATAATCTACAGCACGAACAAGTAAATCTTTATTAAAAGGAGTGATGACTTTTCTATCACTATCTCGTTTTTTTTGAATCAAATCAGCTACCATACCAACTCGCCATTTACCTGGTGCAATTTTTTGAGGGGGATAAACCCGTTTAATTGCTAATTGTGCTGACATAGCTTGGTTGGCATTATTAGCAAAAACTTCCGGGGGCGTCATTGCTCCTATTTCACTTAAGAAACCTTTGCGAAAGTCTTCTGATATGGCAAAACTCGCTATCCAACTACTGGTGGTAACTTTTTTGGTATTACCTTGTGACGTTTTAATGAGTATTCCCGAATCTGGTTTGGGTTTTGAGACTTCTTCAATATTTTGAGGCGGAAGTGTTCCAGACCAGTTAAACATTGATGTCATCGTTTTGCTGACAAATTGCCGAATTGCTTCTGAGTTTCTTTCTAAATCATCAGTAACACCTATTGGTTGACCAGCTATTAATTGTACAAAAGCAGCAGGTTTCCTGAGACTCAGCTGGCGAATTTTTAAACCTTGTAATGTTAAAAAAATTAAAGCTAATACTTGCAATCCAAAGGTGGCGATCGCAAAGGTCGTCAAAAGACTGACTGATTTTTGTCTTTTTTCTAATAAGCGCACCATTTACCCATTTCTCCCGCTGATTTATATCCTCTCCCTTGCCCATGAAGTCGTATTACTAATAGCGTTGAATATTGCAAATCCTCCCGCACCAGACAAAAGCAAAGATAAGATTGGAGCCAAAACTCCCATAAAAATCATGAACCACATTAAATCAGGATCGGCGTTACCAGCTTCCCCTGGCCCATTGACAATCACTGTGGCAGTTAACACAGTAATGATGGTAAATGAAAATTTCGCAATTCCCAACGATAAAAATCCAGTCAGCCAAGCAAAAATCGGTTTACCAGCTACAGGTAATAAAGAACCTCCCACTGCCAACGGCCCTAAAGCTGCTATCAGCAACATAGTAGCTTCTATTAAATTTTGAAATGCATATTGTAAGGAAATTAAAAAGTTTTTGATACTAGTTTGGATATTAGAACCTAATAGAGAACTAAATGTGTTTTCTGATATATTTCCCGTACCATATGCAATCTGATTGACTCTATTTTCCAATCTGTTGATCCAAGTTTTATCTCCATATAAATTTCTATATTCCTGCCAGAGAATATCCATTTTTTCTTTGGCTCTGACAAAGCATTGAGTTTGTTGTTCGCCAGTTAGTGACTGGCAAGGACGCAGCAAAGAACCAGCTACCTCTTCTGCAACACCCATATTCAATGCTTGCTGGTAATTTTGATTGGCATCTGCGGTTGTCAACACTTGCTGATTCACTGTATTAATAAAATTTCGTACACCCAGCGTCAGATCTGAAAGTACGCTACCGTTGCCAGTATTGGTTAATAGTATCACCACAATAAAAGGCCAAATCAAAGCCGAGATAGGGCGGGAATACTCACTATATAAAACATCCCTGAGCCATTGTATCATGAAAAACAACAGGGTTCCGACTGCAAAAAATACACCCACATTCGTGAGCGTTCCATATAAATTTTCACTAGTATTATTTTGTAATAAATCCAACCATTGATTGTCCCAGCTTTCTGAAATACTTTTGGCAGTTGTAACACCATTATCGAGAATCTCAGGGACACCTATTTCGGCAACAATTTTGAAAGGAAGAAAAAAAACGTTCATTTATTTGTTGTTAACGGAGTTCATGGGCATTTATTTTGTAAAAAGGAAGTAGGATAACTTAAGTTTGTCAAGACATGTAATCATGCTGAAACTTTTATCAATGACAAATGACGACCATAACGAGTTAACTTTATTTGTGCTGACCTACTTATTGTTGAATCTATTCTTCAAATTGTCTGCCGAATAAATCTATTTGCGAAGTGTTTCGTAACAATCGCGCCGCCTCTGCTGATGTATCTACCCTGCGAGCACGATTTGTTTCTTCTACCTGCTGGGAAATATTCGCTAAATTTAAATTGGAGTATTGCAAAAACTGATTTGTCTGCACTGTCTGACCAAGTGTTTCTCCGATCATTTTGGCTTGTTCTTGTTGAATATTAATATTTTGTGCCTGTAGATCAGCTTGATTTAAACCCAATCTTGATGCTGGATTAGCGAGATCGGTAATTGTACTTTTTAAATTTTCTAAAATTTCTTCTACAAAACTTTTTGAACTTTCAATTCTATCTAGGGAGTCCTCAGTTGCTTTTAACTTCTCTCTTAAGGTGCTTTGCCCATTTGCACCCATAACACCAGCCACTGCACCCCGAGTAATTAGGCGGTTGATTTCATTACTAACTAAATTTGCTCTCACAGTGGAATTATTATCGAATTTATCCGTGACATAATACCAAGTCATGCTATCGCGAATGCTTTCTCCTGCTGCGTTTGGGTTAGGTATGTTCAAATCTCCTGTAGAGTTATCAATCGCGGTTTGAGTGTCTGCTTCTAATGGTTGTAATGTATCGGTGAGATTATTTTTGAGATAGTCTTGTAAGTCTCCTGCATAAGACTGAAAATCAGTCCAAACCTTGCCTAATTCTGCCGTTGCTGGTAGCATGATTAAGCATGTCAGAGAAAGTGTGAGCAAAGTTGTTTTTCGCATAAATATATTCCTAAAAAGCTAGACGAAGTTGTGTGCTAAGTAGGTCGGTACAAATAAAGCTAACTAGTTAAGGTCGTCATTAGTCATTGGTCATTGGTAAAGGTTTCAAGCATATTGATGTTTCGTAACATAGCTTGATTTATTTCCACTAACTTACTTATGTTAAGCTTTTTTGATAGCAAAATAGAGTTTTGGAAATGCGAATACAGATGCACACAGATAAACACAGATTAATTATCTGTGTTCATTTATGGTATTAAAAAACTTTATGCCAAATTTTTAAAATCATTAATTTATCCTCCGCTATACACCACCGCGCAGTGATGCTACTAGCTGACGTGCAAATACAGAAACTGCTTCATATTTATCGTTATATTCTTGCATAGTTTTTTGACGTGCAGTTTGTTCTTGGGGATTGTTAGCAACTACTGCCAATTGTTCGTAACCTGGGTAGTAGCGGCAAAAGGTATAAATTCCGTTATCATCTAACAGCCATTGGCTATATATACCCTCTCTACGTGGAAAAAAGCTTTCAGTCGCATTGCGAGCAATAACTTCGCGAGGATATTTTAAAATACTTGTGAAACTATCAACCGCAACTGGCTGAATCCGACCAATTAATCGTGTGGTCAAGTTTTGCAAAATTTTCGATGCTGCTTTGGATTTGGCAATTGTATCGGGGTCTTGTGCCGATAATATAACTCTAATTCCTGCTTTTGCACCGTTGGCACAAATTCTACCTACTAAGTCAGAAATTTGGTCAAATTCAAATAGAATCGGTGCTTCGTCGATGAAGAATATGGAAGCTGGACTGCTTAATGCGCGTCGTAATGCTGCTGAATAGGCACTCAACGATAGCACTGCTGCGTCTTCACTATCTGATAAGTTTCTCAGAGCAAATACTAAAAGTTGGGCATCGGTGGGAAAGCTAGAGGGTGCAGAAATTGCTTTACCTACTCGGCTAGAAAGCCAAAATCGCAAGCGTAGGTGAATTTGACTGAGAGCATCTTCAACCCTACCTCCGATGGAATCTAACTCCAAGTGTTCTGGCGAACAGAAATACAGAAAGTCTCTTAAAGTCGGGGTTTTCTGCCAGGCTGGGCTACCGAATCCTCCAGCTATTGCTAGTTTATATCGCTCTTTGATACCTTCATCAGTAAAGAAGGCTCCTAAAGCTAAGTTGAGGAGCGATCGCACTGTTTGCGACAAGAGTTGATTTTCGCTGGACGAGCCTAAAACCATTGTCATTAAGGCTGATTCTAGGAAGGCGACATAATCCAACATGCGATCGCGCTGTTGTTCTGGATCTAATGAGCGCAAATCTGGTTGCTCAAACAAGTTATTCGATTGTTTGGAAATATCAAAATAGGCTCCATTCTCCTCCATAAAGTGTGTGTAGTCGGTGAAGGTAGATGTGCCATCGGGTTTGGGAAAGTCCAACGCCACTACAGGAATATTATAAGCCAAAGCCTGAGTCAAAATCCCTGACACCAATACCGATTTACCAGCACGAGTTGTTGCAAATAGTGCTAAATTTTTATGCTGGTTAAACAAATCCAGGTGTACAGGTGTTCCTCCTTCTTCGGCGATCAATTCAAAGCCTTGTCTGTCACCTCCTTTAGTTAGCACTAAAGGCATTAATCCAGGTACTTCACTTGTTAAATATAACTGGCGACGGTTGAAAGGTCTTGCTAACAAACCTTCCCAAACTATTGGTAAAGTTTGCAACCAGATTTTCCAGGCATACTCTGTTTCTCTAATTACTCGTGCAGGACGTTGAAAACAGTTTTCAATGTATCTTGTCGCTTCATCTAATTTTTCTGCACTGGGACGATGTACCAAAATAGCTATACCCGCATAAATCGGCACAGCACCTTCATATAATTGCTCTTGTGCTGCTACCGATTTTCTTAGCTTTAATTGAGCGCTGACATCTATAGTTCTACTTTTTTCCTGTGCCAAAAGAGCCGTCATATTTGACTGTTTCAGCACTCGTTGCAGTGTAGTTTTTACTATTGCTGGATTTGCTGCTGTCAGTTGGCAAAAAATCTCTGTATCTATGACATTCTCTCTAGCCAGCAATTCCCATAAATAACGCAATTGAGAAGATTTGTTTGCCCAGCCACCGGGTTTTTCCATAAAACTCATCACGCCAATATAGTTATTATTAACGTGAACCCAGCGGCGATCGGCACAAGGTACATCTGACTCAATTAGCAAAGTTGTACTGTGAATATTATCTACCAGTAATTTTGTACTAGCTAAATCTGAATAAGCTTGTTCGTGTAGTCCATTTTCATCTAAAGTGATTAATTGCGGAATCTCTATTGGTTGCGTATCGTTAAATCTTTTCCAAGCTTCTCCCCAAAGTTCCTCCGCAGTCAAAGGCTTGATATCTAATCCCATTTTGTTAGATAAAAGCTGTTCCCAGCGACAAAAACCATTTTTGTATGCATTGTTAATAATGGTTTCGATCCGCTGGTTTTCTACTTCTGCGATATCACCTTTGAATTTCAACCACCACAACTCACCTTTAGCTAAAAGTTTCTCGATCCAATCATCTGTATTTGTAGTATCTGGTTCAATTGTATAAGTAACATAAATCCGCAAAAATTTTGGCTTGCGAATACCAGCACGAGTTAGTTCTTGCACTCTTGCTCGTTCTGACAGCAGCAAATATTTTATATCTGGTGATGGTGCGTGCTTAACCAGAGATGCTAGTTCTTTTTGGCGCTGTTTGTCTGAACTAAAAGACCCCAAATGCAATGTCATTCTTTCGCCACTGGGGATATCTTTTAAACCAGCTTCAATGTTATTAAAAATTGTATTGATTTGTTCCGGTCTTAATGTAGTGTGAATGCCTTGACAATCGAAACCAAAAACGAAGCAAAACCTGTCTTTTTGGTTTCCTTTTGTCAAAATGTAAGCGCCGATGTCACGTCTGCTAAGTGAGACGCGTAACATTGTCGCCAAATTTAAAGCATCTTCAAAGGGTGTGAATCTAGTTTCGCTTCCGGCGACGCCGACGCTTTGTTTTCCGATTTTTTGCTTCATGGCTAATTTCCAGTAAGCTTTGATAACGAGCAAAGCCTCTAGTCCAATTAGGAACACCAATAAATTTACTTAAAAACCGCCAACTCCTACCACCAGTTAATATCCACCAAGTTGCCATTCCCCAACCAGCAATTAGCGCCGTCCACAACCATTTTTGAAACTCATCTTTAAAAAAGCCTCCAAAAATGCCATTTATAATAAAGTAGGCTGTTAAGGCAATTACTGTCCACGGCAGGACTTGATCGGCAGGAATTGGTCCTAAGGAAGGTTGAGTTCCCAAAATTTGATTTACAGGTCGAAAATCTTTTTCTGGCTCTTGAGACATGACGAATTTATCAGCTATTCTTCCTTCATCTTGGGTTGAGATGAATTAGTTCGTACTGCTATCACCAATCACAAAGCCCGTGAGTACATCAGCAATAGTGACAGCAACAACGACTAATAAGGGAGTTCTAGCGACACTTTGCCAATCTTCATCTTTACGAACTGCATTAATAACACCTATCAAGGAAACAGCTATATAGAGTAAGTAAAGTGCGCGTAAGACGTTGAATATTAAACTTACTGCTGCTTGGGTATTTGCGCCTGTTGTTTCACCTTGTGTTAAAGTATTTGTGAAAAAATCTTCAGCTTTCTTAAAAAACTGCGCTTGTGCAGGGGCTGCAAAATAGTCTAACCAAAACGCACTGAGAATAACAGCTACTGCTAAAATTTGTAACACGAGAATATATTTTTTTGGCAGATGCACATGTTGTCCTATTTGGTGCATTACTACTGCGATTAAACTGCCCAAGAGTAAGCAGAATATTAAAATAGGGCTTTTGAGAGCAATAATGCTTAAAAATACTGCACAAGCAATTAAAAAGGGTACAGATTCTAATAAGCTAATGCGGCAAAATTCCAGTGTTTTCTTCAAAATCTCAGTTATTCTCATTACTCCGCCATTTACAACCCGTAAAAACTTTCTCTGATGAGAAATTTGCCTAGACATTTGTAAATTTCCTTAGTGTGTTCATTCCAAATTATTACTTGGATTCGCTTTCATAATTTAACATAATTTAACATTTATTTTAAGGAAATCTGTACAAGCCAAGTAAAACATTATACATATTTTGTGAATGCAAGTGAATCAATATAATTTTAGTTAATTGATTTTAAACTATATACCTACATCTCTCACACTTGTTGCGAATATTTTTCTATCTCAGCAATTAATTTGTTCTTGTACTACTTGGAGAATCAGGTGGAAAAGTTTGGCAATCTTTTCTGTATCCTATATGCAAGCACTATAGAGTAGGGTACCAGTTCAGTATTTTACCCTTTGGAAAAAATAAGTTTGCCTTCTTAGACTTAAATTGTGTGTGGTTTTCTTCAAGCAACGGAAAAATTCTCCAGCAAGGATGTATCCAAAGTCAAGCCATATTTCAAGACTGTATTTTTCTCATGTTTAGATATTTAGGTGTTTGTATATTTTTGTCAAAGAGTTTACTCAGTGATTTGTCACAGTTATATTTATGCATCAATACTGTACTGTTAATTTCAAGCTCATAAGTGTATAAATTATACGCAAAGAAAGTAAAAGCTTGTATTATTTATTCAGTATTTCTGTTTTCTAGTGTTTTTGACAGAAACTTTGATACAGGCTTTTACATAACTCTAGGATTCTTTATGTAAGCAAACTCACAGAAATTTATTGTATGACCTCATGAGGATTGTGGAAACAAGATATTGAAACTTTGGTGATAATGAAGGATTTTGAGTTGCTCAATCCATAGCAACATGCCAAATTCTGAAAGTTGCTGGAGTGGTTTTTGTAGTTTTTGTCGATGATATCTTCATTACAATCAACTATCTATCAGCTAAATCTGTTCCTATTAAGTATTCAATTAATACACGCGACATGATAACGCGCGTATAATTGTAATTTTAAAATATATAAAGAGATAAAGCGTTAAAATAGCGCAAATAAAGCGTAAAATCAATAAAATTTTAAATAAATGCTTTTTATTTAACTGCCTCTTCACTTGGTGTTAACCCTAGATTGGTAGATTTTCACGGAGAAAGGTTTTGTAATTAACAGGATTAAGAGTTCAGTGGCTTTCTCCCGACGTAAATTTTTAACACTAGCTGGTGTATCGGCTGCTAGTGTGACGATGTTTTCTCCTCTAGAAGCTTTTTATGCAAGGGTTGCTCGTGGTCAGGTTACACAGGGCATTGGCTATGGTTCATTAGAACCTAAGCTGCCTGTGAATGCAGATGAACTCACGACCACTATCTATGGCGACTTAAGTAAAGAACCCATGTTGGCACTCCCACCCAGGTTCAACTATCGTGCGCTCTCAATTACCGGGCAACCAATGAGTGATGGTAATCTAGTTCCAGCTGACCATGATGGTATGGCAGCTTTCCCTGGCCCCAAAAACACTATTATATTGGTTCGGAACCACGAGCTAGACCCGGATGAAAAGGAGTTTAATAATACCAGTTATGGAGCGATCGCACCACCTGATAAGAAATACGACCAAATCAATGCGGGTGGTACTACTACTCTTGTATTAGGATCTAATCGTCAGGTAATCAGACACTTTGCCTCTCTAGCTGGCACAATTCGTAACTGCGCTGGTGGCCCAACTCCTTGGAGAAGTTGGATCAGCTGTGAAGAAACTTTCAACAAGGGCGATTTAGGTGTTGTGCGGCACGGCTATAATTTTGAAGTTCCTGCTAAAGCAGCAATAGGTTTGGCAGATCCCATACCTCTCAAAGCAATGGGACGCTTCAGCCATGAGGCGATCGCGGTAGATCCAAGGACTGGCTACATCTACGAAACAGAGGATCGTGGAGATAGTTGTTTTTATCGTTTCGTTCCTGCTGTAGGCAAAGTGAGTAAGCCTGGACAATTAGCCCAAGGCGGAACCCTCTACGCGTTAAAAATTCGAGATCGACCGACATTAAATACTTCAAATAATCCCAATAACCCTGGCGCTTCTGTTGGGTTAGTTCCTGTTGGTATGCCATTGTCTGTAGAGTGGGTCAAGATTGATAATGTTGACCCTGACGAGGAAAACAAAGAGAAGGGGCTGGGAGTCCGGTACGAAGCTCAATCCAAGGGTGCAGCAATCTTCTTCCGGGGTGAAGGAGTCTGGTATGGTAACGGTTTGATTTATTTCACCGCCACTCAGGGAGGCCCGCCTGCTGTAGATGGTACGCGAGGTAACGGTCAAGTTTGGGTTTATGACCCTAAGGCAGAGACAATTACGTTACTGATCGAGGCGGAACCTAGCGGAGAACTACTTGATGAACCCGACAACATTACCGTAGCTCCCTTTGGAGACCTGTTTTTGTGCGAAGACGGTGGCGGTGAGCAATATGTTGTGGGCGTTAATCAGGAAGGTGAAGTATATCAGTTTGCCAAGAATATTATCTTCGCAAATAGCTCTGACCCCACTATCAAAGACCAATTAGCTGACAATGAATTCGCTGGTGCTTGCTTCTCACCAGACGGTAAAACACTTTTTGTAAATATTCAGACCCCCGGTATCACGTTTGCTATCTGGGGTCCTTGGGAACGTCGTGGCTAAATGTCTAGCTTGCTGAAGCAGAGGGCGAGAGTTTATTCCTAATTTGCTTTGTTGACGTGAAAGAGAGCTTGGTAGGGAAACTAGGTAAAAAACTAAGCAGGAAAGATTTTATCTTGATAACCTACCACTCTCCACTCCCTACAAACAGCTGTGTGTGTTGCAAGTGTTAGAGTTCTCGCCTGATTTTGCCATCTAGAAACCTTACCGTTTGGAGGTCTTATGAAAACTCGGTTAAATAGGCGTTTATTTCTGGCTTTGAGCGCGATTAGTGCCAGTTTAATTCTGGGATCTAAATGGCTTGAACCAGCTCTTGCTATCTTCACATCTGGACAAAGTGATGCAGTTCAATCGGGAGATGTGACTGATACCAGTGCAGTTATCTGGGCGCGTAACAATGGCGAGAGGAATGCTCGTCTTGTGGTTAAACTTTCTCAATCGCCTAACTTTCAAGGATCGGTGCAAATTATCAGAGGTTCTGAGGTGAGTATAGCCACAGATTACACTGGTAAAATTGACATCGTGGGACTGCGCCCGAATCAAACCTACTACTACCGGGTATTTTGGGAACAAGGCCTGTTTAGAATCCGACCAGGTGGAACTGGCAGTTTTCGGACTGCACCAGCTGCTGTTCAACCTCATCCTGTTCGTTTTGTCTGGGGAGCAGATTTGGCTGGTCAGGGTTGGGGTCGCAACCCCAACTTAAAGATTACTGCCTATGATGGTGATGTCATTCAGGGAGGATACGTTATCTTCGATGTGATGCGGAAACTAAAGCCCGACTTTGCTATCTTTGCGGGTGACATTATTTACGCTGATAACGAAATTCCACTGACAAAAGAAATCCCAGCAGAAGTGGGGGGTGGAACTTGGGTGAACTCTCCGGCCAAGAACTTTAAAGCTGTCACTCTAGAAGAATTTCGCGAGAACTGGAAATACAATTTGGGAGACGAAAAGTTCCGGCGTTTTCTAGCAGAAACTCCCATCTATTCTCAGTGGGACGACCATGAAACGGTCAATAATTGGTATCCAGGCGAGATTTTAACTGAAGAACCTTATAATGGATTGTCAGCTGATGTTCTAGCAGAGAGAGCCAAGCAAGCGTTATTTGAATACAATCCAATCCGGGGTAAGCAGATTTACCGCAAGTATCAATACGGTAAGCATATCGATTTGTTTCTGTTGGATGAGCGATCTTATAGAGGGCCTAACCCCGAAAATAGCAATCCCAATGGTATAGAAATGTTGGGACAAGAACAGTTTGAATGGCTCAAACAGAACTTAAAGGCTTCCCAAGCAACTTGGAAGGTAATTTCGTCTCACGATCCTCTGTCTATTGTTACGGGGGGAACTAGCGATCGCGATGCCTGGGGTCAAGGTTTGCCAGAAGTTTTGGGTCGTGAAGTCCAGTTGAGCAAGTTGCTCAAATTCATTAAAGATGAAGGGATCAAGAATATCGTTGTGATTACGGCAGATGTACACTATCCCGCCGCCATCTCCTATGAACCTGAACGGGCAGTTTTTCAAGACTTCAATCCTTTCTGGGAGTTTGTCATTGGTCCTATCCATGCGGGTGCTTTCGGCCCCAATGAATTAGATCCCAGTTTTGGCTCTAAGTATGAATTTATCTCAGCTCCAGGAACTGAAACACCACAACTTCCCCAAAATGTACCACCTCCAAATTTCCATTCCTTTGGTTCAGCAGAGGTAAATCGTCAAGGTCAGTTGAGAGTAAAAATTCACGATATTACTGGAAAGGTTTTGTACGAAAAGATGCTAGAGCCGGAAAAATAGGAATAAAATATCCTCCACCTGTTAACTGAGGGAAGCTACCATTTTCCTCAGTTTTTCTTGTGTCTTCAATTAAGGCGATCGCTTCACCAATCTTCACTTTTTTTAACGCAGAGAGAAGTTTGTAGGCGCGATAGCGACTTCCCGTAAGGGTACGGAGGTTTCCTCCGATCAAAGCTTCGGTGGGCACGCAGAGTAGGCGCACCAGGGGCGCGGAGTTATGTACTTGGGGGCTGGGATGTCATCGCACGTCACCGAGTAGATTTTCTGGTAAGGGTCGATATTCTGCAAACTCCATTGAAAAAGTCGCCATGCCTTGGGAAAGCGATCGCAATTCTGTAGAATAGCCAAACATCTCTGCTAAGGGTACTTCTGCCCTAATCACCACGTCATTGTCTCTGGTTTGTGAACCCAGCAACAAGGCACGACGCGATAACAACTTTCCTTGGATGCGTCCCAAAAATTGACTTGGTGTCTCTACTTCCAACAACATCATCGGTTCGAGTAGCGTTGGTTTTGCTTGGGCAAATGCTTCCTCAAAGCCTTGTCTGGCTGCAACTCGAAAGGCTATTTCTGAAGAATCAATAGGATGGTGAGAACCACCTTCCAGAATTACTTTCACCCCAATAATTGGATAACCTTTCAGCCATCCGGTTTTGAGTGCATCCCGAAATCCTTGTTCGCAGGCGGGAATAAACTGAGTGGGAATCGCACCCCCAACTACCCGGTTCTCAAATACAAACGATTCTTCACAGGGTTCTAGGCGACCGATCACATGAGCGTATTGTCCCGCACCGCCGGTTTGTTTCTTGAAGGTGTAATCAAAAGTTGCAGGCTGGGCGATCGTTTCGCGATAAGCAACGGCGGGTGCACCGACATAAACCTCGGCGTGGTATTCTCTTTTCATCCGCTCTAAGTAGATTTCCAGATGCAATTCACCCATGCCCGACATCAGGGTTTTGTGCGATTCTGGATCGGTGCTGACGTGCAAGGTGGGGTCTTCCCGAACAAAACGGTGCAAAGCCTTGGAAATACGATCTACATCTTCTTGGCTTTTCGGGGTGATGGCGATCGTCATTACCGGTTCCGGTACAAATATTCCTTCTAGGGAAAGGTTCGTGCCCACAGAACAAAGGGTATCACCAGAGGCACAGTCAACCCCGATTAATCCAACAATATCCCCAGCTGTTGCAGATTCTACTTCTTGACGCTTATCTACCTCAATTCTTGCGAGTCGATTCACACGCACCTGTTTTTTTGTGCGGCTATTGTAAAGGCGATCGCCGCTTTTGAGAGTACCCGAGTACAGGCGAGTGTAAGTCAGCGGTCCAAACTCACTATCAATTAGTTTGAAAGCAAATGCTACCACAGGAGCGGCAGGATCGGGATAAATTTTTACTTCTTTTTCTGTGGAGACATCTGTAGCAGTAACGACTTGCCTTTCCAGAGGCGAGGGTAAATATAGGGCGATCGCATCCAGTAAATTTTGCACGCCCTTATTTTTAAACGCCGAACCCATCAACACTGGCGTAAATTCCAAGTTCAAAGTTCCCTGACGAATCGTATCCCAAATCATTTGTGCGGGTACTTCTTCGCCGCTGAGTAACTTTGTCATCATCTCTTCCGAGTGGATAGATATTTGATCGAGAAGCTTTTCTCGTGAGGAAAGTGCTTGCGCCTGTAATTCTGCTGGAATGGGCTTTTTAACTCGTTGTTCCCCATTTTTACCCTCAAAGTAGTTTGCACTCATCTCAATTAAATCAATAACTCCTTCAAACCGATCCTCCAAGCCAATGGGATATTGCAATACTACGGGGTTGAGTAATAATTTTTCCTGGAGTGCTTCTACCACTCGAAATGGATTTGCACCAACTCGATCCAGTTTATTAATAAAAGCGATACGCGGCACGCCATAGCGCTTCATTTGCCTGTCTACTGTGTAGGTTTGGGACTGCACCCCTGCAACCCCATCCAGTACCATGATTGCCCCATCCAGTACACGCAGCGATCGCTCTACTTCAATCGTAAAGTCCACATGACCAGGGGTGTCAATGAGGTTGATTTGTGTATCATTCCAAAAGCAGGTGATCGCAGCTGAGGTGATGGTAATACCCTTTTCACGCTCTAGTTCCATGTAATCCATTGTCGCACCATCACCATCACCGCCCACTTCCTCCATCTTGTGGATTTTGCCCGTATAGAACAGAATCCGTTCAGAAAGGGTGGTTTTTCCGGCATCGATGTGAGCGGAAATACCTATATTACGAATGTTGCTGCGGGGAATCATGGTATTTGCTCCTACCAAGTTAGAGAGCAATTAATCTGCCTAAGTTCTCAAAATTTTAAGCTTTATTAGAGATGGAAGCACCATAATTAATATTTAGATACTTTCAGCATGAAGAAATGTTATGAACATCAGAATATTCCATAACAATGATACCCAAGAAATCATGCAATTGTTTTATGACACTGTTCACAATATTAATATTCGAGATTATACCCAAGAACAAGTAGATGCATGGGCACCTGAAGATATGGATTATCAAAGGTGGAATCAAAACTTGCATTCCAAAATGACTTATGTAGCTGAAATTGATAGGAAAATAGTTGGGTTTGCTCAACTAGAAACGAATGGACATATAGATTGTTTTTATTGCCATCAGGATTTTCAAGGGATGGGGGTAGGCAGTCAGCTTTTAAATACGATCGAGACGAAAGCCAAAGAATTGGGAATCAAAAGGTTATTTACGGAAGCAAGTATCACTGCCAAAGGATTCTTTGAGCGCAGAGGATTTCAAGTAATCAAGCAACAAGAGGTTGAGCTACGGGGAATGAAGTTTATTAATTATTGTATGGATAAGGAAATATAAATTAACTGAATCTGGCAGTGTTCAACAGTAGGCTTAACAGTGAGATAAACATAAAAACGCTACTTTGTCCTATACTTTTTTAATTAATTTGTTAGAAAATAGAGATAAGAGAAAATAAGAGGTCAGGCAGAAAAGCAACCTCTGCTTTCTTGAGCAAATAAACGCCTCAAAAAGCTCTAACGAGCAGCAAAGGGAGGTGTAGATAATGCATGATATTCTTGTATCTAATAGTAGTATTTACTTAATTGTCAAAATTACTGTACTGATTTTGGTGTTGTGCATATGGTTAGCTACCACAGCAGCACCAGTCTATTAAGAAAATGTTATTTGTTGTTAGTTGTTTGTTGTCTGGAATAGATAAAAATTAACAAATGACCAATGACAAAAATTCTGACCTCCCAGAGGATGGAGGTGAGATCATGCTAACTACAAGCAAGATTTCTGGGTTGATTGTGGTCTTTGCAGCTTTATTAGGGATGTTAACTAATGTTGCAGCTCAATCAACATCAATACCAGTCAACAAAAAAGCAAAAACTCAGACAGCGATCGCAACTTTAGCAGATGGTAAATATCAGTTTTGCAGTCAACCCGATCCGAAGGACTGGCGAGATGGGGCTGGAGTTTGTCTAAACTTCACCAAAGTAGATAGTCGCATTGATGGGTATTATGGTTATCCTCACTCCGATAGTTTTGTCTGTCTCAGGGGTGAGGTTAATGGTAATCTCATTACAGGTGAAGCTCTAACGATATCATCGACTGAAAATGAGTTGAGTGAAATTCCTAAATCTGAATGGAAATGGGATTCAGAGGGACGGTTGAAACTAGGTCAAGGAAGTATCATTCGTAGCTTAAATGATGAATGGGGTCGCACTGATTGGATTGTTTTCTCCAACGCTGCATTGAATATTGATGGACTATATCAATATGGTCGTCCTCGCATGACGCCCCCATCACAACTTTGTGAGTGGAATTAAATGCCAATTAACTTGCGTGCGACCAATCGCTGAGTACCTCGCATTCCTGCTTTTTCGGCTGGCGTTGGCGCACAGGTTTTAAAGGAGTGCCAATATCCACATTACGAAAAGAATTTTTCTTTTTAGTAGATTTGCGTTCTTGGTTGGTTAAGGTTGTTTGTGTAGCAGTCATTCTACTCACCTCAATGTTATAAATAAAACAATGAATTATATCAAATTAATCGTATAGTCAATAGTACAAGCTTAGTTCAGCGAACACATCTGTCTTAAAGATGGATATTTAACCGGAAATCATATTATTTGATATGACAGAATAATTATGCCAAGAGATATGGATTCATTGATGATTTAGTCCTCATCCTCAATCTATATCAACACCAGATAAATTACTGTTTCCGGAAAAACGATAAAGAAAACTTTAATTTGTATGATGCATGACACTATTGATTTCACTAAATGTAGCGAAGTATAAAGCACCATATTTCATCTTTTGTTGCTAATTATCATTTATGAAGTTTTAAGCTGTTGCGCTTACATATTGCACTTTTTTCGTTAAGACCGTCATTTGTCCTTTGTCAAAAGCTAATGACCAATGACCAATGACTAATGACTAATGACTAATGACGACCCTCACGAGCAATTTTGCAATTTTAAGGCGTTACACCTTAATTATTGTGAAGATGGCTGCAACACCGGAGAATTGACAACAGAAAACCCTCTACGTGTAGGTTTTTTGCTAGCTAATTCAACTTGAAAATTAACGCGATCGCTTTTCTGGCTACTTCTTACTTCCAAAGTCCAGTTACCAGGTCGTAAAGTCCAAAATAAAGAATTAGCTGAGTTTGTAGCAAGCTTTTCACCATTCAACCACCACTCTACAATCTCAGATGATGTTCCTGTTAACTTAAATTCCAATTTTTGCTGGGCTTCTTCGCCGGGATACAGCAAAAATAAATCACCATTGTGAGGAGATAATATCTTCAGTTGGCTAGAACCAAAACTAGATTGTCCCTGCCTTGCCAACCACTCATCATACTCTGACAATAAATTGAAATTATTTTGACTTTCGTAGGCGCTGATGTCTCTTGAATAGAAATATTCTTGTACTACAGAAACACAATCTGGTGTTGGTTTTAACCCAGAAATAGCACAAATAGGTAGCTGTATCATTCCTTCTGGGGGCGAAAAAGCAGCTGGTTCGCGATGCTCGTGTAGGTGTAACATAATCCGATTCCACAATGGTGCTGCCCCTGTAACACCAGACACCTGCCGCATCGGATCGCCATCAAAATTGCCTACCCAGGTAGCAACGGTGTAATCGGTAGTAAAGCCAACCGTCCAGGTATCGCGAAAATTAGAAGAAGTACCAGTCTTTACAGCAGCTGAGAAGGGTAACTTTAGAACTGAGTCTACACCGAAAGCTGTAGCACGGGCATGATTGTCACTTAACATATCGGCGATCAATCGCCACGTGGTGTGCTTGGGTAAGGGAGAAGGGAGAAGAGGGAAGGAGGGATGGGGAATGGTAGTTACTAATGGAGTGGGTTCTCCTTGACGTGCCATCGTGACATAAGCCTTAGCTAATTCCCAAAGGCTGACTTCGCCGCTACCTAGAGTCAAACCCAGTCCATAGTATTCTGCTGATTTATCGAGATGTTCAAACCCCAATTCGTGGAGATGATCCAGAAAAGTCTGCACGCCTACCTTTTCTAACACCCTTACTGCTGGCACATTCAGGGAATTCGCCAACGCCACCCGCACCCGCACAGGGCCGAGAAAACTTTTAGTATAATCTGTAGGGCTGTAAAGTTTTGCGCCTGGAATTGCGTAGTGTGCAGGCACGTCTGCCAAAATCGTATTCGGGCGAATCACACCTTTTTCCAAAGCTAGTTCGTACAAAAATGGCTTGAGGGTAGATCCTGGTTGACGTAGCGCTTGAACTCCATCATTACGCCCCAACTTTGCTTCATTAAAATAATCGGGCGAACCAACATAAGCCAAAACTTCCCCAGTGTGGTTGTTAATTACTAAAGCCGCTGCATGATGAACGTTATTGGCGGCGAGGGAGGAAAGTACTTGCTGTACTTGCGCTTCTACAAATTGTTGCAAAGAACGGTTTATAGTGGTGCGGATGGAAGAGGAACCCCACCCCCAACCCCTCCCCGCAAGCGGGGAAGGGGGGGTCCCCACTCTGTGGGGATAAGGGGCAGGGTGCCCGATAGGGCGGGGTGGGGTGCTTTGCTGACTCGCTAACCAAAACAAAAAGTGTGGTGCGGCAATAATTTTCTTTTGTCGAGACTGAAACGAAATTTCTTCTGCGTATGCGCGTTCTGCCATTGAGCGAGTAATGTACCCATCTTGTACCATACGATTGAGGACGTATGTTTGTCGTTGCTTTAAGCGTTCCCAATATTGAAGCGGGTCAAAGTAAGTGGGATTATTGGGGATAGCAGCCAAAAGACTAGCTTGGGCAAGATTCAATTCACTTGCTGGTGTGGAAAAATAGGTACGGGCAGCAGCTTCTACACCATAAACATTCCCACCCATTGGCAAACGATTAATATAGGCAGAGAGAATTTCATCTTTATTCATTCCGGCTGCTAACCGCCAAGATAGCCAAATTTCGGCTATTTTACCTGACAGGTTGCGGGGTCTAGGTTCTAACATCCGTGCTAGCTGCATGGTAATTGTAGAAGCACCGGAAACTACTCTTTTTGCATGAATTGCATCTTTAAGTGCGCGGGCGGCGGCTTTTAGATCTAGCGCTCCGTGATGGTAAAATCTGCTATCTTCGGCAGATAGAATGGCATGGAGAAACTGGGGAGAAACTTGATTTAGTGGTACTACTGCTGTATGCTCTTGGTCGCGGGTAAGTATTGTTCCTAGGGGTAGCCCATTGCGATCGCTAAATTCCAATGCCAACTGTGATTGGGCAATATCTGCGGCATGGATGGGAGTAAAATACGGCAGTAAACGCACCAAAAAGCAAACCAACAGCAAAGCCAGGATAGTTTTGCTGGTTTTGCGATTCAACTGATGCCAAACTTTCTGCTTAATTTGGATAAGCCATCTTTTCGCTAGTTTCATCAGCGAATCCTCTCCCCAGGAAAATTTACCTTAATTTTTGCGTTGTGATTATAGTTGTATCAAGTAAAGTTTCTAAGTTTTAATAACTGGCCCTGTCAAGGTGGGTAAAAAACGAACCACTATCTTAGTAGAGAAGACAATTTTCCTCTTTGTGTCTTAGTGTCTTTGTGTTTCAATCATTCTTTTTTCACCACCCTACTCTACGAGAAGCCGCTGCGCGTCTACGGGTTCGCCACTTTGCCTACCCTGGCGGGAAGCCGCTGCGCGTCTACGTGACGGGAACCGCCAAGACGGCAAGTGGACTCACCAAGACACTAAGACACCAAGAAAAATCCATTCTTTGTTTTTACCCTGTGGAAGGCTGCTATAAGTCTAATCCATCTTTGTGGCTTATTAATTATTTTAAAAACTAAATAATACTTAATTCTTAAAACTTATAAAAATTTTGTGGCACAAACAGACTTATTTAGTGTATCAATGTAAATCATTATATAGTTAAGGTCATGCTCAGCATGGTCATAAAATTTTTGATAAAGTTCCTGCTAGTCCTCACAGTTGTAACAGGAATAGCAGGCTGTAATATAGTTGGTATCGGTTCAGGAAAAGGAAGACTACCAGAAGTTTCTTCACTATCTTTACCACAGTTACCAGACTGGATTGAACAAATAAGTCCGATAGGAGAAGCTGCACCTGTTAACCAAATTCGCATCCGCTTTAAAGAAGCTTTAATTCCTGTTGAGAGTCTGGACAGTCCCGAACAGCAGAAACTTTTACAGAGATTTGCACTTGAGCCACCTTTACCCGGTCACTTTCGGTTTTTAACACCGCGTATGGTAGGATTTCAAGCTGAGCGAGCACTACCAAAAGCAACACGATTTAAAGTTAGTCTAAAAGCAGGTTTGGCAGATTTAAAAAATCACAGTCTTGACCAAGATTTGGCTTGGACTTTTAACACAGAACCTATCAAACTGACTAATTTACCTGGTAAGAATCCTGTTGAAAATTCAGAAACTGAACCAATCGATTTGCAACCAAAGTTGCAAGTCACTTCTAATGTGGAATTAGATTTAGCTTCAGTTCAAGAGCATTTACAGCTAATTCCAGAAGGTAAAAACAAGGGTGTGCGCTTTAAAGTGGCATTGGCAAAAGAAGAGAAACCCACAGAAAGTCAAGACCCTTTAGAAAAATTTGACCCATCAGCACAGAATTGGATTTATAACCTTATTCCCCAACAAAGTTTAGAAAAAGCTACCAATTATCGCTTAGAATTTTCTCCAAGACTACGACCAGCTTATGGCAATTTAGCTAGTGATAAAGCGTTTGTTAGTAAGGTGAGTACTTACGCACCTTTGGCATTTAAGGGTGTTCAATATTATGGACAGCCAGATGCGGGAGGTGCTTACGGTAGATTTGTGAAAGGTAGTCCTCAGCTAGAGTTCAATAACGGCTTAGTAGCAGATTCAGCTATTGAAAATATTAAAATTAATCCCGAACCAAAATCGATTCCGCGAATTATCCAAGTCAATGACAAAGATAAGATTGTCAGTATTAATCCTTATGCGTTAGAACCAACGACTAATTATACAATTACTATCGGCGGTAATCTTAAAGACCAGTTTGGACAAACTTTAGGTAAGCCAGTCACAGTGAAGTATGACACCGGAGATTTAGCAGGAGATATATGGGTTGCTGAAGGTTTAAATATTTTCCCTGCTGGTCAAAATTTGCAGTTAAATATTTCTACTGTTAATTTACCAGATGCGAAATATAAAGCTGCTTATCGAGTAGTGCAACCAACAGATTTAGTTTATTTCCATTCTGCTTATCCTAAAGGAGAAGGGAAGGAGTTATTACCTAAAGCATCTGAGTGGCAAAGTTTCAAAGTAGCAGCTAAAAAAAATCAGTCTGTTGAGATAGCTGTGCCTTTACGAGAAAAGCTAAATTCCCAAACAGGAATGCTAGCTTATGGAGTGCAAGCACGTACTAATAAATATCAGGAAAATAGTAAAGAACTATGGCGAGAACCTACGACTTATGGTTTAGTTCAACTAACTAATTTGGGTGTATTTTCTCAGTGGTTTCCTGATTCAGGTTTAATAAGAGTACATCATTTAGCTGATGGTTCACCAGTCAAAGCTGCTGATATCCAAATTTACGAATCAAAATTAGAGGCAAAATCTCGTCCTCAACCTGTACCTTGTGCATCTGGTAAAACAGATGAAAATGGCACTCTCAGGCTAAAGCGTGAAGATTTGGGGCAATGTTTTGCTGGTAAGCAACTTTTTGAAATAGCACCGCAATTGTTAGTAATTGCTCGTGAAAATCAAGATTGGGCATTTGCTCGTACAGAAGAATATAGCGGTGTTTATGGCTATGGTATTGATGCAGACTGGAACGATGGTAAATTAGTATCGCGTGGAGTAATATTTTCTGATAGACAACTATATCAACCAGGTGAGAAGGCTTGGTTAACTGGTTTTGCTGACTACTTGCAAAATAGTACAATCCAGCAAGATAAAAATGCTGATTACCAATTAACTTTGGTAAATTCAGATGGACAAAAAACAGACTTAGGCACTAAAACAACGAATGAATTTGGCACGTTTTCTGTAGAGTTACCTATCAAGAAAACTCAACCTTTAGGCTACTACACAGTTCAAGCGAAGGGTAAGAATGGACAAGAGATTTCTGGGGAGTTTCGAGTGGCTGAATTTAAGCCACCTAATTTTAAAGTCGAACTTTCCTTAGATAAAGAATTTGCCCTTATCAATGAAAAAGTTGAGGCTAACGCTACCAGTAATTATTTATTTGGTTCACCTGTAGAAGGAGGGAAAGCAAAATATTTCGTAACTCGCCAGCAGACTAATTTTATTCCCAAAGGTTGGGAGGAGTTTTCTTTTGGCAGACAGTGGTTATGGCCAGAAGAACCCCCTTCTGTAACTAGCGATGTCCTGCAAACTAATACTCAACTGGATGCTAATGGTAACAGCAGACAAACTGTGACTGTAGCAAAAGATTTACCCTATCCGATGTCTTATCGTATAGATGTTGAGGTTGCAGATGTTTCTAATTTGTCTGTAGCTAATTCTAAAACTTTTACCGCCTTGCCGAGTAATCGTCTCATCGGGTTAAAAAGTAATTTTGTTGCTGAAGCTGGCAAAGCTTTTCCAATTGAAGTTATCGTAACTGACCCTACAGGAAAACCACTATCAGGTCAACGGGTACGTCTGGAACTTCAACAAATGAAATACAGTAGTGTGACGCAGATAGTAGAAGGTAGTCAGACACCAAAAAATCAAGTTGAATACAAGACGGTAGGACAAACAGAAGTTACATCTAGTAGCAGTCCTCAATCTATTAGTTTGACACCAACTGAGTCGGGTTCATACCGTATTCGAGCTAATTTTAGCGATAATTGTAGAGACGTTACATGTAACGTCTCTACAGCCACAGATTTACAAATTTGGGCAACAGGAGAAAATCCTGTATATTGGGGTTCACAAGAACGCGTTAGCGATAGCGGCGCGTCAGCGCTTCGCCTAGAAGTTAAACTAGATAAAAAAGAGTTCAAACCAGGTGAAACTGCTACAGCTTTAATTCAATCTCCCTATCCTGAAGGCGAGTTGTACTTTGCTGTTATCAAAGACAAACCCCTCTATCAACAAATTACCAAAGTGAAGGGAGGCGCACCGCAAATTCAGTTTCAAGTTACACCAGAGATGTTACCTAATGCAGCCATACAAGCTGTGTTGGTAAGACAGGGTGTTCCTCTCAACCAGGTGGAACCAGGAAGTGTAGATAAGTTGGTAAAAATTGGTTTTGTACCTTTTAAAGTGAACTTGGAAGATAAATATTTAAAAGTGCAAGTCACTCCAGTGCAAGCATCACTCGAACCTGGTGCAGAGGAAACGGTACTACTGGAACTCAAGGATAACCAAGGAAACCCCAGCAAAGGACAATTTACAGTCATGGTGGTGAATGAGGCGGTGCTACAGCTTTCTGGCTATCGTCCCCCAGACTTGGTGAACACAGTTTATGCAGAACAGGCGATCGCCACCCGCTTCAGCGATAATAGACCACAGGTAGTGGTACAACAAGAATCTATAAAAAAACCCAAAGGTTGGGGATATGGCGGTGGCTTATCTGCTGCTGCGGCAAATACCCGCGTCCGCAAAGATTTTCAAGCTTTAGCTTACTATAATGGCTCTGTGCTTACAGATAATAATGGTAAAGCGCAAATTACCTTTAAACTACCAGATGACTTAACCACATGGCGGGTAATGGCGATCGCCACCGATGGAAATCTGCGGTTTGGCAACGGTGAAGGAACTTTTATCACCACTAAGCCGCTGTTAACTAACGCCATACTGCCACAATTTGCTCGTCCTGGCGATCGCTTCCAAGCTGGTTTATCAGTAACTAACAATACTGGCAAAACAGGGACTCTCAATATTAATGGCGAACTTAGCGGTACAGTGCAGTTTGCTGGGAAGAACCCCACCACCGCTTCATTGCAAACCAAAACAGAATCCACTACTGGTGCTTATCGCTTTCCAATGATTGCAGGTAGTGTGGGAGAAAGTAAGATTCGCTTTACCACTCAGCTAAATAATACTGCTGCCGATGCTTTTGAAGTACCTTTGGAAATTAAGCCACTGGAAATTACAGAACAAGTTGTGGAGACGGGTACGATCCCCCCAACCCCCCTTTCTAAGGGGGGTAATAATATACTTTCCCCCCTTTCCAAGGGGGGATTAAGGGGGGATCAAACAAAGATTCCCCTGAATGTCGAGAAAAATACAATCCTCCAAGAGGGTGGTTTAGATATTCAGCTAGCGAGTACCCTGATACCGGAAATTAAAGCACCAGCACAGGAAGTTTGGCAGGATGATGACTTGCCTTTTGCGGAACCTGCGGTGAGTCAGTTGCTGATTGCTGCGAATCTGCAAACTTTGTCCGAAAAATACGGTCAGACTTTTGCAGAATTTAATCCTACCAAACGTGCCTCCCAAGCAATCGAGCAATTGCAAAAACTCCAACTTGCCGATGGTGGTTTTGCTGCTTTCCCAGGACAAGAAAAATCCGATCCTTGGGTTTCTGCTTATGCAGCGGAATCTTTAGCGAAAGCACGTCAGGTATTTCCTGATTTTATAGATGCTGGGATGATGTCTCGCCTCAAGGGATATTTGCAGAAAATCTTAGCGAACCCCGGACAGTATGAGTATTGCAAACAGCAACTTTGTAAAAGCCAGATGCAACTCAACGCCTTGATTGCTTTGGCAGAATTGGGAGACAAGCGCAATACTTTCCTTGCTGATATTTATCAACAGCGCAAGGCTTTTGATATAGTGACGCAGATTAAACTAGCGCGGTATTTATCCCAGTTTTCTCAATGGCAGGATGAATCTCAACAGCTGTTGAAGCAACTACAACAATATATATATGAAACTGGTCGCACCGCAGTTGTAAGTTTACCCCGTAGCTGGGGATGGATGAATTCACCTACGACAGCGCAAGCACAAGCATTACGCTTGTTTATTTCTCAACAAAGTAAACCGGAAGTTATCGATAAGTTATTGCAAAGTCTTTTAGCACTGCGACGGGATGGCACATGGCAAACTAGCTATGATAATGCTCAAGCACTAACCGCTTTGGTGGAATACAGTCAACTGCAACCTACACCACCGAATTTTGTAGCCACAGTGCAATTAGCTGGTAAAAAACTAGGAGAAGCTAAGTTTGCAGGCGATCGCAATCCTAGTGTAGAGATAAAAGTGCCGATGGATAAATTACCCCGTGGGCGTCATGATTTGCAACTGCAAAAATCCGGTCAAGGCACTTTGCATTATTTAATCGCTTATCGCTATCGCTTGCAAGGAAATCAACCCGGTAGGTATAACGGTTTACGGGTGACGCGGGAAATTCGCAGTCTGAATGAAGAAAAAGTGCTGCAAAAAACGGGTCTTTACGCCTTGGATAAGCCATTAACTTTAGAAACAGGTCAAGTTTTTGACATTGGTTTAGAAGTCATTGCCGACCATCCTGTGGAACATGTGGCGATCGCAGATCCGCTGCCAGCAGGATTTGAGGCAGTGGATGAAAGCTTTCAAACAGCTACATCTGCTTTGCAAGCACCAACTGACAGTTGGGAACTTGGGTTTAGAACAATATATCGCGATCGCATTGTCGCTTACGCAGACCACCTTGAACCAGGGGTCTACAGCCTTCATTACTTAGTACGTTCTGTGACTCCTGGTACATATCGCTATCCCGGTGCGGAAGTACACCTGCAATATGCGCCAGAAGAATTTGGGCGTGCGGCTGAGTTTACACTAGTACTGGAGGAGCGTAAATAACTTCTTAGTGCTCTTTATAAATATAGAAGCGATCGCAGCAAGCTTCAGCTTCAAGGATAACCTCATATGCAGCAAGTGGATATTGTTAAAGCATCCAAATCATTATCGGAACTGATTGAGGCTGTAATTGGAGGCGAAGAGGTGATTATTACTCGCGAAAATCAGCCCTTAGTCAGGTTAGTGGTGATTTCTGAAACTAAGCCTCGTCCCCAGTTTGGCAGTGCTAAAAACTTGATTGTAATGTCTGAGGATTTTGACGAACCTTTGGAAGATTTCAATGAAGTCTCACGGTTGTGGTAAGAAGACATCATTTGGAGCAAGGGAGCGATCGTAGTTACTGATGCTTCAACTTTTTACGATATTAAAAGTATGGATAATTTCCATAATATTCCACCTGAACAACCAGCCGAAGTGTCACTTGATTTAGCCAGAGTTAACGAAGAATCATGGCCCCACAGCATTGAATACCAAGATCTCATTGCATTTGGAGCGACAGGTGGTGAATCAATCATCGCAGCTAGCAAGTAACAGAGGTGAATACATAGTCAAATCGCCACGCCTCTCAACCGCAAGTAAAATCAGAAAAGCGTCACCTCAGCATCCAGCATTGCTAGCGGATGTTCACCATCTAACCATGACACCTGCGCTTCCAACTTATCACAGCACTCGCGCACGAGTCGCAAGCCTTCTTCTGTTGAAAGTTGAGCAGTCGCAGGTGTAAACTCTTGCAAAATTTCGGCTTCTATCGTCTGGTAATTATCTAACTCGGATCTCAGCTTTGTCAGGTATTTCGCACCCTCGCCGCCGTCCCCGATCGCAAACTGCAAAATTGAATCTACGTAAGCCTTGACTCGGGGATGCTTGACTCCCACCGTAGCAGCCGCATACAGTAGGTCTCCATTTAAATACTCAAAATCTGGAACCCAAAGGCGATCGCCACTCAATTCAAAAGTATGCAATCCTTTTGCTGGTCTAACTGTCAGTTGGTCGCGCCTGACTCGATGGGCGGCATGGCAAACTAGTGAAATTACTGCTAATATAATTGATGGATAGTTACTGTCTATACATCTTATTTCCACTGTGCCGAGTCTGTTGAGGCGCACTGGGTTCCAAGCTGATTTGAGTAAGCTTCCTCCCGCCTCCCAGAATTGGTGACGTTCGATTCCGGCTTTGTCCATTGCTTCCAACCAAGCGTAGTAGCGGAGGAATTGTTGTTCTACCAAGCTCTCAACACAATCAGCATAGGGCATTAGTCCCCCCACTGGCTGCAAATGAGTGTAAACTCCCTCCCAGCCAAAGGTTTCACTCCCTCGGTAACGAATTGTATGCGAGGCTAACCCTATCGCCAGTCCTTCATAAAAGGGACATGCCCTTGCCAAAGATATCAGCGCTGAATCCAAAGCTGTAGCCAAGTTATAGATATTGAGTAGTTCCTCTCGCTCCGTGGCTGTAGAGTTGTAAGATACAGCAACGCGAGTATCAATCACCCCAGGCGGAACTTCTAAATGCAGGTGCGTACCCGTACATTTCCCGGCGTGCAAAAATCTTTCGTAGCCAACAGTCCGCGCTTGGATGTGGTAGTTGGGCTTATCTCGCATCACTGGCATGATATGCAAGGGATAGCTAGACAGGGGATAAAGCCGCAAACCCATCTGTCGCGCCACAGCCAGGGCTAATTTCAAATTTTTGAGATACTCTGTTGCTAGTTCTGTGCCACTATAAGCTGGAGGCGTGTTAATCTCCACCATGCTTTTAACGAATTCCGGCACAAAATATTGAGCATTGCAATTTCGTGCTTCTGCCAGCAAATGACAACCTTGCAAGAATTCATCGGCGCGATCGCTGATGACACCCGCCTCATCTACTAAGAAAAACTCTTGCTCAAGACCAATGCGACGCTCTACCACATTCATTTCCCAACCCTCTAGCTAGTTGGGTTACAGCTACTTAGGCTTTAGCCTATCTCACTAGATAACCGATGAATTGTTATTTACTATACAGAATTTTAACAGCTTTATGGCTGCCTAATCATATCCGATCGTAACTGAAATATCTTGCACCATTCTCTATAAGAGCCAGAGGCTCTAGTTCTCGTTACCAGGTTGAACCTGGTAACGAGGGTTTGGAGGCTCTGCCTCCAGGCTGTTGCATTGTCGTGCAAGATGTAACTAAGTTTGATCGTAAGCTACTTTGTGTCTGTAGAGGCGAAACAGAGAGTGCAGAGTTATATCTGCATTACAGTTTAGAAGTCAGCGATCAAAAAATTGTTTTGACATGTTACAGGTGACACTCTATTCTAAAAAAGAAAAATTATTGATTCGGTAAATGGCAATGAGTGACGCAAAATCTACAGAATTGCCTCTTTGGGTTCAGGATAGAGAAATTGTCCTTGCCAATGACGAAGGAGTAGAGTGGCGAGAAGGAAAACGTCCAGATTATTCCTACACCAACCAATTCCTTCATAAAGAAAGTAAATTTCAGCATCCAGAAGGTTCTTTAGAGGCGATCGCTCAAAACTTAGTCCGAACCTTTGAGATGGAAGCTTCTCATAAAACGAATCCCCAACAGTGGCTTTCCATTGTCACTGATAAGTTTAGAATGAGTAGCAATGGCGGAGCGCAGTTCACTGCTGAGGAAGTAGCAAAAGAAGGAACTTATAACCTCTTTTTAGGTGAAAGTGAACAGTATAGTTCCAAATCAGAAACGTTTGAATCTTCATTTGAGCTTTTTCACAATGCTTTTCCCAATGGCTTTTTGTGGGAACTGATAGAAGTGTTGGCGGGGCCACCAAATGTTACCTTTAAGTGGCGGCATTGGGGTAAATTTAGTGGCAGCTACAAAGATTATGCTCCTACAGGAGAAACAATAGAAGTAGTAGGAGTAAGTATTGCTCGCGTGACTGACGACTTAAAGATAGAATCTCTAGAGCATTATTTTGATAATAGTGCCTTCCTGCAACAATTAACCGCAGGTGGTTGTCCATTCCACTCACAAAATCAGAGCGATCGCTAACTTCTAAGCCAGTGAGTGCAGATAAACATAACTATGAGGTTGGTTAGTAGTTAGTAGTTAGTAGTTAGTAGTTATTTGTTGGTTGTTAAATTTTCCAAACAACCACCAACTATCAACTAAGAACAAAATCTAATCACTAACTATTATCACGATGAATACATTTTTCTATAGAGAGACCTTTTCCTTTAGAGAAAGGTCTTTTTTTATGTACTTAAATTGTAGGGTGCGTTAAAGCAGCGCGTAACGCACTGCCACGCTAGTGTTACGTTACTGAATTGTGATGTCTTGATGATATAAGTAAAAATACGCTAAATTTTATAGTAATAAAAGTTACTTATACTTAATGAATTCACCACCCATTTAAGAATGGGAAGGCGAGAAGATATGGTAATCTTTCGGATAAAATATCTACGCGCAATCCTCCACTCCGTAATCAGGGTGACGCTTGCTCTATGAGCGATTAAACTGTGGATAATGTTAATCTAGCTTTCCTGGTAGCAACATTTACATATCTTTAATGACTTTCTTAAACACATAAAACCATTACTTATATCAAAAGCCAGTTATGTCAGTTCAACAACGTACTTGCGGTGAAGCCGCAGATTTGATTATGGGTGTTCGCAATGAAAACCGCGATTTGCCGCAAAAGAGTGCTCCTGTGGGTACTCTTGCCAAAAGGCAAGGAACTATTTCTTCTTTTCTTGCTCCCCTCACCCAGGATACTTTTAAACAAGTCGTCAAAGAAGTAGAACAAAAATTGCAGATTGTCAATCAAACTTTGTCGATGTTGGATTCACAAGGGTTTGAAACAATCTTGCAAGAAATGTTACAATCTATAACTTTAAAAACAGGGGAATTACTGGGGGCAGATCGAACAACAATATTTTTATTAGATGAAGAAAAAAAAGAATTATGGTCAATCGTGGCTGAGGGAGAGGGCGATCGCTCTCTAGAAATTCGCATCCCATCTGATAAGGGCATTGCTGGTGAAGTTGCTACCCACAGACAGGTCATAAATATCCCCTTTGATTTTTACAACGATTCTCGCTCTCGTTTTGCCCAAGAACAAGAAAAAAGAACCGGCTACCGCACATACACAATGCTGGCTTTGCCACTGTTGAACGAACAAGGGCAATTAGTAGCAGTTGTGCAATTGTTGAATAAATTAAAATACCAAAGCAATTTCCATGCGCCACTATCGGAACGAATTGACATCAGAGGCTTTACTAGTGCTGATGAACAGCTATTTCAAGAATTTGCCCCCTCAATCCGGTTAATTTTAGAATCATCGCGCTCTTTTTATGTCGCTACCCAAAAACAAAGAGCCGCAGCAGCACTGATGAAGGCGATCAAATCCCTGTCTCAAAGCAGTCTTGACTTGGAAGACACCCTCAAGCGGGTGATGGATGAAGCAAAAGAATTGATGAATGCCGATCGCAGTACTCTATGGCTAATAGATCGCGATCGCCATGAACTATGGACAAAAATCACCCAAAATAATGGTTCAACCAAGGAGTTACGTGTTCCAGTCGGCAAAGGTTTTGCTGGCATAGTTGCAGCATCCGGCAAAACGCTGAATATTCCCTTCGACCTGTATAACCATCCTGACTCGGACACAGCCAAACAAATAGACCAGCAGACTAACTATCGTACCTGTAGCTTACTGTGTATGCCAGTGTTTAATGTCGATCGCGAATTGATCGGCGTTACCCAACTAGTCAATAAAAAGAAATCTGGTGATTTTCCTACCTATAACCCCGCTTATTGGCCTCAAGCCCCCGAATGCTTCCAAGCAAGTTTTGACCGCAATGATGAAGAATTCATGGAAGCTTTTAATATTCAAGCGGGTGTCGCCCTGCAAAACGCTAAGTTGTTTGCCACAGTCAAGCAACAGGAACAAATGCAGCGTGACATTCTTCGCAGTCTCTCTAATGGCGTGATTTCCACCGATCAAACCGGTCACATCATCGCCGCCAATGAAAGCGCCAAGCGCTTGTTGGGTATTGAGACAGAAGACAGACTCGAAGGTAAGTTAATTACAGATATCATCTCTATCAAGGAAGGTGACTTTAGAAAGTGGTGTCAGGGTGCTTTAAATGCAGCGGAAGTGAAATATCGCGAACAGTACTATCCCGATCGCACATTGCTGTCTGATGGAGAAATGCAGCACAGCGTTAATTTATCGATTAACACCATTGCTGATGCTACCGATCGTCGACAAGTGCGTGGGGCGCTAGTTGTTATGGATGACATCAGTGATGAAAAGCGCCTCAAAAGTACGATGTACCGCTACATGACCCAAGAATTAGCAGAAGAATTGCTGAAATTAGATGACGCTAAACTGGGAGGCGATCGCAAAGAAGTTTCAATTTTATTCTCTGATATTCGTGGTTATACCACTTTGACAGAAAGCCTAGAAGCAGAAGAAGTGGTAAGTATGCTCAATGAATATTTTGAATCAATGGTAGAAGCAGTGTTTAAGTTTAAGGGCACCCTAGATAAATACATTGGAGACGCCATCATGGCTGTGTATGGCTCCCCCCTACCTTTGCAAGAACACGCTTGGATGGCGGTGCAAACATCTCTAGAAATGCGTCACCGTTTACAAGAATTTAATGCCCGCCGTCACGCACGTAACAAACCGCGCATTAATATCGGTATTGGTATTAATTCTGATGTGGTGATCAGTGGAAATATAGGCTCTAGCAAGCGGATGGAATTCACGGCCATTGGCGATGGGGTTAACCTTGGTTCCCGTTTGGAAAGCGTCAGCAAACAGTATGGTAGCGACATTATTCTTAGTGATAAAACGTACCAGCAATGCCAAGATTATGTGTGGGCTAGAGAACTAGATTACATTCGCGTTAAAGGTAGAAATGAACCTGTAGCTATATATGAACTGGTTGGTTTGCGTTCCGACAATATAAATAGTCAAAAGTTGCAGTTGATTGAACATTATCACAAAGGACGTTATTTTTATTTAAACCGCCAGTTTACCTTTGCCAGAGGCGAGTTCGCTAAAGTTTTAGATATTGACAACAACGATCAAGCTGCAATCATGCACCTCAAGCGTTGCCATTACTGGCAGCAAAAACCCCCATCAGATGCAGATTGGGATGAAGGTGTGTGGACACATAAGGAGAAATAAGAGGGGTAATGGGTAATGGGTAATTGGTAATTGGTGAAAATTATGAATGATGAATGCTGAAAATTTCATAATTCATAATTCATAATTCATAATTTTTATGCACCATGCCTCTTGCCCTCTGCCTTATTTTACTAGCGGAAATACACTTTTTATTAATGTTAAAAAGTTACATCAATAGGAATCCGGTTTGATGATTGAAAAAATCTAAGTACACGTAGGGTGTGCGATCGGCGAGAGTACGGCACCAAAAACATAGAATGGTGCGTTAGCCTTTGGCGTAACGCAACGGCAATAAAGGGGGAGGAAAATCCACACCCCTTTTTGCCTCCCCTACGTATCTTTTCAAAAATCAAATACTATTCCTAAATGTCTAATAATATTAACTGAGTTAAATGATTTTTGCTCGAAATATAATATTTTTTACATAAATAATTTCAAGCAACTTGAAACTGTTTGTATCAACTATGCTGCTCTAACCACAATAGCGGTGAATGACAATCTCAAGTTTTCTGGGAAATAACTGACGCAAAGTTAAAAAAAATCCTGAAATCTAAGTGGCAAACAAGAATTAATAGATTACACACTCCTATTAAATTGAAAAACTTGTCAATTTAAATAAATCAGGTAGTAAACAAATTATAATAGCAACCTTTTAATTACGATGAAAGCCTTGAGTGCTGTATTGCCCTTCTATGAGCACCGATTGTATCAAATATTGGATGTTCTACCTTTCGGAGTAGCAGTTATCGAAAATGATGGTAGTTATTCTTACATTAATAAAACTGGAGAAGAATTACTCGGTATATGCTTAGTACCCAATTTACCGAGTGAACATATCCCCGTAGCTTATAAAATTTACCGTGCTGGCACTAACCAATTATACCCAAGCGAACAGCTACCGACCGTACAGGCTTTGGCTGGGGAAGTAGCAAACGCAGACGATTTGGAAATTTATCGAGAAGGAAAAGCGATCGCTCTAGAGATGAGGGTTATTCCTGTATTTGATGACACCGGTGAAGTAGCTTATGCGATCGCGACATTTCAAGATATTACAGAACGTAAACAAGCAGAAGCAGACTTGCAGGCGTCAGATGCGAGACTCCAAGTCATGTTGGAGAATACAACCGATATTACCGAGATTAAACGCGCCGAAGAAGCCCTGCAACAAAGTGAAGCTTACCTACGTACAGTAGTTAATAATTTTCCATTGATTCTCTGGGCAATGGATAAGAATGGTGTCTTTACGCTATCAGAAGGCAAGGGACTGGAAGGGTTAGGATTGAAACCAGGGGAAGCAGTGGGTCAATCAGTGTTCGAGATGTACGGTAATTTACCAGAGGTGACAGCAGCATTCCGCGATTCACTGACTACGGGTGTTCCTTACCACGTTACTGCTACAACTAACGGTTGCACTCTAGAAGGAATAGGCAACGCCTTCTACGATGAGCAAGGCAAGATCCAAGGGATGACAGGTGTTTCAATGGACATCACTGCTCGCAAACGGGTAGAAGAGGCCCTGCGGGAGAGTGAAGGACAGTTTCGCAGGTTAGCTGAAAATATACCAGGCATGATTTATCGGTATATCCTACATCCTGACGGTAGCGATGAATTTACTTATTTAAGTCCGAGGTGTCGGGAGATTTACGAATTAGAACCAGAAGTGATGATGCAGGATTCTCAAAACCTCTGGTCATTAGTGCATCCAGATGATGCCTCAACCATACAAGCCATGCTTTTAGCAGCATTACAAAAACCAGAATCGATTAATATAGAACATCGCATCATCACCTCTTCTGGTCGTGTGAAATGGATTCAAGTGATTGCTCAAGCAGAACAGCAATCAAACGGTGATAGTATTTGGGATGGGGTGGTAATCGACATTACAGAACGCAAACAAGCTGAACAACTCTTGGCTGGCTATAACCGTATACTAGAGCAACAAGTCCGTGAAAGAACAATAGCCTTAGAACAAGAAATCTGGGAACGCAAACGAGCGGAAGACGCTGCCAAAGCGGCAGAAATAGCTCTGCGAAAAGCGAACTTGGAATTAGAACGCCTAGCTACTTTAGATGGCTTAACTCAAGTTGCCAATCGTCGCCGCTTTGATGAGTATCTATCCCAAGAATGGCGACGGATGGCACGAGAGCAACAGTTTTTATCCCTAATTTTGTGTGATGTAGATTATTTCAAAAGCTACAATGACCACTATGGACATCAAGCAGGTGATATTTGTTTAAAAAACATAGCAGCAGCTATGCGTCACACGCTTAAGCGTCCAGCAGATTTGGTAGCTCGTTATGGGGGTGAAGAATTTGCGATCGTTTTGCCCTCTACTGCAATTCAAGGAGCTGTGTCTGTAGCGCAAGCGATCCAAAAAACAATCCAACAAATGAAGTTACCACATGCCCAATCTCTAGTAAGTAACGTTGTGACTTTGAGTGTAGGAGTCTCAAGTTTAATCCCCACTCACGATTTACAACCAGAGAAGCTTATTACTGCGGCGGATGCAGCACTTTATCAGGCAAAGAAACAAGGACGCGATCGCATTGTTTGTATTTAGTCCGAAATTGAAGCAAATTTTCGTGAAGTACTAGAATACAACCAATAAAGTTGTTTTCCGATCGGAACTTGCATTCTGAAACTGCTGCTTTATTAAGTTCTAAGGTTAAAACAAGATTATTAAGTAATTAAATTTAATAATTATTTAATTTTATCCCTATTTTGTCACTTACCTTTAGAGAACATATACAAAGAAGGATTTTTTAACAAGGTATAGCCTTAGGCTTCAACCAAACAATAAATCCTATAAACCCTGATGCTTCAAGGTTTTGTTTTTTATCTCATCAGAGTAATATCAGAGGGATGAGGTATGATGAACAGTGCATCTAAAAATGTTTGCCATAATTGTGGAACCCTCAACCCCCGAACTAACAACAAGTGTAGCTACTGCGGTCACAGATTGCGGCGACGCGGCGGCATTTTCCCTGTAGTTTGGGTGAAGTTTGCGTGGGTTACATTGGTGGTTTTTGGTGGAGCCTATTTTATTTTTAAGCCCGAACCAAAAGCAGTATCTTCCAATAATCAAAATACATCTAGCAACACTCCTTTTCCTTCACCCACTCATGTTAAAGGTGTGACTGCAACTACCTACCACGCCATAGCCGATGTGCCTAACGTGCCAGAAGGAACATTTAACTACGGTGGATCTACAACCTTTGCTCCGTTGCGGAATATAGCTGTGCTTGTGGATATCCAACTAGCTCATCCTAAATTTCAGTTGCGCTATACCGAACCACAAACAGGAAAGCCTGGATCTGGTAAGGGTGTTGAAATGCTACTTGAAGGTCAGCTAAGTTTTTCCCTGTCTTCACGCCCTTTAAAAAACGAGGAGTTTGAAAAAGCACAACAGCGAAATTTTAAACTTGAACAAGTGCCTGTTGCTATTGATGGAATTGCCTTGTATGTCCATCCTGAATTGATTGCTCAGGGTTTGAAAGGTATCACCTTAGAGCAGGCGCGGCATATATTCACCGGAAAAATTAGGAACTGGAAGGAAGTAGGCGGCCCCAATGTCGCGATCGCTCCTTTCAGCCGTAACCTTAAGGATGGCGGTACGGTAGATTTCTTTTATGAACACGTTTTAGCAAAACAATCATTTGCTGCGTCTATAAACGAGGTACGAGACACTACTGATTCTATCCGTAAAGTTGCTAGTACTCCTGGTGGTATTGGTTATGCAACAGCATCAGAAGTAATCAGTCAACACAAAATTCATGTTCTCCCTTTAGCTAAGGAAGCTAATTCGGTTTTTGTGTCTCCTTGTGCTAGTCTCATCTGCACAGCCACCAATGAAACTGCTTTTGCAGATGGCTCTTACCCTATAACCAGACGGCTGTTTGTAGTCATCAAACGAGATGGTAGACTTGACGAACAGGCGGGTGTTGCCTATGCAAATATGCTGTTGAGCGATGAGGGACAAAAATTTGTAGAACAGGCTGGGTTTGTGCCAATCCGCTAATTCCAAATAAAAAAATATCCAATCACTTGTAGACAAGGAGGACAAGGGGTTGGATAATTTATTTTTTAGCGATAGTTATAACAAATTAACGCCAGAAAAATGAGTCTATACTGGGGCTGTAAAATTGCAGTCGCCCATAACCGAGAAATTGCCCGTGAACTTTTTTGCCCACCGGAAAAGCTTTGACTCCAAACAGATAAACACCGCTAACTATCGGGTTCTGCTTGGGTTCGAGAGCAACTGTGATAATTCTACCTGGTGATACTGGCGGGTCAAACGTCAGCGATACTGTTTTAGTTTTGCGATCGCTACTCACATCTTTTAATTTCAGCTTTTGCCCTTTATCCTTACGCGTCCCTTCAAAAGCAACCGTATCTTCTAGGTCAAACCGAATATAGTCTACTCCTTCATGCTGGTTAATTGTTAGTTTTTGTAGCGGTTCTCCAGCATTCTCAGGTAATCCAATCGTGAAGTAGTACGTCGCACCCCATACACCAGTACCATTATAGGTAGTCACTACTTCCCCTAGGCTTGGGGGTTGAATAAAATATACTGTGCCATCGCGCAATTGCACTGCTTGACTCTTAAGGGCAGCATTGCCTTCAATTGCTGTTAATAATGCCAGTGCTGTGCTGAATAAAACTGCAAAGCGCATTGCTTTATCCATTGGGGGCGAGCGCAGACTGTAAACCTGCTTTAGGCTTTGATGTCTATCACTTATTTTTGATATGTTTTATTTTATCAGGTAAAAGTAACTTATCTTTTTATCAATTATACTTTCGCAAGTATTCTTAATAATCAAAGGTGATATGCGATCGCAAACTACTAGGCATATATACGTTTTGATCTGAAAATGTAAAAGATAATTGAAATTTGTTGTCAAAACAATTCGTTAAGTTAGAAACTAAAAATATAGATACAAGCAATCATTGATTCACCATGAATACTGTTTCTAGCTTCGGATTCAAGCGTCCGATATGGCAATCAATTGTCATGCTGACTTTGGGCTTCTGGCTCAGTGCAAGTCTGTTTTTAGACTGGGTAATTATGCCTAGCCTATATGTTTCTGGCATGATGACACAAGCCAGTTTTGCAACAGCAGGCTATGTCATTTTCTGGAATTTCAATCGCATAGAATTATTGGCTGCTGGCTTGGTATTAACTGGCGTTTTAGCTTTAAATAAAACCCAATCAAATTGGCGTGTAAGTAGCCTTGTTTTAGCCGTGCTACTGCTAGCTATATCGCTAGTTGATACATATTTTTTAACCCCGCAAATGTCTGCCATTGGACTGCAACTAAACCTATTTCAGGCAGCAGCGGATATTCCAGCAAACATGAATGTATTACACGGTGGTTACTGGCTTCTAGAAGCAGTCAAACTGGTGGCAGGAGGTACGCTACTAACTTGGTACTGGCGGCAGTAAAATTCTTAAAAGACGCGCTTTGGGCGCGTCTTTTGATTATTAATCTTCTGGTGTCTGATTTTGAAACCACAGCAGACGTACAGCCAACACAGCAAATCCCACCGCAGCGATCGCTTTTAACAACCGCGTAGGCAATAATTCTGCCACCGCTCCCCCAGCTAATGCACCTAACAAGCTAGTTAACAGCAATGCACCAGCCGTACCAAAGAACACAGCACGGGGAGACTGGCAACGGCCTGAAAGTGCGATCGCAGCTAACTGGCTTTTATCGCCTAATTCAGATAAAAAAACGGTGATAAAGCTCAATCCTAAAAGATGCCAATTCATAAATTAGTCCTTTGTCACTTGTCCTTTGTCATTTGTCACTTGTTATTTACTAATGACTAATGACTAATGACCAATGACTAATGACTAATGACTACATCGCAAAACAGCATCAGAGAAATCAGCAGTAGCATCACTCCTGCGGCTTTCTCTACAATCTTTGGAGAAAGGCGGCTAGCTATCCAACGACCTAAAAGCACACCTAACAAGCTGGTGGTTATTAGTGCGGCAGCAGACCCTATAAACACCACCCACGGTGAATGTGATTCCGCACTCATCAATAGAGTAGAGAACTGTGTCTTATCACCGATTTCTGCAAGAAAAATGGTTAAGAAGGTAGTGAAGAAAACAGCTATATTTGACTGCTTCTGAGGACAATCGCCAACCATCGACGACGATAATGGCTCAAATTTGGCTATACTTGTGTTGCAGTCAGTAGTGCTTGTTACTTCCAGATGGCATTCAGATTCAGATATACTAGCGGTGCTCACAGGTGCAGAATCTAGTTTCACGGGCAGTAGTTTTATCTAGAGGTTTTTCATATTTCTCTCATTTTCTCAGATTGTCGTTACAAATTGCAAGTCTAGTATTTAAGAATCGGTCAGTGGGGGAGTGGGAGATGGGGTGATGGGGTGATGGGGGGAGTAGTAAACCACTAACCACTAACCACTAACCACCAACCAACAACCAACCAACAACAACCAACCAACAACCACCAACAACTAGCCACTAGCCCTTGGCTAAATATCCAACGGCTTTATTAAAGCGCAACATTTCTAGACTGCGATCGCCATAAACGCCTTCTATTTGCTCTTGGCAGCACTCAATGGCAAAGTCGTTTAACTCTTCTGGAGTAATGCCATACATATCTTCAAACACTTCTGGTTCTACCCGGCAGAAACGCGGACGATTAGGATAAATGCGGCATTCACGCCTATTTTTGTCAAAATTGATACACCATCCTTCTTCACCAACCATGCTCAGGTAAAGTTCCAGTTCTTCGGGTGACAAATAATCATGCAAATCTGGACGGTATGCTGGGTCAAGATGACAGCAAGCTCCACATTGCTTTACACATTGCCAAGTTGCCATTTTCAAACTTCTTTTGGTTAGTTGTTGGTAGTTAGTAGTTAGTGGTTAGTGGTTAGTGGTTAGTGGTTAGTGGTTTACTACTCCCCCACTCTCCCACTCCTCCACTTCCCCACTCTCAATTCCCCATCTTAGTTTTTTATGTTGTTTCTTATCATTTTGTTAAGTAAATTAAATTTAGCAGGCGATCGCCGGATATGATCAATTCCGAGTTTGACAATTAGAGTAACAGATTGTTTTAAGTTTACAGGGAGGGAAAATGTTTGAAGCTTTAACAAGCATCAATTGGGAAGTAATTTTCCAGCTATTGTTTGTAGCGCTGATCATGTTAGCTGGCCCAGCGGTAATTTTTGTACTAGCTTTTCGTGGCGGCGATCTCTAAATATTAAATCCAGTATTTAATCTTTTTTGCTCTGGCCCGCAGAAGCGGGCTTTGTTTTTATTTGTTGGTTGTTGGTTGTTGGTGGTTGTTTGTTACAAACAACAAACAACACACAACTAACAACGATTACTTACTTGATTCTAAGGCTTTTAGGGCTGCTTGAATAATAGAGTCATACTGGGGTTGAAAAATATCAACTTCTTTTGCATCTTCACGGTTAATACCAAGTAAACCAATGCCCTGTCCTTGCTGAACGGCTAAAACTTTGCCTTCAGGATTCTTAATTCTTAATTCAGGTGAAGAACCATTGTGATAGATGCCACAGGTATAAAGACGTTGGTTATACTCAAACGAGGCTTTTAGCGGAGTAGCGCAAGAGACAAAAAGCTGATGTGACTGATTTGGGAGCCTGACGCCAACTAATTCTAACTCGATGGTGGTGTTGCCATTAAAATAATTTTCTCGCAGTTTGTAGGCAATATCTATTCGCGTTGGTAGAGGAAAGTAATCACGCCACCGCCAAGCGATCGCTTTAATTTTAAATTGGCGATCGTTGATTGTTTCGGCACAAGTCAGTTTAATATGACCTTTGCCAACTGTTTGTTGTTCAATGACTTGGACATTAGGAGTCCAAAAAACCGGATCGGGGTTATCGATACCGCAGGGTTCTAAGGCGTTGAGTTGTTGATAGAGTTCTTGGTTAATTTGATTGAGGTTTGCTTGAGCGTCAATTTTTAGCAGCGGCTTCAGGTGTTGGATTTCAAGACATTGGTTGGCGAATTCCACCAGCCGCGATCGCAAGGCTGCTAAATTTTCGGCAGGTAGAGAAAATCCACCGGCGGCTTTGTGTCCGCCGAATTTACCCAGCAAGTTTTGGCAATATTCCAAAGCAGCAAATACGTGAAACTCTGGTATTCCTCGCGCTGAACCACGAATTAAGTTGTCATCTTCGTAAGTGGCAATAAATACAGGAACGCCGTAGCGTTCTACTAAGCGGGAGGCGACGATACCAATAACACCGTGATGCCAGTTAGGTTGAACAACGACTAAAACCCGATCTTGGTGTAAAGACTTTGCATGCAACGTCTCTACAATTGCGATCGCCTCTTGTTCAATTTCTTCGCACATTTGCTGGCGATGCTGGTTAATTCCTTCACACTGCATCGCTCGTTCTAGCGCTATCCCCATATCATCTGTAGTTAGTAGCTCAATCACTATTTGGGGATCGCCAATCCTACCAATAGCATTAATTCGCGGCCCAAGACGAAAACCAATATCTTCAGGCTTTAACGATTTTGGTTGTTGGTTGTTGGTTGTTGGTTGTTGGTTGTTGATTAATCTTTCTCCGATCCCCGATCCCCGATCTCCTCTCGCCTGCACTCCAGACACCTGAATCAAGGCCTGTACTCCTGGTAATTTAGACTTGGGTAATTGCTGCAAACCACGTTTTACCCAACGGCGGTTTACTCCAGTCAGGGGGGCTAAGTCGGCAATTGTTCCCAATGTAAATAGTTCCAACATTGGCTTGATAATGCCACTATTAGCTTGATCTAACTGTTGTGCAAGAGAAATTGCCAAAATGTAGGCAACACCCACACCCGCAACACCGCGATAAAGTGACGATTCTGGTAGTAATTTCGGGTTAAGGATGGCATTCGCTGGAGGTAATTGTTGGGGTATGTCGTGGTGATCGGTGACAATTACCTTTACACCAAGTTCTTTAGCTCTAGCAATGGGTTCAAATGCAGAGATACCATTATCAACAGTCAGAATTAGTTTTACACCTTCACTGTGGAATTCTTCCACAATCCGTTTATTGATGCCGTAGCCTTCATGCATCCGACTGGGAATAGCGTAATTTACCTCCGCGCCCAACCAACGTAAACTACGCAACAGTAAAGCAGTGCTGGTCATTCCATCTGCATCGTAGTCGCCGCAGATGGCAATTTTTTCTTTACAGGTAATGCAAGATTGCAATAACTCCAAACTAATTGGCAGATCTGGAAACTCCTCCAAAGGTGAAGGCAAGTTCAAAGATTCGGATTCTAAGAAAGCTTGTGCTTGTTCGGGGGTTTCAATACCGCGATTAATCAGCAGTTGGTTGATCAGAGGTGATAAATTAGTCGCTTTTGTTAAATGTTGTGCTAATTCTGTTTTTTGTGAGTAAATCTGCCAGCGCTGATTAGGTAAGCGCCGACGGGTTTTGACTGCTGTAATTGGGGATTTGTCTAGCACAGTTGGAGTTAGGAGTGGGCATATGACTTATTGCTCATATACCTTATCAAACCCAAATTTTAGTACAGAAGCAACTAATTGCCTGTATAGCAACTCCTAAGTTTCATAACACTAACCCTTTGGTGGTGCAATCCTAAACAATAAATTTTCTTCGTGTCTTGGTGTCTTTGTGGTGAAAAAATAAATTTTATTGAACCACCAAGACACTAAGACACCAAGTCGAACCAAGAAAAACCAGGCAATGAAAGCTGATTTTTCACTCACCTTGAAAGGGGTGGTTCACAACACGTCAACTCGACCATCATCGAGAATATAAATCGCGCGATCGCCTGGAGTATACCAAGTCGGACGTAATTCTACTTGCAGGGTAGCAAAGTTTGGTTTAGAGACGGTTGCTTTCAGCGGCAACCCTGCTTCATTCCAAAATAAGAGAGATACATTTGGCTCTGTACCGTCTCCTTGGTTCAATTGTAGTTCTTGTCCAGGTCGGAGGGTAATTGGATTGGTAGTGGATGGTTTCTGTAAATTAACTAGATTCGGTGTTTTATTTAAGACTTTCAATTGAATGCGTTGACCTGGGGAAAATTGAATTGGGCGAGGGCCGCATTTTGAAGCACAAGTACCAGCAAGTACAGAGTTATAATCTTTATATACTGGGATAAGCAGGGCTGTTGCGATTAAGATTGCAGAGACAAACTTAGACATGGAATCAGTACTTAAACAGGTTTACTAATAGTATGTAGAATCGAATACCTTAGACTAACACCATATTTTGCAGTTTGTGTAGCTAGTGTGTATATAAAATTACTAATTTTTTTAATTAACCCAAACTACTATTTAAAATTTGTGTAGCAGTCGCGATCGCTGCTGTTACGCTCTCAACAACATGAACATTTTCTGGTGACAGTTTTTTGAAGAAAAATTTGCTTTCTTCATCCTCGGTTAGCAAAATTACTTGCTTATTTGCCTTCAAAGCTAGCGCTACTTCTGAAGCAGTTCCTGCACCCATTCCACAGGCAATTACCAAGTCAGAAGAAAGAACATTAATATTATTTCGAGCATTGCCCATATCAGTGAAAATGGCAATATCTACTGCCTCAGAAACATTCTTTTGATTCTCACTAGGTAGGATGCCGTTAAACCATTGACAGATTTTGCGCCTTTATTTGCTGCATCCATCACACCGACATTTCTACCGCCAGTGAGCAATACCCATCCTTTTTGAGCAATAAATTTTCCTAATTCGTAAGCATTTTGTACATCAGTTACTGTTGCTTTTTCTCCTGGCCCCATCACCCCAATAATGATTTTTTTCATTTTTAGTTATTTGTTGTTTGTTGTTGGTTGTTTGTTGGTAGTTATTTTGTAAAGTCACCAATCAACTACCAACTACCAACTACTAACATTTTCTTACCATTCTTCAGCCCAATAGACGATTTCCGAAGTTGAGCTATCAATTGCTACTCCATAACTATCGCCATGATTCCACTTAAATTTGGTATTTCCTCTATCATTTGCACCTAATACAAATATTTCATAGGAACTAGGAAAGGAATCTTCTTGAGAACCACTGGTATAGAAAAAAGTTGTAGGAACACCATTGGGTAAGTTAGCGTGTTCGTTTGTGTTACCACCTCTATACAGATGTTTAGCAACTTTTCTGTATTGAGTAAGTAGTCTTTTTATCTGTTGTTCTGGAAGTTTAAACTTGATCTGAAAAAAATTACTTCCTTGCAAAAAACCACGAGAAAAAGCAAGGTTTACATTAGAAGCATCAGCAGGAATGCGATCGGGAAAATGTTTGACTTGGTTTTGATTCAACCACAGTTGATAGCGAATTTCTCGGTAGCGTGAGGTATCTTTTATTATCTTTACTTGATGATTGCGATCGCTCAAACCTTGTTTGACAACGAAACCTACCCCAACAATACCGATGCTGCTAAGCGACATCAAAACAATAACAGCAATTTGTAAAAGTTGTGTAGACCCATAGTGTCTTGTTGGCAAACTTCGCTTCATTTAGTTGGGTTTTGAATTATGGTTATATACCCAACTTTTATCTAAATTCGTAGAAATTCGGAAGCGATTCTAAGTGTATTTACTCAAAATTTACAAAAAGTTTATTAAATCACAGTATAAACTCGGTTACTGATAAAAGTAAGGGGAAGGTGAAAGAAGCTTTTTATCCCCTTGTTCTATGAACCAAAGTTTGTTTGTCAAAGTACTAAAAACTGCCAATAATCATTCCAGCTAGGACTATAAAACCAATCCAAACATTTTGCCGGAACATCTCACCATAAACAGAATTAGGCAAGTCTTGTTGATTTAAACGAATAAACTGCCAAATCCAGCCACCAGTAGCAATTGCAAGACTAACCCAGAAGGCGATGTGGAGGTGAATAACCACTCCCAACCAAGCGAGAAAAAAGACGGTTCCAGCAAAGAAAATTCCGATCGCAATAGGTGCGTAATTACCAAAAAATAAGGCACTGGAGTTAACACCGATGCGGCTATCATCCTCGCGATCGCTCATGGCATAGACAGTATCAAATCCCAGTGTCCAGAGTACAGTTGCACCCCAAAGTAGCCAAGCCGGTTGGGAGAGATTTTGTGTGACTGCACTCCAGCTAATCAAAACGGCAAAACCCCAAGCAATGGAAAGCACCAACTGCGGTACGGGAAACACTCGTTTTGCCCCTGGATACAGTAAAATCACGGGGACTGCTGCTACACACAGCCAAAATGAGATTGGGTTAAGATATAAAGCGAGAACCGCAGCACATCCCAAAGCCACCATCGCGACAACGATACTGACTTTTACGGAAAGCGCACGGGAAGCGAGGGGGCGATCGCGTGTTCTTTCTACTTCTGGATCTATATCTCTATCCCATAAATCATTGACAACACAGCCAGCAGCGCTTGTGGCAAGCGTTCCCAAAATAATCACGCCAACCAATGGTAAAGGTGGCTTTCCAGCGGCTGCCAGAAACACAGCCCAAAGGGCAGGAATCATTAAAATTAGTCGTCCCTCTGGTTTATGCCACCGCAAAAGGCGGACGATCGCAAGCCACGTAGGTTCCTGGTTGTGTTCTGGCGTACTCAGCATAGGGGATAGGGGATAGGGGATAGAGGATAGGGGATAGGGGATAGGGAGAAATTTTCCCTAATTTATTTCCCAATCCTTAATCCCCAATCCCCGATCCTTAATTCACACATCTTCACATCTATAGAATAAGTTTATTTGATATTTGTAAAAGTAGATCTTAAAGTGGCAACTTTGATTGAAGATCATAGTCACTTTAGTGTGAAACGCCAGGGTCAACAGAAAGACTCAATTAGAGTCAAATAAACAGTCAACATATTGTTAACAACAGTCACTACTTCACTGCCATCGGCAAGCCAGCTTTTTCCATCACTTACAGAGAGAAAACTAAATGGTCAATTTGGTTTCTGCTAGCTGGGGGGATACACCAACTCCAACAGACAAGCAACAGCGAATCATCGCTGCAATTGATTTGGGAACCAATTCTCTGCACATGGTTATTGTGCGGATTGAAGCAACACTGCCAGCATTTAGCATTATTGGTAGAGAAAAAGAGACCGTCAGACTGGGCGATCGCGATCTAGACACAGGCTGCTTAAAAACAGAAGTGATAGAAAGAGCGATCGCTTGCTTGCGCCGCTTTCAAGAAGTTGCCAAAACTCTCAACGCTGAAACAATCGTTGCTGTCGCAACTAGTGCTGTACGAGAAGCACCCAACGGTAAAGAGTTTATCCACCAGGTAGAAGTCGAGTTGGGTTTGAGCATTGACTTAATTTCTGGTCAAGAAGAAGCACGGCGAATCTATCTGGGTGTGCTGTCGGGGATGGAATTTAACAACCAGCCCCACGTCATTATTGATATTGGTGGCGGTTCTACAGAATTGATTTTGGGCGACAGTTACCAAGAACGAACTCTCACCAGTACCAAAATTGGTGCAGTTCGACTCACGAACGAGTTAATCTCTACCGATCCCATTAGCAACGCTGAGTTTCAGTACCTGCAAGCTTATGCACGCGGGATGTTAGAACGTTCCGTAGAAGAGGTGCTGGCGAACTTAGACTTTGGTGAATACCCACGGTTGGTAGGAACTTCCGGTACGATCGAAACTTTGGTAACAATCAATGCCCGCGAGAAACTGGGTTTTGTTCCTTCCACGCTCAATGGCTACCAGTTCAGCTTGAAAGACTTGCGCGAGTGGGTTAATCGCTTGCGAAAAATGACTCACTCCGAACGGGCAGCAATTCCTGGTATGCCAGATAAACGCTCAGAAGTGATCCTAGCTGGGGCAGTCATCTTACAGGAAGCGATGAGCCTGTTGGGAGTAGAATCGTTAATGGTGTGTGAGCGATCGCTCCGGGAAGGAGTGATAGTAGATTGGATGCTCACCCACGGGTTAATTGAAGACCGCTTGCGCTACCAAAGTTCTGTACGCCAGCGCAGTGTCCTCAAAACCGCGAAGAAGTACCATGTCAACTTAGAACACAGCGATCGCGTGGCAGTCTTTGCTTTGAGTATATTTGACCAAACTCAAGGTATACTCCATAACTTGGGAGCCGAAGAAAGGCAACTGCTGTGGGCTGCGGCAATCTTACACAATTGCGGTCACTATGTCAGCCACGACTCTCATCACAAGCATTCGTACTATCTGATTCGCAATGGTGAGTTACTCGGCTACACCGAAACTGAGATGGAAATCATTGCTAATATAGCGCGATATCATCGCAAATCCCCGCCGAGGAAAAAGCACGAAAATTTCCGCAATCTTCTGCACAAAGAACACCGCCAAGCTGTCACTCAACTGAGTGCCATTTTAAGATTGGCAGTTGCTCTAGATAGGCGGCAAATTGGAGCGATAACGCAATTGCAATGTGAATTGATTCCAGATACGCGAGAATTCAAAATGCAAATTTTTCCATCTCGTCCTGATGATGACTGTGCCTTAGAACTCTGGAGTTTGGATTACAAAAAAGGAGTCTTTGAGGCAGAATTCAATGTGAAATTAGTGGCGACTTTAGAAAATTCTGCGATCGCAGTTGGTTAGTTATAAGTAAATTAACTCACATTTTGCAACTATTGCAACACTCAGGAGGCGCAACCTCCAAATCCTCGTTACCAGGTTCAACCTGGTAACGAGAATTATAGGCTTTGGCTCTGCCAGGAAATGAGAGAATTTGCTTACTCTGGGAGTTTAATTCCCCGAATAGAATAATCCAACAACTCCATCGGATGCATAATCGGAATTTCCTTACCTTGCAAACTCAAATGCTTGCTAATCTGCAACGTACAACCTGGATTTGGTGAAGCAATTAAATCAGCACCGGTATTCAACAAATTCTGCACTTTTTGCTTACCCAATTCCTCAGCAACTTCTGGTTGTAGCAGATTGTAAACCCCAGCACTACCACAACATATAGCCGCATCTAAAGGTTCTTTCAACTTCACCCCTGGAATTTGCTGCAACAATTGACGCGGTTGCACGCTAATCTTTTGTCCGTGTAACAAATGACAAGCATCTTGATAAACCAAACTCAATGTTTTATCAGTCAACGGTGATAGTTTTGCTGTTAAACCAACCGTTGCCAAAAACTCTTGTGCATCCCTTACTTTCGCTGCAAATTTCTTTGCTTTTTCTCGATATTTTGGATCATCTTCTAAAATGTGACCGTATTCTTTTAAAGTATGACCGCAACCAGCAGCATTGATAATCACAAAATCTACGCCTGTATTGGCAAAACTATCAATCATCTGCCTAGCCAAAGCTTTAGCTTGTTCAGTTTGTCCTTGGTGTTCCGGAAGCGCCGCACAACAACCTTGAGATTTAGGAATCACCACCTCACAGCCATTTGCCGTTAAAACTCTCACCGTTGCTTCATTCACAGGTGAGAAAAACAGCCGCTGTACACAACCCAAAATCACCCCAACTCGATAGCGTTTTTTACCCTTTGCCGGAATCACATCTGGCAAATTATCCTGAAAAGATTTCAACGTAATTTCTGGCAGAATAGATTCCATTGCTGCCAATCGAGGCGATATATTCTTCAATAACCCAGTAGCACGAAAAAACTTAGAAAAACCTAACTTCTGATACACCAACAACGGCACTAGTAAAATTCGTAAAGCATCAGGGTTAGGAAACAAAGAAAAGATCAGTTGCCTAATCAACCTATCCGACAAACTACGCGGATAATTACGTTCAACTTGGTGACGAGTTGCAGAAATTAACTTGTCATATTGCACCCCAGAAGGGCAAGTAGTCACACACGCCAGACAACCCAAACACGAATCAAAATGTTGGACACTAGCCGTATTCAGTGCAATCTCACCCTCATTAATCGCATCCATTAAATAGATGCGTCCTCTCGGAGAATCCATCTCCTTACCAATCACCCGATAGCTGGGACAAGTCGCAAGACAAAACCCACAATGCACACAAGTATCTATCAATTTCGGGTCAGGCGGATGATTAGCATCAAACCCTTTCAAATTCTTCAAACTAGCCGTATTATTAACAGAATCTTCCGAAACTTGCATAATATTTCTTACTCTCCCCTCTCTTGGCGTCCTCTGCGTCTTGATGGTTCGTTTCCTAAATTCCCCCCACAAACCGACCAGGACTTAAAATATTCTTCGCATCAAACAGCGCCTTAATCCGCCGCATCATCCCCAAAGCATTGCCAGTGTAACCCCACACATCCAACTTTTGCTTAACCGCCACTGGTGCTGTCAAAATCGTCAGAAATCCCCTATGATTTTCACAGAGCGATCGCATCCCCAACACCCGCTCAACCTCCGCTTCACTTTCAAACCGCAACACCCCCAAACCGCTAGCAATGTGAATCAAACCCTTTTGCGCCTGCATCAAAATCTCAACAGCCGCAGTAGGTAACACTCCTATTTTGCAAGTAATTGCCGACTCACTGCTACTAACATGCATTGATTCTCGCAATCTTTGCCATAAATCAGCTTCATCCGCCCCTGCGTATATTGTCCCTTGCAAACCCAACTGTTGCCCCACTTCCACAAGCCGATTTGACTGTTCCTTGACACTCTCAGCTATACTCTGGAAGCGAGCAATTAATCCCATTCCTTTACCCAAACCCAACTCAGACACCAGCTGCATTGAGAGTAAATCAGCTTGAGTTGGTGTTAGTTCCGAACCACGCAGAGTAGCAGCAGCTTGAGAAACATCCTCTGCTGTACCAGTAAGTACGACTGTTCCAGATATTTCCGGTAATGGGTAAACGCGAAAAGTAACTTGACTAATCACACCTAATGTGCAATAGGAGCCTGTAAACAACTTCATCAAGTCGTATCCAGCTACATTTTTGACCACTCGCCCTCCAGCTTTGGCGATTTTGCCATCAGCACGCACAAAAGTAATGCCTAGTAATTGGTCGCGCACACTACCATAGCGCTGTCTCAGAGAACCTGTATCGGCGGTAGCAATAATACCACCAACAGTTGCTGATTCTGGTGCTACTGGATCGAGGGCAAGAAATTGGTTAGCCTTTGCCAAAATAGCTTGGAGGTCAGAAAACTTCATCCCCGCTTCGACTGTAACCGTCAAATCACCCACGGCGTGGTCTATGAGTTTGTTGAGGTGTTTTGTGCTGATTACAACATCAACCCCCTTGACTAACCCCCCCCAACTGAGTTTACTGCCACTACCACATGCAAAGACGCACCATTGGTTGTGGTTAGATTGGGCGATCGCTTCTGCTAGTTGTTCAGTAGTGCGGGGATAGACAATGCAACTGGGAAGGCTTCCAGGTATTATTGCCTGTGATATGAGTTGTTGCTGATTGGCTGTTAAATTTTCCCAAGGGCAAACAGCATTTTCTCCAACAATAGATGCAAAACTAGCAGCACAAAGGCGTAGCGGGATTTGTTCGCTAGACATTAGCTTTCATCAATGTTTATCTTGATGAAAATACTGTACCGCAAAAACCAATGTAGAGACGTGCCATGGCACGTCTCTACAACTAACCACTAACCACTAACTATTACACATTAACCATTTCTCTACTTTTATCTGGTGCGTAGTAATCTAATTTTTCCTTACCTGTAATCAATCTTGCGCCACGTTTGCGGGTGAAATAATTCCAACCCCACTGAACCATAACTATCAATTTGTTGTCAAATTCAATTAAGAAGTAGATGTGAACCAATAGCCAAAACAGCCACGCTAGAAAACCTGTCAACTTAATGAAACCCAAATCTACAACGGCAGAGTTTTGCCCAATTACTGCTAAGCTACCTCTGTCAACATAATAAAACCGTGGCAATGATGTTTTACCTTGAAGCCGTTGTTTAATGAGTGAAGCGACGTATTCTCCTTCTTGCATTGCTACGGGTGCGACACCAGGTAGAGGTTTACCATCTTGATGGGCAAAATGTGCTAAGTCACCTATAACAAAAATATTAGGATGTCCCTTGATACTTAAATCGGGTTCAACGATAACTCGTCCGGCGCGATCGCACTCTACACCTGTTCTTTCTGCTAGCACTTTCCCCAGTGGCGAAGCTTTCACGCCTGCTGCCCATAATACTGTCTTGGCATGAATCTGCGTGACTTCATCGCCTTGTTTGAGGGTGACAACATCACCTTCAATATTCGTTACCAATGTTTTTGTCTGTACCGTCACACCCAACTGCTGTAAGGATGCTTCTGCTTGTGCTGATAACTCTGATGCAAACGGTGGCAAAATGCGATCCAAGCCTTCGAGAAGTAAAACTTGTGCTTCTGTGGTGTCAATGTTGCGAAAGTCTTCTTTCATGGTGTGGTAGGCTAATTCTGCGATCGCACCAGCTAATTCCACACCAGTAGGGCCACCACCGACAATTACAAATGTTAACCAAGCACGGCGCAGTTGCGGATCGGTTTCCTTTTCTGCGGCTTCAAACGCCATAAAAATGCGGTGACGCATTTCAATGGCATCTTCTACAGTTTTTAAACCAGGGGCGAATGATTCCCATTCGTCCTTACCAAAATAGGAATGCTTCGCACCAGTAGCAACTATTAACGTATCGTAGGGTATCGCTTCACCACCCATCAAGACTTTTTGTGCTTGGGGATCGATATCATTCACTTCTCCCAGCAACACCTTTGTATTCTTACTCTTATTTAGTACCGAACGTAATGGCGAAGAAATATCAGCAGGTGATATTGCGCCTGTTGCTACTTGATACAGAAGGGGTTGAAATAGGTGAAAATTGCGTTTATCTATGAGAGTAACATTCACATTAGTGCGATTCAGTGATTTTACAGCATAAAGTCCACCAAAACCGCCACCGATAATGACTACCTGATGCGGTGGTTGATTCTCAGTTGTGTTCGCCATAAAATTGATTTCCTTGTGTTGAGAGTGCTGTCACCATTCTTAACAAATTTTTACCAATTTGGTCAGATGGTTCTGTTTGCCATTCACATATTAACTTTTGTAAAAGTAATCTATAACACAAATAAAATGTAGTTAAAACTACTTTTAATCGTTTCTTTACATTGGAGTAGGTTTACAAGGATTGCATACTTTGCAATCCTGGGGCTTCCAAAAGGGTAACTGTAGTAACCTCCATCTCCGTGTGCTTTAGTGATTACTACATTTTCTTATGGGGCTGTTTCAGAATGCTTTAAATAAAATACCCACACGAGGGTGGGTTATGGAAATAAAACTTATTTATGTGAGTTTAAGAAGACGTTTAGCATGAATTGGTTTAATTGGCTTACTTAATAATTAACCTCACTCTCTACAAATTGCACAACACCCCACTGTCCATTCGTCAACCAATCAGAATCAGATTTTGCTACTTCCTTAACAACTTCTGCTTTCAAACCTGCTGCTACTTCCGATTTGAGAGTACGTAAGGCTAGCATTGGTACAGGCAGATAACAAACAATATCTGCAAGATTGGTAGTAAAATCCCAATGTCTATCTCCCAACAATCTGCGATAATTTGCATCTCCTTTAATTATCAGCAAATTAGCAACAGATAACTTTTGTTTGAGCGATTCCGGTATTTCCCAAAAAGCTAGAGGCGATGTCCAAAAATAATCTTCACACAGAACTAACTGACCTGAGGCGATATATGCTTGTAAGCGTTCGGCAACAGCTGCAACTTTCTGATGACTAGATGCGGCTAAAAAATCTGTTGTATCATGCACATCTTTAATCATGGCATCAGATACAAAAGTTGGATGAGGCTTCAAGTGCAGCTTGATTTGATTAGCCGTACCACTACCTAATAAGTAATCTACTAAACACAAATCACAGATAAGCTCAAAGCCAGCGTTATCTACTACAAAATCCATGCATTTACTTTCATCGCTAATTAATAATTCTGTGGCTTGAGCAGCATCATCTACTAAAATATGAGCTTGTTGGCTTTCGATGTCAAAATTACTGCGATCGCTCTCGAATGCTGACCACAAACTCAAATCAACTCGATTACCCCAAAGCGCAAAATATAGCAGTGCAATCAAAGCAGTTTGGTTAGCTTGACCTTTTTGATGAAAGTCATCTAACCATTGTGTCACCTGAGTACATAAAGTGATAATTGCATCTAGAGAAGTTTTTAAACCTTGAGATTTTTGTAACTGAAATGGATCTACACCTTGCCATTCACCAGGTCGAAAATAATTGGTAATGTTGAGAATTAGTCTGTAAAAATAAGTTTCAGCAAAAAACCAAGGAACATCTATCCAACGCTGTTCCTTGTATGGTTTTAGATATTTCTCCCAAGCTGCTACGTCTGCACCAGTATCATCTACAAAAGGTAGTAAATACCCTGATGACAGTTGACTGGCTAGGTTTTCTAAACTTTCGTTAATATTGGGTGAAAAATTGTTTTCCGCGATCGCTCGGCGAGCGATCCTAGGCATCCTTTGAGTTACAGTAAACTCAGTAAAAGTGCCGACCTCTGAGCCTACAAGTGGTGCTGGCAGGGTTAATTTGGGAATTTGCGATTTCATCACCAAAATTTCTCTTTCCCTTGCGTTTTTAGTTATTTTATCTTTTGGTTAGTGGTTGTAGAGACGTGCCATGGCACGTCTGTACATTGGTTAGTGGTTAGTCGTCTCCCACTCCCTCCATCTCCCCATCACCCCACCTCCCTTTCCCCATTCCCCTTCCCCAACTGCGATGACTGAAAACATTCTATTTAAGAAAATAAAAAAATCCCTAAAAGAAACTGATGCTAAGTTTGTCCGCATTCTTTGGTGTGACAATGCCAATATCATTCGCGGTAAAGCTATTCACGTAGAAATGCTACCCCACTACTTTGAGCATGGTGTAGGCATATCCGCAGGACAGCAGGGAGTTCCGGTAATGTATGATGCTGTTGTTCGCAAAACTGGTCTGGGGCCAGTAGGAGAAGTTTGCTTGGTACCTGATTGGTCTAGCTTCACTTCTTTACCGTATTGTTACGGCCATGTTCGTGTGATGGGAAACATGATACTTCATGGGGAGCCTTGGGCGTTATGTCCGCGTCATTTCCTGGTGCGGATGATAGAGGCGGCAAGAAGTGAGGGACTAGAAGTGCAGGCGGCATTTGAAAATGAGTTTTACTTGCTGCGGCAAACTGCGGATGGCATTGTACCCGCTGACTCCACAGTTTTCGCCTCTACCCAAGCAATGGATATCAATTGCGAAGTAATCAATGATATTGCTGAGGCATTGATTATTCAAGGTATTCCTGTAGAACAATACTATCCAGAATCAGGTCCCGGTCAGCAGGAAATTTCCATGCGATATACCGATGCATTGCGTGCTGCTGACTGGCAAATTGCCTACAGAGAAACGGTACGGGCTGTAGCAGGACAGCATAATCTCAAAGCTTCTTTCTTACCTAAAATTTTCCCAGAGGCAGCAGGTAGCGGTTGCCACATTCACATCAGCCTGTGGCGGGAAGGGCAAAATGTGTTGCCAGATCCGCAAGGTGTTTGTGGTCTTTCACAAGTGGCAAGAGAATTTATCGCCGGGATATTGCATCATTTACCAGCATTAATGGCATTGACTACACCCAGTGTTAATTCTTACCGCCGCATTCGCCCTCACTGTTGGAGTGGTGCTTTCCGGTGTTGGGGACTAGACAACCGCGAAGCAGCTGTGAGAGTACCAAATGATAGTGCATTCGGCAGTCCTACCCACTTTGAGTTGAAAACCGTAGATGCATCAGCAAATCCCTACTTAGCTTTAGGTGCAGTCATTGCAGCAGGTTTGGATGGCGTACAGCATGGTTGGGAACCAGAACAGCCGGTGGCTGTAGATCCTGGATACTTGTCAGCAGACGATCGCAAAGTCAGAAAGATTGACTCTTTGCCAACAAATCTGGGAGAAGCGATCGCCCACCTCAAACAAGACGATGTACTTTTAAATGCTTTAAATTCACAATTGTCAGCAGCTTACTTAGCTGTGCGTCAAGCTGAGTGGGAAGCCATGAAAGATTGGGATTTACAGGCAGAAGTGAAAGTTTTGTTAGAGCGATATTAGTGAAGTCATTAGTCAATAGTCATTAGTCATTAGTCATTAGTCATTGGTTATTACTTAGTTGTCAAAAAGTACTACTAACTACTAACCAATGTAGAGACGTGCCATGGCACGTCTCTACAACCACTAACCACTAACTGAGGATAGGAATATATCTGACCTGCCAAATCTTGCGTAAGTAGGCTGGGCGTGTTGAGCATATTTTTTTACTTTGGTTTTTACCTCGTTGCCCAATAGCTTAAGCCACCCCAGAGTGATTTGTCAGTTGGTGAAAGTAGGGTTTTCTAGACGCTTGGAAAAAGCGATCGCTAATTCATTCTCATAGTCAAATACACTACCGATCAGTTCGCCACGTTTGCAAGATCGTAGGGAAAAAACGTACAAGCCTTACTGTTGCCAGCGTTCGTGGTGCTGTTCAAGCAGCTACAAATATTGGTAACATTCTGCGCTATCCAGTGGGAAATCGGATAGAAATAGCACAGGTGAAGCATGAATTCGACACGCTAAACCTTAAAATTTACAACACTACCTTGAAAAAATTTAAATATGTTTGTATCTAAAAAATTTAGCAGAAGTCAAATTTTTGCTCTGTCGTTAATAAGTGTATTGTTTGTAACAGCTTGTTCTCCTCAAAAACCTGAATCTTCTAACACCACAGCATCTACTCAACAAGCATCAAGTAGTAATAATGACACATTACGATTACTTTACTGGCAAGCTCCAACAATCCTTAATCCTCATCTCACCCAAGGCACCAAAGACTATCACGCCAGTCGAATCACCTATGAACCCTTTGCCAGTTATAACAAGGACGGTAAATTAATTCCCTTTCTCGCCGCAGAGATCCCTACACTTGAAAACGGTGGACTAACGAAGGACGGCAAATCAGTTACCTGGAAACTCAAGCAAGGAGTTAAGTGGTCTGATGGAAAAGTTTTTACAGCGGCCGATGTGGTATTTACTTATAAATTCCTCTCCAATCCGGCTGTTGGTGCTACGACCACCGCTTACTACGAAACCATCAAAAGCATCGAAGCTATTGACGACCATACCGTTAAAATCACTTTCAAAGATGTCAATCCCGCTTGGTCTTTGCCGTTTGTTGGTCAAAATGGGTTAATTCTACCGCAGCACATCTTTGAGAAATACAATGGTTCCAACGCTAGGGAAGCTCCTGGAAATTTGCGGCCTGTCGGTACTGGGCCCTATCGAGTGGTAGAATTCAAACCTGGTGACATAGTTATCTTTGAGCCAAATTCCTTTTTCCGGGAACCCACTGAGTCTTTGTTTAAGCGAGTAGAACTCAAAGGCGGTGGTGATGTAACTTCTGCTGCTAGAGCCGCGCTACAGACTGGAGACGTTGATTTTGCTTGGAATCTCCAGGTAGAAGCACCCATACTCAAGCAATTGGAAAGAGTCGGCAAGGGTAAACTAGTCAGCAGCTTTGGAGGTTTGGCAGAGCGGATTTTTCTCAATCAAACTGATCCAAACAAGCAGACAGCGGATGGCGATCGCTCTAGTCTCCAGTTTCCCCATCCTTTCTTTACTGACAAGAAAGTGCGCCAAGCTTTTAGTTATGCTATTGATCGCGACACTATTGCTAAACGCTTGTACGGTTCCACTGGTCGTCCTATTGCCAATACTCTAGTTGCACCAGATATTTATAATTCGCCCAATACTAAATACGAATTTGACCTCAAACAAGCAGCCGCTTTACTTGATGAAGAAGGATGGAAAGACACAAATGGTAACGGTATCCGAGATAAAAATGGCGTGGAAATGAACGTTCTTTTCCAGACAGGAGTTAATCCTATCCGCCAGAAAACTCAGGAAATCATTAAACAAGCATTAACATCGATTGGCGTGAAGGTGGAACTCAAAAATATAGATCCAAGTATTTATTTCTCTGCCGATCCTTCTAATCCAGATACGACTGCTCGTTTCTACGCCGATATGCAAATGTATACTAACGGCAATGAAAATCCCGACCCTGGTGCATATATGAAGACGTGGACTTGTGATGATATTCCTCAAAAAAAGAACAATTGGTCACGTTACAACGTTTCACGCTATTGCAATCCTGAATATGACAAGCTTTGGCAACAGTCTACAAAGGAGTTAAATTCAGAAAAACGCCGACAGCTATTTATTCAAATGAACGATTTACTAATTAAAGATGCAATTGTGATTCCCCTAATTGGTCGCGCCAACGTCAGTGCTGCAAGTAATCGGCTGGCTGGTGTAGATTTAACTCCGTGGGATACTGATACTTGGAACATTAAAGATTGGCGAAGGAATAATAATTGATAAACAGATAATCAACATGCAAGTAGAGACACAACGACTTGTTCTTAGAGAATTTAAACAAGAAGACTTTCGGCAACTTGCACCAATACTTGCAAATCCGCAAGTCATGAAGTTCTCTCCAACAGGTATCCTTTCAGTTGCAGAAACTCAAAAGAAAATAGAGGGTTTTATTGCTTCGTATGCGAAGTATGGTTTTGGAAAGTGGGCTGTTTTTTTCAAAGAAAGTAATGAATTAATTGGCTATTGTGGAATAGCGGTAGAGCAAATAGATAACAAAAATGAAAAAGAGATTGGGTATCGACTAGATCCAAAGTTTTGGGGTAAAGGTTTAGCAACCGAGGCTGCATCAGCAGTTCTAAAATATGGATCTGAGCAACTCAAGCTTCCATACATTCTGGGCATTGCTGAAAAAGCAAACGTAGCATCGGTTAGAGTTCTGGAAAAATTGGGTATGCGTTATGAGAGGGAAACTGTGTTTCACGAGGTCAAAATGGATGTGTATCGATTCAATTACGCTGTTTCCCCACAATCTCAGTGATAAAAGCGAAAATAGGAGCTGAGAATGATGAAAGAGAATACTACTAAAATCACTGGTTTTCACGCTCATGTTTACTTTGATACTGCAAGTCGTGAGGCAGCTGCGCGTGTACGTGAAGGGTTGGGCGCTATGTTTGACGTGCGGTTAGGACGCTGGCATGATCGGCCGATTGGCCCGCACCCACAAGCAATGTATCAAGTTGCATTCTCTCCAGAACAGTTTGGCCAGGTCGTTCCCTGGTTAATGCTCAATCGTGAGGGGTTAGATGTTCTTATCCACCCCGAGACAGGAGACGATGTGAAAGACCATACAGAGCATTCCCTGTGGTTAGGAGAGAAGCTAGAGCTGAATCTCGATTTCCTAAAGGCAGGTTAGGATAACCCGTGCATGATATACACAACATTGCATGCACCTAAAGATTAGAAATGAGTTAGATATCCACCATCAACCGCCAAAACCTGACCGGTGACGTAGGATGCAGCAGTTGAAGCAAAGAAAATGACAGCACCAGCGATTTCTTTGGGTTCTCCCCAACGACCAAGAGAGGTTCGTTTTTGCAGCCAAGCGGCAATTTCCCGATCCGCGACTATATCCGCATTGGATTCTGTTGCGAAAAAGCCAGGGGCAACACCATTGACAGTTATTCCGTATGTTCCGAGTTCAGCGGCAAGTGCCCGAGTTAAAGCTTCAAGTCCTCCTTTGGCGGCAGTATAAGCAGCGTCGCCAGCGCCTGCTATTGATCCGGCAATCGACGTGATGTTAATGATTCTCCCCTCTCCATTCTCGATCATTAGCTGCGCTGCTTTCCGGCAGAGATTGAAGGGAGCAATGAGATCGGTTTCGACGAGGTGACGTACCGCATCCATTTCAAATTTAAACAAACCACGGCGATCGCGCATACCAACATTATTAACAAGGATATCAAGCCGCCCGTATTGTTCTCGAATTGAGTTGAATGCTTTTTCAACGGCTGCTTCATCCGTAATATCTAACTGCAATGGCGAGGCTGATCCGCCAAGCGATTTAACAGCCGTAACTGCTCGATCTAGGTTTTCTTGATTTCGTCCATTGATGAGAACAAACGCACCAGCACTGGCAAGCGCTTTGACGATTTCCAGCCCTAGTCCCCGGTTCCCTCCAGTCACCAGGGCGATTTTTCCAGCCAATGAAAATTCTGTTGGTGTCACAGGGTTCTTTATTTGCGTAAAAGAGTAGCATTTTCAACGCAGAGGGGCGCGGAGGTAAGCGCAGAGGCTCGCAGAGTCTTGGTGCAATTTCGCGCACTTACACGCCATGCTGCTTAAACCATGCTTGGAGGCGTTGCCAGCCCTCTTTGGCTTCTTTTTCGCGGTAGGAGGGGCGATAATCAGCAAAAAAGGCATGGGGCGCATCGGGGTAGACGATGATTTCGGATTTGCTGCTGCTGGACTTGAGGCGATCGCGCATTTGTTCCACTGTATCAAGGGGAATGCCTGTATCCTTGCCGCCATAGAGTCCGAGAACAGGAACTTTCAGCCCGGAGGCAATATCGACGGGATGCTTGGGTGTCTGTTCGGTGGTATCGCCTACTAGTCGCCCATACCACGCTACCCCTGCCTTGACTTTGGGATTGTATGCTGCATATAACCAGGTAATGCGACCACCCCAGCAGAAACCTGTAATGCCTAATCTATTAACGTTACCCTTAGATGACTTTACAGCCCAGTTTACTGTCGCATCAAGATCGGACATTACTTGAGCATCCGGTACTTTCGCCACTATCGGGCGAATTTCTTCAATACTGCTTAATTTCGAGACATCGCCCTGACGCACGAACAATTCTGGAGCGATCGCCACGTATCCCAACTTTGCAAAGCGACGGCAGATATCCTGAATGTGTTCGTGTACGCCAAATATTTCCTGGATTACTAGGACAATTGGAAAATTACCGCCAGTGGCGGGCATTGCTCTGTAGGCAGGAATTTCACCATCTTTGACGGGAATTTTCACCGCACCCGCCACTAATCCTTTAGTATCGGTGGTGATGACTTTGGCAGAAATGGGTTGCACAGCCAAGGCAAAACCCGTTGCAAGGGTGGCAGTTGCGATAAATTTGCGGCGTGTTATTTCTCTCATCATATTTATCATCTAGTATCAATCTTACTTGAGATAGGAAATGATTTATAACTAACCAATTATCAAGAAGATGGTAACTTATATTATCTAATAATTAGTTATACATAATTTTGTTTCCAAAAAGGCTTATATTTCAGAAAATACTGTACAATAAATGTGAACTAATCTACGGCAAATCGATCAAAAAAGTACCGCCTATTTGACTAGTGTAGATACCCACAAGTCAGATTGTTTGACCCCTACGAGTCAACTCAGTTCGCTTCTATATTGGGCTTGTGCCAGAAGCAAATAATAGAAGACAAATTCAGAACGAGGTCAAAAATGCCTGTGAATAAAGTATTTGTATACGCCGAGTATCAAATCTCAATTCCGTTCGGTGAAATTGATTGGGTTCCAATCAATGTGGAAATGAAAAAATTCCCAGGATTGAAATCTAAAACTTGGTTAAGTGGTGTAAACACTAATAGTGTTGGTGGCTTTTATGAATTTGATTCTATAGAGAATGCCCAAAGTTATATTGATGGCTTATTGATTCCATTTGCAAAACAGGTCAATGGAAATCTCACAGTGAAGCTTTTCGATGGTGATGCAACCAAACAAGCTAGTATTGGCATGAGTTCTCCTTTCTATCCGGCAGAATCTCAATGATTCTCCATTCCGCGCGAATACCATAGATAAGCAACAAATGTCAACATTAGAAAAACCTCCACTCGATCCGTATCCGCTTAGTCCCTACGTTGCCTGGGCAGGGAATCGCAACCGCGATCCGATTCTGGAAGTGTTTAAAGAAAAGTTACCTAAGAGCGAAGGTTACGTTCTAGAGTTTGCCTCTGGTAGTGGCATGCACATCAACTACTTCGCTCCTCATTTTCAGCACCTGAGTTTTCAGCCCTCGGATATGAATGAGGAGGTGTTTGAAAATATTGGGCAATTAACTCAACAGACTAATCTTAAAAACGTCCAACCGCCAATAAAACTGGATTTAACTCAGCCGCAAACCTGGTCAGTTCTAATTGGAAAAAAATTTGATGCCATTTTCTGTATTAATATATTCCAGGTTGCGCCAATCTCTGTTGCAGATGGGATGATGAATTGTACGGCAAACCATCTTAGCGATCGCGGTTCTCTGTTCATTTACGGCCCATTTAAAGTTGATGGCGCTTACACAACACCATCAAATGAAGAATTCGACAGAACCCTTCTCTCTTACGGAGTGCCGGAATGGGGACTAAAAGACATTACAGACATTACTAGGACTTCCCAAAAATACGGGCTTGATTTGAAAGAAAAAGTCGATATGCCTGGTAATAATATTATTCTCATCTACGGGTTTAGATGAGATTTTCAATGTGTTTGGTACAGAAGAAGCAATTTGATTGGCAACTTTTCTTCAGCAAGCTACCTTTTTTCAAGGCAGTTAATTACGGGAAAATCCCACAACCAAGGATGAAAATACCTATTCCCCTTTCCCCTTTCCCCTATTTTCAAGAGAGCCTGGGATCTAAGGCATCTCTCAAACCGTCTCCAATAAAATTAATACTCAGTACCGTCAGAAATATTGCCGTCCCTGGAAACAGCACCATATAAGGAGCAAATTCCAGAAAATTTTGTGCTTCATAAAGCATTCGTCCCCAGGTTGGTACATCTGGCGGAAAACCAAGACCAAAAAAACTGAGGGTTGATTCCGTGATAATTGCATTGCCAACTGAAAGAGTAGCTGCAACCAGCACGGGACTAATGACATTTGGCAAAATGTGAATCCAAATTAGTCGCCTAGGATTAGCACCAAGTGCCCGCGCAGCCGTGACAAATTCCATTTCACGTACAGTCAAAAAATCGGCTCTGACTAGTCTGGCTACAGACATCCAATTGAGTCCACCAATAATCAAGACTACCAGTGCAAATATACCCAACTCTGGCCCTGCGATCGCTTTAATGGCATCACGGAATAGAAATATTACCAACAGTAACAACGGTAATCGCGGTAAAGCCAAGCACAAATCTGTCAACCGCATCAACAGCGTATCCAAAAAACCGCCATAAAAACCGGAGATCGCACCAATGAATGTCCCTATAAAGATAGCAACCAACATGGAAAAAATTCCCACGGCGATTGATATCCGTCCACCATATAACAACCTCGCTAATATATCCTGACCCAAATCATTTGTACCAAAGGGATGTTCCCAACTGGGGGGGAGACTAGATTTAGCGAAGTCAACTTGGTTGAAAGGAGTCGTGTATATAAATGGCCCCAAAATCACACTTAAAACTATCACCAGCAGCACCACAGTACCAAACAAAGCCTGACGGTTGCGCCGAAACTTGCGCCATATATCTAGACTGAGGGTTCTTTGTTCAAGGATAAAATCAGAACCGGAAAACTCGGAATCTACTGTGTTCTGATTTGGCGATCGCTCTAACATAAATTATTAGCTTCTAACTACTTCGTGTATTGAACACGAGGATCTAACCAACCGTAAAGAATATCTGCAACTAAATTAAAAATAACAATCAAAATTGCATAAATAAAAGTAATTGCCATCACAACTGGTGTGTCATTGCGATAAATAGATTCAATCAATAAAGCACCAATACCAGGAACACGAAAAACCTGTTCTGTCACCAAAGCCCCTGCAAAAATATTGGGAATATCTAATGCCACCAACGTAACTACAGGAATTAAAGCATTCCGCAAAACATGACGCTTGATGACTGCAAAGGTAGACAATCCCTTAGCATAAGCAGTACGCACGTAATCTTGATGGACTTTTTCTAAAACTTCGGAACGGACAAAACGCATTAACAATGCTGTTTGCCAAAGTGTCAGCACACACACAGGCATAATCGATTGTTTAATTTGGGCTACAAAACTCTGCCAATCTGTCACCTGCAAAGTACTGTTATAGATAAAAGGTAGCCATTTTAATTGCACGCTAAAGACAATAATAAATAGCAACCCAGTAAAAAATGTCGGTAAAGAAAATCCTAAAAATACGATAGTTGTCACTATCATATCTACAACTGAATGGCGTTTAAGAGCGGAAATTACCCCCAAAGGAACAGCTAGCAGCGCACTGATAACATAAGCAGAACCAACTATCCATAAAGTTGTCGGTAGGCGTTGGAGAATCAACTCACTGACTGAGCTACGGCTGGTGAAGGAATAACCCATGTCTCCACTGATAAAAGACGTAACCCATTTGATGTAACGGATATGCATCGGTTGATCCAAACCCAGCGATCTTTTCAAATTCTCCCGAACTTCTGCTGTAATGGAGGGATTAAGCGCAAATTCACCCATCGGATCGCCTGGTGCTAATGCCAAAATTGCGAAGACAACAATACTGATGGCAATGAGTGTCGGGATAGAAGTTAGTAAACGATTGATTAAATATTTGGTCATGCCATAGCTACTCGTTTTCTAACATTCTCTCTTAATCTGAATTCGATTGGGAGAGCCAGAGGCTCTAATTCTCGTTACCAGGTTGAACCTAATAACGAGGGTTTGGAGACTTTGCCTCCAGGCTGTTTCACTCACTATAATCTATTCATCTGAAAATAGCTGTCAGTTTTTACTTTTGATTTGGTTTGACTTACTAGGAGGGACGTAAAATTTTTCTAGAGATAGTATTGACCAAAAAAAGTGAGTTCTTACTAGCAAAACACTAAGAGAGATAATTCCTAGTAGCACTGTTGCTAACTTATTTCCCCAAGTTGATTGTAAAGAACCAAGATAATGAGAGCCAATCATCATAGTATGAATGGCACTCAATAACAAAGCTGGTAAACTCAACAGATGAATTTGCCGCCAGCGCTTGCCTAAAGACTTTTGTAATGAATCAAAACTCGTCATAGCAGCAGGAGTCATTAAAACCAGTGCCACAGTACCCGCAACCATACCCCACTGAAAATCTGGAGGCAAGAAAAAGAAGGCAGCAAAATTCCATTGCAGTGAGTGTTCCATCATATGGGTGGTGTGGACAATGGCAAGCACAAAAGCGCCTACTCCCAAAGCACGACGATAACGTAGAGGTGCTCCCCACAAGCCGCTCATCGGACGAGCAATGAGTGCCAACATGAGTAATATCAGTGCGGCGTGACCAGTGTAATCTGCCATTGTGTCACCAGTCCGCAACAGTGTTAGCACACCAATGGTGAGAGTTACCCAGCCACCTAAACGAAACAATTGACTGCGCCTATCTTTACTCAGTACAGATGCAGACACACCTACACCTAGCATTGTGGGGAGGGTTCCCAAGCCAAAAACCAACATTGTTAATGCACCCATCCACAAATTACCAGTTTCCGCAGCTTTAATTTGAGCTACATACAAAAAACCACAGGGCATTAAACCCCAAGTCATGCCCAAAACTGCTGGCGTCCACCATTTGTTTTGAAGAGAAAGCTTGACCATTCCCGCACTCAAGCGGTTATGCAAACTCCCCTGCAATAGGGGGTGTAATACTGGTATCCGGGGCAGCAAATCGGGTTTGATTTGTCCTAGCCCAAACCAAATCAACATAATACCAGTAATTATTGCAGTCAATTGGCGTAATTGGCTACCAACACCCGCCATTTGACCACTAGCAAGCAATACCGAACCCAGCGCTCCAATTCCCGCACCGACTAGAGTATAGCTCAGCATCCTCCCCAAGTTAAGCAGAGTGTGAAACTTGAATTGCTGTCGCCAACGATCATTTTCCTGTTGATGAGACAGAGAAAAGGCCACTGCCAAGGGACCGCACATCCCTAAGCAATGTCCAAAACTTCCCAGGAATCCCAAAGTCACGAGCAACCACAAATCCAACATTTTCACTTAGCTTTATTCAAGGTGATGTTTGCTTTTCTCTCTCATCAAAGTTTATTGCTCCTGACCCTCGTTGTGGGTTGCTCTTGGTAATTTGATAACTATTTCATAGGAACTTTAAGCTAAGTTTTGACCTCTGTCAAAAGACGAACTGTCGAATTTGGTGAAAGCGCTATTCTAGGTCAAGAAGGCATGGATGTATCCCATGAAAAAATGGATTTGGTTGCTGCTGGCAGTATTGGTTGCATTTGCGGCAGTAGGTAGTAGTGGATTTTTGACACAGTTCCAACAGCCAGCTGTGATTGAAACTGGGAAAGTGGAAAATTCAAACCCAGTGAAAGAGAACACGGAGAAACTCACTGCGTCTTCTCCCCCTCCAGTATCAGCGCAAAAGCTATTTGCCCACATTCAAAATTTGAATTTTAAACGTTACACCGATCCAGAGCGATCGCGTACCCGCACTTACATAACTTCCCAACTCAAAAAATTTGGCTGGAAGCCCCAGCTACAAAAATTTTCCGAAGGTGTTAACATCTTTGCTGAACGACAAGGAACTGACAAACAAGCAGGAGCGATTCTGGTGGGAGCGCATTACGATACCGTTGCCATCTCACCTGGTGCCGATGATAATGCCACCGGCATTGCGGTACTTTTAGAAATTGCTCGTATTCTCGGTTCCCGTCCCACACCCCGAACATTGCAATTAGCATTTTTCGACAAAGAAGAAGTTGGACTGCTGGGAAGTCAAGCTTTTACTCAAAAAGCAGCAAACTTACAAAACCTGCACGGGGCGATCGTTATGGATATGGTTGGTTACGCTTGCTACACACCTGGCTGTCAGCAATATCCTACAAGTATTCCTGTTACTCCACCCAGCGATAAAGGAGATTTTTTGGCGGTAGTAGGTGATACTGAGCATTTACAACTGCTCAATGCTTTTCAAAACTCACAAGTTATTTCCCCAACCTCCCTAAATAAGGCAGAGACGCTCTCCCCGACCTCCCTTAAAAAGGGGGACGTGAATCTCCCACCTGTATTGACATTGCCAATTCCTTTCAAAGGCTTGCTCACGCCAGACACCCTACGCAGCGATCATGCTCCCTTCTGGCTGCAAGGAGTAGGGGCTGTACTAATAACAGATACAGCAAATCTACGTACTCCTCACTACCACCAAGCCAGCGATACTCCATCTACTATTGAACGCTCCTTTTTTACCGGAGCTGCACAAGTTGTTGTTAATGCTACAAATTTTTTGTTAGCAAATTGATCTGGTTTAGATGCTCCAACTGTTCATCCTCAAGGTAAGACTAGCCTTGTGTGAGCCATAAAAATAATGATTTTGCTTGGTGTCTTTGTGTATTGGTGATAAAAAAATATTTTTTTAAACCACTAAGACGAGCCAGTGCGTTGCGGGGGTTTCCCCCGTTGTAGCACCTGGCGTACTAAGACACGAAGGTAATAAATCAAACAGTTCGTTTTTCTATAATCTCTCGGTACGTCGCCGCTGCTGTAGTTGGTTTGCGCTTTAATTCTGAGTCTGTGTCTAGATCAATATGGTATAACCCAAAGTCACTGGCCGGGCCAAACTTCAAACCCCACTCGCGGTTTGAGGTCATGCTCCAACAGACGTAACCTGCTACCTTGACGCCATCATTACAAGCACGCTGTACTTCGCGGATGTGCTGGCGGATGTAATCTTCGCGCTTCACGCCGTCTGCTACATCAACGCAACCGTTCTCAACAATCAAAATTTCTTTATCGGGGAATAGCTTGGCGTGGAATTTAAGCATATCATAGAGTACACCAGACCAAACGGGTGCATTGTTAAAGCGTCCGAAAGCAGCATCCATTAATTGTTTGACGCGGTGAATTCGCAAATTACTGATACCCCAGTAGTAGTCAAACCCGACAAAATCCTGTTGACCGACACATTCTTTTGGGCAGAGGAATTCCGGTAGTTTTCCCGCCATGCCGAGATGCCACCAGTTACTTGTAAGGGATGTTGACAGGATGCTGAAAATCTTTTGCACAGGGTCAAAGATGCTGGCAAGGGAACGTAGTAGGGGCAGACGTTGTTCAGACTTGACGGGATGAAACTTTACTTTAGCGCGAGCGCCAAAAATTTGCTCTGCGACTGCACGCGCTAAATCTATTTCTAAACCACTGTACTCACCTGTTTTGGGGTCACGGTAGCCAAAGCCAGGTACGTTGTCTTTAACTGCAACAATCAAATAACCCCGGTTTTGAATGCGACGTAACGCTGTTCCTGGTTTAGCAAGCGGTAGGGGAGGAGTGGGAGAAGGGGGAAGTGGGAGAGTGGGGGAAGAGGGGACATTGTTTTGATTAGTAATATCACCAAGGCTAGAACGTCTGCCCATCTTCGGTAGTTCTGGTACGGGTTGACTGGAGAAGTAACGAGTAAAGCTTTCTACCCAAGTTCCGGATTCTTTGAAATGGCGTACTGCTTGGTCTACAGCATTGAGTAAGAAGCGATCGCCTTTGACGACTGCCGCAGCGTAGGGTTCTTCCGTTAACCTATGGTTTACAAGTCGATATTGTCCTGGTTGCTGCTGTATTATTCCTAACAAAATTGAGTCGTCAGCGAGGATGGCGTCCACCTGCTCGTAGTCCAGCGCTCTCAGGGCTTCTTCATAGTCCGGTAGTATCTCCACTTCGGTGTTAGGAAGCACTTCGTATACATTGGTTTCGGCGGTTGTGCTTTTAACTACAGCTACCTTCTTTTGGAAATGGTGCAAGGCGATCGCTCACTATAAAATCTCCTTTCTTAAAGTTTTTAGTTTTTATACGGATTTTGCCTTTTCACAAGAGTGTGTTTTCAACCTAGTCATTACACAACATCTAGTTTTACGATCCCCCTAAATCCCCCTTAAAAAGGGGGACTTTGATAGTGATAGATATTTCCTCTATTTTCAAGGAGGGCTAGGGGGAATCTACTAACTATTCGCTCACTAAAGATACACTTGCCTCTTGAGCATAAAAAACATTCGGGTCAATCTTATTTCTACGCTCAGCATCTTTCACAGTCTTAGTGTGCATATAGCGAAAAGCTTTATGCTCCACACACAAATCATCAATTTTTGACACTATCTCATCCAAAATCACATCCGTCATTTTTGTTGGGTTCATACCCAAATAAAACATCAATTCACAGAAACGCTTTTTCGGATCGCCTTGAGCTAAATAGTCAGAACGAATCGCTTTAACATAGAACGAAATAAATGTAAAGCAACCATATCTAGCTCGATAATCTAAACTCAAATCGTAAAGTTTACGAAACAGTAATGCATATTTTTCGACTGGAGCCAAAACAATTAACATCCGAGTTGGATCGCCTACAGTAGAATCCAAGATTTTATCGGTGAAAGTTTCTACATTCTTAATGGAAGCGAGTTAGGAGTTGTAAGTTATTAACTCCTAACTGTTATCAATTGCCACCAGAAATTCACACTAAATGATTAGCCGAATTTATAAAGTAAAGAAGGATTAAGATTGAAAGCTGAGAATTACAAAAACCTAGTTTTCAATTAGCTGTCGTTGCTACAGTGTTTCCACTCACATATTTAGACCGTTGCTTGTTCAAAAATTGCAGCAATCTGGGGAAAATATCGATGTGGACGTTTTTACCCATAAACACGTCTTGATGACCGTAGCCAGGGAAAACGTGAAGTTCATGTCTGCCTGGTACGATTTGCTCCAATCTCTTGTGACAGACAATATTAGAATCAGTAAACACGTGATTGTTATCGCCTGTCATGAATAGGACGGGAGTTTCAATTTCCCGTGCGTACTCAAGGTAGTTATTGGGTAGGCGGTCATATTTAGGATTATTTGGCTCAAGTTTGACCGCTGTATTATTGTTTTTTACCATTTTGCGGACATGTCGATAGTAATGCAAACCAGTACCACCGTATAAGTCTGCACCGCGTTGGTGGGTAACTTCGTGGAGATTTTCATGGCTGTATAAAGCTGGCCAGCCTGTTCCCCACATTACGCTTAGCATATGGCAAGAAGGTACATTGCATTCATGGTGAAATGCCGAGACAGTTTTAGAGAAGAGTTTGCCTTTTGTGATACCAGCTTCTTCACTCCAGCGCGGGTTTAGGTGGGGAAGTCCCAAAACATATTCGACTAGGAAAGGCGCAAGATTTAATTTGACGAATGACCAGTTGGGTACACGCGGTGTTAAGGCTGCACTATTGGAAATGACGCTAGTAATACCTGTGACAGCTTTGGCAAACAAGCTCATTGTAAAGGATACAGAACCCAAACAATGACAGATAACGTGGATGCGGCGATCGCCTATTTGTTCGCGCATCTTGGCGATCGCTGCTGGATGGTCGAACAGAGCGATATCATCCATGTTATGGCGATGCATTTGCAGATTATACGTATGTCTGTTGCTCATTCGATAGTCTAATGTCCAAACATCACCAAACCCGTTGTCCAACAAATACTGCACGAGGTTGTAATGTTCGGGCATGATGAACATATCTGTTGATGTAGTTAGACCGTGAATAATCAAAACTACATCGTCACAAGCTGCACGCTGGAACCGCAACATGCTAAGTCCCAGCATATCTTCAGTTGAAAAATGATGTGTGGAAACCTCGGTATTCCGCACACCTTCTAATGTGTAAAGTGGTATTTCACGCTGCATAAATTACCTCATTTGTCATTGGTCATTTGTCATTTGTCATTTGTTAATAATTACTATTAACTACTAACTACTAACACTATTAACTACTAACTATTCATCATTTCCTTCAATCCCATTTCTCTAGTCATGATGGGTTTATAGTCCAATTCCTGTTTAATTTTTGAAATATTGTATTTTCTGGGCATTGCCACAAAAGATATTTCAAATTTGGAAAGAGGAGGTGTGCTTTTGATATTCAGCAATTTCCAAATTGATTCAACTATACTTGCCAGAGGATTAACAATCAGACTCGGTAAATTTGTGTTTGGAGGGTTTATTCTTCTGATTTTGAAAAGTTGAGTAAAGTAATCTCTGACAGTTATAGGGTCATCATCAGTAACAATATAGATTTCTTTATTTTCTCCTTTTACACAAGCTAAGGATATGGCTTCTACGAGGTTATCTACATGAACGGTTTCAATTACACATTCACCGCTATCTATCCATAAAAATTGGCCAGATTTGACTTTTGTTTCTAATGTTTGCGGTGTTTTATCTCCCTTGCCCCAAACATAAGTAGGACGCAGGATAATACACTTCATTTCTGTAGGGAAATTTAAGATTTCTTCTTCAGCTAATTTCTTAGCTTTTCCATAGTAAGAATTGGGTTCTGCTGGATAAGGGTATGTTTCATCTATATCAATTAAAGGAAGCTCATCTTGCAGAACTGATTCGGAACTAATATAGATGAATTTTTTAACATTCATCTTGCTAGCACTGATTAACAAGTTCTTTGTAGCTAGAGTAATTTCTTGATAAAACTTTTCCCAAGATCCCCAAAATTCGACTGGTGCAGCACAATGAATAACGATCTCTTGTCCCGCTAAGTATGCTTCCCAGTCGCTAATATTCTCTAGATTTCCTTTGATAGTTTTTGCGCCTAATTGTTCAATAGTTCTCCCTGATGAATCAGATCTAGCTAAAGCTGTGACATGATTGTTGTCACTAATCAAACGTTTTATTAGTCTCTTACCAAGAAATCCTGAGCCACCTGTGACAAAAAGATTCATTAAGCACCTCTGTTATTAATGTGTCACTGCTGTACGTTCTTTTACTCACCGTTCCTAGCTGCTGATTTCCAGAAATTTGTTATTTGTTTATTGGTAGTTGGTAGGTAGAATTGATTGTTAGTTGTTGGTTTTTCCCACTAACTACTAACCCTCCGGGTACTCTACGAGAAGCCCTACTCTGCGAGAAGCCGCGCTGCGCGCGTCTACGCAGTCGCTCATGGGGGAAACCACGGCAGGTGCTCATGGGGGGAACCACGGCGCTCTATGTGCGGACGCAGGTTCCGCACCCGCGCCTCCCCAAGACCGCACTGCCTCCCCAAGACCGCGCGCGCTGCTCACCGCCCACAAGGGGCGTCTACGCCAGTCGTACCCTGCACCGAAGCCGCCCTGCGGGCGTCTACATGGGGGGAACCACGGCGACGGCGCTTAAAGTTCGGACGCTCTTTCCGAACACGCGCCTCCTCTATGTGCTGACCCTATGCGGCACCCGCGCCTCCCCATAGACGCGCAGCGGCTTCCCAATAGGGTAGACCGCGCTGGCTCACCACTAACCACTAACTCTGTACGTATTAAGCAACACAAATTCCATACCTAGGTAAAAGGTCGTGGATGATGTAAAAGTGATGTGCCTGCAAAGCGTCGTGAAATAGTTTCCAATCACTGGCTAAAAAGGTGGAGTGATAAGAAAATACTTCGTTTTCCCGGTCTACATCATCTTCTGTACCAAGGGCTAAATATTTCCAAGAATTTTTGCCTTTGGGGATATAGGTGACATATGCTTTGCCAAAGCTAAACTTACCCTCGGCGATCGCTTGCAACCACTTTTTGTGTCTGACACTACCATTATTATCAGTAATATTTTCTAGCATGAAAGCAATTGTAGCCCGATCCGATTCCGGCAGTCCCGGCACAGATGCGTCTGGATCGCCTGCTAGATAACGCTGCATCGCTTTACACATATAGCCAGCCGCCTCCAGAAAATCTTTAGGATTGTTTCTGGCAATTTTCTCGCCCCTGCCGTTGGTATAACCCCAACGTAAAAACGGCTTATCGGGGTGGCCGAGAACTGCTCCGTGTCCTAGAGGTAAAGCTTCGCTAACAAAGTAATTTTTTAGACGATCCATAAGACTGCGATCGGGTTTGCCGTATTCATCCACCAACTTTTTAGCTTCATTAACTTGATGGTTGACACCGGCAAAGCCCTGGTGCGCCCAAGTATCGACATATACATGCATGGTGATGCCAAGGCGATGCAGTCCGTAGGAAGCATCACGGCGGAGGATGCACTCTTTGACCATATCCTTAGCTATGTAGCTGTTAGGGCGACAGATGAGCTTGTCAATAAAGTTTCTCGACGGATCTTGCCCTGCTTTTAGTCCGCCGTTTCCCGGCAGAAAATGAAAGGGAATCCAAACGCGGTGATTTGCCAGTTCCTGAAAGTTGCGATAGTCGAGCATTTTGTGGGCGGAACTGATGCGGCTAAATAGTGCGCCGTTATCAAAGCGGATAACTCCAGCATTCGTGGCATCATCCACGTACTGAGCGCAGTAAGCAATGATACTAGCAGCTTCACGATCAAATCCAGCCAATCGTGCGGCTACGTAGGTGACACCATGATGAAAGTCGATTTGCATAATTGTTGGTTGTTGGTTGTTCGTTGTTGATTGTTGGTTGTTCTTTCCAAACAACTAATAACAACCAACAAATAACTAAATATCACTAACCACTAACCTTGTATTAAACGTAAACTTCAGTTAAGGTACCAGCAAAGAAGCGGCTAAAGCGATCTATTGCTTGCAGTTGTTGCCAGCGGTTTTCGGCATTTGTAACTTTCAGGGTGGTCATTTGCTTAATGAAATCTACAGGTTGAATTTTGAGAATACCTTTACCCAAGACGGGATTGTTACTACTGTCGCCCTCATAAACAGTGATATAAAGAGTGGTAGTATCAGACCACACATCAAAGCCAGGGTCATCGTGAATTTGCTTGAAGCCTTCAAAGTAGTAGGTCTGCCCTGTTTCTGCAGTCATGTACATGCGGTAGCGCATTTGTCGTGTATCGGGCTGGTCTTGTTCCTGCACAAATAAGTTGAACTTGCCATTAGTAACTGTCAGTGGATCTGCGGAAATAGCAAGAGCTTTTACCGTACCGACTATCTTGGCAGGGTGGTTGGGGTCGTTGAGTAGTACCTCTAAGTCATCGGCAATTACCGTGACGGTAAACTCTAGGGATGAGTTGTCTTTTTTACCTTGCTGTGCTGCCTTTTGGTAGTCGTCTTTGACTTGCGTGGAAAAGAAACTGCGCATGGTTTCGGTGAATTGAATTCCTACTTTGGCTGCTTCTGTTGGAGTTACTGGTACGGAAGGTAAGTCATAGTTAATTGTCCAACCCCTGTCTTTGGCGATGAGGGCACAGCAGCGCTCAGCGATCGCAGAAATTGTCAGTAGCGGATTGACTCCGAGAGTACGAGGGATGACTGAACCATCGGCAATGTACAGGTTTTCGTAGACGTTTGTACTGTGGCTACTGGAAAATACTTGTCCCTTGTGGTTGACTACTCCATGTTCGGCATCTTCTGCCAAGATACAACCACCTAAAGGATGGACGGTAATTAGATCGTGACCAAACATATTACTCCAGATGGGATTGGGGATTTGCGTACCACCCAAGGGACGAGTTGCTTCTTCAAGGCGATCGTTCACCCGTTGAAAGATGGGTTGTTTGCCGACGCCTTCCCATTCCACGCGAAGTCGATCGTTTTCCAAGTACATCCGTCCGGCTGCATCATCGTGAGTCATGACTAGATAAGTCTGGGTGTTGCGGACTGCACCTGTGTAAGCACCATGAGCTAAACTTTCTGCTTCTCGGAGTTTTTCTTTGAGGCGATCGCCTATACCATTGTCGGTATCTTCGCCTAGAATTTTGCCCGCAGCAGCAAAGCTTGTTGGCAGAATCGGAGCAAGTCCACCAGGAATGGAGCCTTCTTCGATCACCATACCGTTGTCTAGCACAGGCTGTTCGCGCATATCGATAATCCCCGTAATGCAAGGGCCTACAGGTTCCTGTTGGCTGGGAGGGCGATCGCCAAAGCCAATACCATTGATTACTTGCTCGGTGTTGTAGCCAAATGCCAGCACATCCCCGTTACCTGTGAAGTAATGTCCTACCTTGTCAGATAACGGTAAGCCTGCTGCTTGAGAACGCAACAAAATTTCTGTAGAACCGAGAGTACCCGCTGCTAGAATCACCATATCAGCGCTGACGAACATTGTGGGAGCGTCAAACTTTTCCTGTCCAGCATTCAGCAATTGGTAGTGAACTAGCCAGCGATCGCCTTCCCGTTCTAAACGTCGCACTGATACTTGCGTGTAAATCTCCGCGCCGTGATTCTTAGCATCAGGCAAGTAATTCATTAAAACAGTATTTTTGGCTTTATTGTTGCAGCCAGAAACGCAGTCACCGCAGAGATTACAAGTTTTTTGTTCCACACCTACGTGATTCACCCCATCTTGAAAAGTGACGTTGATGGGTGGTCGATAAAACTTTTCATTCAAGTATTGAGCAGATTTTTCCAACGCTTGTAATTTGCGTACGTGCGGTCTATCTTGTGGATAGGGGACAGGCTTGAGCATCTCTTCTGCACGACGATATCCTTCTGCCAATAGGGTATCGATATCTTCACGTAAATCCTTTGGCCAGCGAGGATCGGCAAAAACACGGGGTTCGGCTCGTAAGGAGACGTTAGCATTTACTAATGATGTGCCACCTAGACCACAACCTACGAATACATTAATATCTTTATTAATATGGAAATCATATAAACCAGTGCGCGAACCTATGTGTTTACCACCAGGTAAGTCTACCTGCATTTCTTTGACAGCTTCTGTTGGTTGGTTGGGGTATTCACCTGGCTGAAACTCTTTTCCTCGCTCTAGTACGCACACCTGCTGTCCGGCACGAGCAAGGCGCGATGCTGCGATCGCACCTCCATATCCAGAACCGATTACTACTACCGTATAGTGATTTTTAATGTTTTCAATCGGATTTGATAAACGAGTCATGCTATATATTCCCGTGGCTTAGTGGAAATTACTGAATCAGCTCTAACAAATTGATATTGCTGGGTTGGGTTAGTGTTGTACTTCATACTAGGTTGCAGTCAAAGATAGTACTTCCCTCTCCCCCTCCCCTCTCCCAATTTGGGAGAGGGGAGGGGGAGAGGGCACGAATTGCTATATCTGAACACAACTTGGTATCAACACCACAACAAGTTCGCAAAATTTGCAAACATATACATTGCTTGCAACTTTAGCGGCTGTGATGGGGAAATCAATTTATCGCATGGCAAATCGATACCAAACTGCGTTTTCAGAAAAAAGTAGATGCACGCTTCTGAAGAAAAAAACAACGCAACTTTGGAAATTACCTGTTTTTTTGTAACTGATATAACTCAGTAACATTAGTTCCCAGTCAGCAAAGAATTACCCAAAGGATAGGAACTAATGCCCGTACAAATAAGCACCCTGGAGCACCTGTTTATACTAGCAACTAGTTTCGCAGGTACTCGATTAGAAGTATAAATATAAACATCAATGCTTGTGAATAGAATTAAGTATTTCTTTACGAATGAATCAATTTCGGTAACTCATTCGTACCAAGAAAACGTTCCACCGTAGAAACAAGTTCCTGTTCTACATAAGGTTTGGTAAGATATGCAGCTGCCCCTAAATGTTGTGCCATCTGACGATAGGTTTGCACGCTCCTGGATGTAAGAATTACAACAGGCTTGTGGGCAAAATGAGGATACTGGTGGAGACGGCTAAGAAATTCCAATCCATTCATGGATGGCATTTCTAAGTCAGAAATCACCAATTGAATTTCAGGATGTTGCTGTAATTGTTTTAGTGCTTCTAGTCCATTTTGTGCCTGCAAGACTTGATAGCCGAATTTTTGCAAAATCAAGGAAAGAGTTTGGCGAAAACTGAGGGAATCATCCACAACCATTACCACTTTTGTAGCAGCGTGAGTTGGCAATACAGACGGAGCTACCGTAGCTGGAGTTAACAATGGCACAGATTGCTTAGTAACTGCTGAGGGCTGTAAATAGTTTTTTTGCTGCACAACATTTGCTGCTGGTAGCCTCATGTACTCTAATTGTGCTTGCATTTGCTGTGCTTGTGTCAATAAAGTACCATCGATGACTAAGACCAGCTTGCCATTTGCCAAATTTGTACAGCCATAGATATACTTTGGTGGTGCGATCGCCCCTCCCAAAGGTCGAATCACTAATTCTTGTTCACCAATAATTTGATCGACAACTAAAGCCACAATCCCTTGTTGACAACGCAATAACAATACAGGTGAGTGCGTGTTCGGGGTGTAATGGTAATTGCAGCCAGTATAAGGCATTAAGTCTGCCATCTGCTGTAAACTGACCATGCACTCATCTTTGCCTGTCTGCAAGTAAAGAACATGCTTGCCATCAAATACTTTGATTTGTTCAGGAGTTGGAATCAGGATTTTTTCAATACTGTCCAACAGCAGCGCGTAAGTTACACCCCCCGCTTGGACAAGCATCAGTTTTTCTGTGGTCATAGAAAAAGGAATTGTCAGGATAAAAGTTGTTCCCTGTCCGGGTAAAGATTGCACCGTCACCGTACCATTGAGGGCTTGTAATTGCGATCGCACAATGTCTAAACCCATTCCTCGTCCCGAAATTTCACTGACTTTATCAGTGGTGGAAAATCCCGGTGCAAACAGGAATTCGAGGAGTCGATCTGGTGTGGGATGAGTATTGTCTGCGTTTAACAATCCCAGTTGTATAGCTTTGGCGTGAATCTTTTCTAGATTCAATCCCTGTCCATCATCTCGGACTTCAATCACTGTTTGACTACCTCGATGATAAGCACAGACTTCAATTACACCTTGTTCTGGTTTACCTTGTTGGCGGCGTACTTCTGGTTGTTCAATGCCGTGATCGAAGGCATTTCGCAACAGTTGCACCAGAGGATCGTACAATTTTTCGGCGATCGCTTTATCTACCAGTACCTCTGTCCCAGTCAACTTCAACTCCACATGCTTGCTATATACCTGGCTCAGATGCTGTAACATTTGGGGGAAGCGATGTACAATATACTCCAGAGGTAGCATCCGTGCATTTACTAGCCGATCGATAATATTTAGTACCAAGCGCTGCTGCTTTTCTTGCATTTGCTGGGATTGTTGTAGCATTGCATTTAAAGAATCCGCCGTCTCTTGTAATTGCAGCGTTTCTTCGACAGCAGCATCTGACTCTACACGCCTTTCCCGAAAATCAAATTTTGATAGGTCTTGATGGAGATGCAACGTTCCTAGATGTCTGTGCAATTGCTGCGACAAAACTGTTATAGTGTCTTTGAGTTGTTCATTTTGCAAGCTGCGTCGTTGTTCATAAACCAGTAATTCTCCAACTAAATAATCAAGACGTTTTAGTTCTTCTACATCGACACGTACAAATGTTTTCTGACGTGAGCTTGCTGAAGATACAGAAGGTGATTTTGGTGTAGCACGGTTGTTGAGTGCAACCGTAGGCTCTGCTGTTACTAAAGTCTGAGTATCAAGAATTTCTGGTGTTTCTGATATTTTAGTTGAGAATTGTTCTGCGTTCAGATTCGTAGAACACTCTTGTTCTTGCCAGTTTTTTTCGATAAAATTATCAGTAATTAAAGGTAGCTCAGTAGAGATTATTTCTTGTGAATTTTTAACTAACTGCTTTAATTTCTGACTTTTGAACCATTGCTTTTCCTGGGAAGTAACAGGCGGATATTGTTTATATTCTTGCGCTATAGCTTGAATTTGGCGTGTCAGTTCTTCTAATATGGCAGTATTCGTTGCACCTTTGTGTGCTTGAAAACGCGCCACTGCCAAAAGAATAGTTAAAACCACACCTTGGCGATAAAGAGTCAGGCTGTGGCTATCTTCTGGTTCAGAGATAAACTGCCAAAATTGCTGTAGCCAATCTTTTAAAGAATCATGCGTACTAAGATTTGGTAATTGGGGAACAAGTAACAATAAATTCAGATCTGAGGTAGGAATATGTAATTTATGCTTAAACCAGCCTAAAAGATAGTGGACGATTTGAAGATATAGTTTGGCAGTTTTAGGTTTTAAGCACTGGCCTTTAACTTGAAAATTTTGCGTTAAAAATTTATATAATTCTTGAAGTTCTGCGCTTAAAGTTGTGGTAAATATTGGTTGTAATGTCTTGGCATCGACATCTATTATTGATGTGGTAAATTTTTGCAAAGCAGCAGAAGGTGCGCCGCCTTGAAAGCGATCGCCTCCTAGCACAGCATCTCGCGCTTGTTGTAAATCAGCTAAAGCTAACTCTCCTATTTTGAAGACTTCTTGTGTGTTCGTCTCCACTGCCTTGATTGTAGTTTGGGCAATCTGACTGAATCCTGGTAAATTTAATGATTCACCTAAGCCAGCAAATACCTCAGCCTGAGAATACAATAACCCAGCCATTTCCATCACATCTGTAGTTGATTGCAATGCTGCTGCAATCGTTTCCAGTCTTTGTGTTACACCAGTTCCAAAAATCGACTGGACAATATCAAACCCCAATTCGGCAGATGTGGGAATATGGGTGTTATCCTCAAATGCATCTCCTAGTTTTTCCTGCAACTTAGCGAACACAGTCGCTGCCCGTTGGAGAATCTCCTCCTCATCGATACTTGTTCCTGTCAATTCCGCCGTTAGAGGTAAACGCAAACACTCATAAGCCTCCACAAGCAGCGCTTGTAATTGGGCGTCTACAATGACATCGGGATTATACAGACACTTGACGATATCTTCTAGGTAATGCGCTACCTTGTTAATCACCTCTAACCCTATATTTGCTGCCCCACCTTTGATGGTATGCGTTGCCCGCATCAAAGTATGAACTTTGGCAGTACTAAAATCTGTTGATAAGCTAAACAGTTCCTGTTCAATTTGTTGCAGTAATTCTGGTGCTTCCGCCAGGAAATATATATAACCTTGTTCGCGGATTGAAGAGTCTGCGATCATAATATTCAATTACCTTCATTGAAGAGAGGAGAGTGAGGGAGTGGGGGAGTGGAGGAGTGGGGGAGTGGGAGAAGGAAACAACTAACCACTAACCAATGTACAGACGTGCCATGGCACGTCTCTACAACCACTAACAACCAACAACCAACCAACTTACTTAATTGACTTTAAATTGACTTGCTGTTGTCAGTAACTCTTTTGCCGTTGCTAAAAGCTGTTGAAAAACCGCAGCGAGGGCTTGTGCTTGGGCAACGGTATTGTGAGAAATTTCCGCGACTTGTTGCATGGAGGTAGTAACAGAAACAGAACGCGTCATTTGGGTTTGGGTAGCTGCGGTAATTTGCTCAAGCAGTTGACTTATCTGTGCTGTAGCTGCCACGATCGCGTTCAGGTTTCGTCGGGTTTCACTGACTAGGTTTGTTCCTTCTAACACCTGTTGTATACCCGTTTCCATTGCCATTGCCACTTCCCCTGTTTCTGCTTGAATCTCTTGCACCAGTTTTTCAATTTCAATCGTGGCTGCGGCAGACTGGCGAGACAGGGAACGAACTTCATCCGCAACCACCGCAAAGCCTTTGCCGTATTCGCCAGCGCGAGTTGCTTCAATGGCTGCATTCAACGCCAAGACGTTTGTTTGGGTGGCAAAGTTACTAATCAAGTTCACTACTTTCGAGATATTCTGGGAAGAATCGCTCAGACGCTTAATCTTCTTCCCTGTTTGGGCAACGGTTTCTCGAATTGCTTGAATGGCTTCTACTGTCTGGTTCATGGCGCGATCACCATCTTCCAAGGTTTGGTTTGCCTTTTCTACAGCGACGTGAACTAACTCGGCACTTGTAACGACTGCTTGTGTTGAGTCTGCCATCTGTTGAATTTCACCCAAGGCGGCGGAAATTTCCTGTGACTGCTGCTGTGCTAAGTTGGTGACGCCAATCAGGGACAGATCGCTATTTTGAGAGGTTTGGGCGACTTGTTGGGCAGCTTTTTGTACCTGAATGACAATTTGTCGCAGTGCCTGCAAGGTATTATTGTAAGCATCAGTAATAGTGCCCAACTCGTCTTCTGCGATCGGGGCGCGGACAGTCAAGTCTCCTTTCAGGGCTGGTTTGAGGGTTGCCAGTGTCTGAATGCAACGCTGTTGAAATAATTCTTTTGCTGCCTTTTCTCTGGCAGCTACTTCCGCAAGTTGGGCTGACTGTGCTTGGACTTGTTGCAGATACTCAACTTGTTGCAAGGCAAGTCCTAACTGATCGCCAACTCGGGCAAGTAAGTTGATTTCCCACTCTTGCCAATGGCGAGATTGGGAATTTTGATAAGCAGCGAGGATACCCCATAATTTCTCCCCAAAAAAGACAGGTGAAACAATATAAGCCTTAGCTTCAAATTCTTCCAACAATTCTATGTAACAGGGTGACAATCCTTGCTGATGGATGTCATCAATCGCCAGGCTTTCACCTTTGGCTAGCCGTCCCCCTTTGGTTTCTTGTAAGAAAGTATCTTGCCAATGCTTGCTATCTGTACTTACCAAGCGCCCCCAAGCACTAGCGACAGATTCCGCAATAAATTCCCCACTCCAGTCGTCACGGAAGCGATAAACCGCAACGCGATCGCAATGCAATAGTTGGCGGATATCTTGAGTCGTGGTTTTGAAAATCGTGTCTAAATCCGCAGATTGGCGCAGGCGGTTGGTAATCTTACTATAAGCTTTTTCTTGCTCAGCAATTTGTGCTAACTGGTCTGATTTTTCTTGCAACTTTTCCAAGTACTCAGTTTGGATGATGGCGACACCAAAGCCCATACCAATCTGAGTTAAAAAGCTGATTTCCCACTCTTGCCATTTTCGAGAATTAGAGTTTTGATAAGCTGCCAACAAGCCCCATAATTTCTCTCCAGAAAATACAGGCGCAATGATGTAAGCTTTAGCTTCAAATTGTTCTAGAATTTCTATATGACACTGGGATAACCCTGCTTTGTAGATATCATCAACTGCAAAGCTTTCACTACGGGCATAGCGTCCTCCTTGGGTATCTTGCAGGTGGGTGTCTGCCCACACTGTTTTGATATCAGGCCCGACTAAACGCACCCAGCCATTACCTACTGACTCAGCAATAAATTCACCACTCCAGTCAGAGTTAAAGCGGTAGAGGGCGACGCGATCGCAACGCAGTAAGTTACGCACTTCTTGTGTGGTGGTTTGGAAAAACTTATCTACATTGGAAATGCGAAGAATTTTATCAACCACCTTGCCAACAGCTTTTTTCGCTAGTGCTTGCTGTTGTTGTTCTTTTTGAAACTGAAATCTCTGCAAGGCATATGTCAATTCAGTGGCAATTTGTGCCAGTAAAGTTATTTCTGCTTCTTGCCACTGACGGGTAGTGCCACACTGATGAACCGCTAACAATCCCCAAAATTCACCTTCTACAACAATAGGTAACGAGACACTGGCTTTAATTTGAAATTGTTCCCACAACTGACGTTGATAAGGTGTTGGTTCTAACTGATTGATATCTGCGATCGCTACAGGTTCCAAATAGTCTGGATTTGTATTGACACCAAATAAAATGGCAGGCAAGTTTTCACCGAAAGCGGGTGTCCAACCCAGAGTTTTCGCTTCTGCTAATACCACACCTGTATCTAGATTATGCCAACGGTAAATCAAGACGCGATCGCCTGCTATTTTTTCGCGTACTGCTTTTGTCGTGACTTGAAACAGTGTATCTGTATCTGTGGCTTGCTGCATCTGATTAGCGATCGCCTGCCACTGCTGTCGCCAATTTTTAAATTCTTGAGCAATATTTTCTCTATCTAAACTTTCCGGTTGGTTAAAACCATAACCATTTTCTTGATGATTGTCATATGTAATCGTCATGGTGAACACCCCTATCAAAAATTAAGTAAAAAACAACCAAAGCAACTAAAAAACACTCCATTCTATATATGAAGTGAGACATCCACGTAATTTACCCACACAACAAAGTGTAAGAATTATTTTTTCCTAGTCTCTAGCCTCTAATCCCTTTCTTCAAGACAAAATTTGGTTGTGACTTATCCATATTGGTGTTTGGAGTATAGCCTTAACATCCAAGCAAATTAATATTTTCTCTGCCGGATTCACGAAGTACCCCTGCACAAAAGGAGCCATTTCTGGAGAAAATAACTGACCATCTGGCGATTTCAAAAATTGTGGGTCAAATGGCTCAATATCTCGAATTTCACGCACTAATACCCCTAAAGACTTCTCTTGATATAAGAGTTTTATAACCATCAATTTAGAAGATAAATGCGCTTGTGGTGCTAAGGGAGGATAACCTAACATATCCTCTAAATTAACTAGCCACAGCATCTCACCACGCCAATTGTATACACCTAAAACACAACTAGGCATCTGCGGTACTCGGCAGATATCTGTCAATGCAATGGGAAATATTTCTTGGATATATTCCAATGTGAGGAGCGCAATATCTTTTTCTCCTAAAGAAAAACTTAAAAATCTTTGCTGACTTTCTATTTTCATCTGTTCGGAATCACTTAATTAATTGCCTGGCAACTATAACAAGTTCATCTCTATCTATCGGCTTACTTATATAAGCATCCGCGCCCAACATATTGCCCCACATTTTATCAACATCACTATTTTTAGTAGAGCAAAATACTACAGGAATCTTATCAGTCGCAGGATTATTTTTGATTTCTCGACACATCTCAAAACCGCTTTTCCCTGGTAATATCACATCTAGAAAAATTAAATCAGGCTGACTTTGCATCAGCTTTTCTTCGGCTTCTTCACTACTTTTGGCTCTAATAACGTGATATCCAGCTTGTTGTAGATAACTACTAATAAGTTCCAAATCCGCCAATCCATCTTCAACAACTAAAACTGTATTCATAGCGATTTAAAATGCGATTTTGCACTAATTCAAGCGAAAAAATTAACTTGCCATTTCTAAGATATTCTTAATTCTGAAGCGATTTTTATTAAATAGGTTCAGTATCAATACGTATAATCTAATTTTTTATATTATTAATTTTTATTTCAAATTATACTCATGATGCTTTGAGGCAGATATCTGCTACTAGCCTTGAATAATGATTGATTCTAAACTTGTACTGTCGCAGGTTGCTCAAGTATCTTATTGACGGATGATTGAACTGACAAATATTTACGTAATATACCCATCACTTTGTCAGCTACAATTGGTTTAGTGATAAAATCCGTAGAGCCTACTACCTTAGCGCGAGTTCTATCAAAAATGCCATCACTGCCTGTTAAAATAATGATTGGTGTCTGGTTAAAAAGAGAAATTCTTCGTAATTGAGCGCAAAGTTCGTAACCATTTGTGCATGGCATCATTAAATCTAAGAAAATCAGATTTGGCTTTCGTTCAATTAAAATCTCTAGAGCTTTTGTAGAATCTTGAATATGAATAAATTTCAAACCATTAGGAATAATCATTTCACCCAATATACGTCCTACTTGTGGACTATCATCCACACAAGCAACTAATAGATTTGTTTGTTTGATTAACGGTGTATCCACAGAAGTTCCTGTGGCTGTATTTATATTTAAATGCCAATCCGTTACTTCTCGAAGCTGAATCTGTCCTTTTTTTATGTATGGGATTAAATAATTAGTAATAGGCAACACACCTTGCTTCATTTTCACAGCAATATCACGCAAAGTATATTTACCATTCATTAAAGTGATAAAATTATTGTAGACACTTTGATTAACTTGTTGTTGCAATTGTTCTGGTTGGTTTACACAAGGCGCTAGATTAGGAGAAACTCTTGATAATCCTGCTTGTGACCAATTTTGCCATAACTGGCGTACCTGCTGCAAAGAGATTTCTATACTTGAAAAACTCATAGGTGAATCTAAAATAACTTCTAAACGACGTTCGCAAAAAACATGAGTAGAATGTGCTTGCTGGATAATATCAAACAAGATTTCTGCGATCGTACTTTCCACAATCAGATTAACTTGTGACAATTGAATTTTCTGCTTTTGGTGTAAAGCTTTCAATAACTGGTAATCCCAATTGTTTATCGATAGGTTTTGCCAGCGCCACTGGAGATTCTGCAAATCTATTTGAGGAAAATGTTGAGCCATGTGTCTGCGTAAGCGTCGGTGAGGGTGATTTCCACCTGTTGCCCAAACAATACTTCCTTGATGATAATAAAAGCGAAATTTATGACGATGACTAGTTGTAATATCTAGTGCGCCACTATATTGTGTTTGATGAAAATTTTGAAACTCCAATAGTAAATTCTTCACACCCATCTGTTCAGGATGATTCATTTTATTTCTCTCCTAAGAACCCAGTTTGCTACTAATCTCAGTTGTCAACTGGTGTACTATAAAGCTATCAATTTGTAATCTTTTATGATGTAATTATTACAAGTTTGCAAAAAAATATATATCCGTGCAAATTCTGATTTTTTCTATGCAATATTTTTAATGAAAGTCGTCTCAACCTTTATGATTCAGCTATTTCAGCTACTAATTAGTAATGGAACAGCTTCATGTATGAGATTTATTAACTGCAATACGTATATCATAAATTACAGTAATCCTTGCTGCAAGATAGGCTTGTCAGGCGATCGCTTCTTTGTAAGATTAGTAAAATAAATTACATTAATGCTACCGTAGAAAAAGCCTTCGTATCCGGTCAAACTGGATCGAACGGAAAGAGGCTGAAATCTATGTCTTCTGGAAATAAACTGCGAGAGTTGCTAGATCGTCCAGAAATTATCGTAATTCCTGGCGTTTATGACTGTCTGGGAGCAAAACTTGCCGAAAAACAAGGCTTTGAAGTCGTGGCAACTAGCGGCTTTGGTATTGCTGCTTCCACACTCGGTTTGCCTGACTATGGTTTTCTCACTGCCACGGAAATGCTCTACAGTGTGGGTCGAATCGCTCAGTCGGTAAGTATTCCTCTGATTGCAGATATGGATACTGGCTATGGTAATGCTTTGAATGTCATCCGAGTGATTAAGGATGCTGTACAGTTAGGACTGGCAAGTGTGATTTTAGAAGACCAAGAGTGGCCGAAAAAGTGCGGTCACTTCGAGGGTAAGCGAGTGATTCCCATGACAGAACATGTTGGCAAAATCCGAGCAGCAGTGCAAGCGCGGGGTGATAACGGTTTAGTCATCATTGCTCGTACTGATGCTCGTGCTGTGTTAGGTTTAGAGGAGGCAATTCGGCGCGGTTGTGCCTACGTAGAGGCAGGCGCAGATGCATTATTTATAGAAGCACCCCAATCAATTGAAGAACTGCAAACAATTGCCTCTACCTTTGGTGACGTGCCTTTGGTTGCGAACATTGTTGAAGGTGGCAAAACTCCCTCACTTTCTGCCTTTGAGTTACAACAGCTTGGTTTTAAAATAGTGTTTTTCCCACTTACGGCTTTACTTGCAGTCACAAAAATCATGACTGCTTGTTTGCGTCAGTTAAAAGAAGAGGGAACCACGGTTAATTTTCATGAGTTGGTTAACTTCAAAGATTTTCAAGAAATCATCGGCGTTCCTGAGTATTTGCAAATAGAACAGCAGTTTGCTGGGCAGGAGAATGAGAATAGGGAGATGGGGAGATGGGGAGAATAACCACTAACCACTAACAAACAACAACCAACAAACAACAACCAACAAACAACAACCAACCACAGATGCATCTGTTGGGCGATCGCGCTAGCTTGGTTAAATAGTTAAGTTAATTTAAGAAGCGCGTGTTAATGAATCAAAGCTTAAATGTTGCTGCTAATCAGCAAAAGGATGGCACTACAGAAAATCCTGCTGCTACCAATCAACAGCAACAAATCAAGCAACTAATTGTCCCTGCTTTAGAAATGCTTCTGGCTTTACCCCTAGGTTTAGGCCTTTCTCAGTTCAACATTGGTGGAATTGCGTGGATATTTGGCGGTATTGCCTCTGGTGTAGCGGTACTTCAGACAAGCCGAATTTTTTATAACTATTCTCCCAAACCCAACCGCATTACTAGAAAGATTGGATTGGTACTTGCAGGGTTGACTATTGGTGCTTCTAATGCCCACACTAATCTAGCCAATGTTGCTGCTGGTGTTCCAGTTTTTATCTTTCTCACCCTTTTTTTACTACTGTGTGGTAGCTGCATTGGCTATATTTACTCGCGTCTGAGCAAAACCAATCTCTTAACAGCAATGCTGGCTACAGCTCCTGGTGGTGTGGGTATTATGGCGGCGATCGCCGCAGATTACGATAAAAATGTCACCCTTGTAGCGCTCGTGCAAGCACTGCGCGTTACTTCCGTAGTTTTTCTAATTCCTTTAGTAGCTAGAGTCTCAAGTAGCGCTTGTTTCCAACCGCAAGCACTATCTATAAAAGATGGCTTGTTTTCTTTCGAGCCATCTCATCTAGGATTACTCTCCTTAGCGCTGTTAGTAACAGGATTAGCAGTTTATCTAGCGACATTATTGAAAATTCCTGCCGCCCCTTTTTTTGCAGCATTATTAGTGGGGATGGCGTTCAATCCAGTTTTGGATTCGCTGACTTTTGTAGGTGACATTAACTTTACTCCGCCACTTGCAATCAAGTTACTAGGTCAAATACTGTTGGGAATTACTATCGGTGAGTACTGGGGTGACAAATCTACGATCAGAAAACAAACTATAGGATATGCCTTGATGTCGGTAGCGATGACTCTCGCTGCTGGGGCGATCGCTGCTTTGCTTGCCATGCAATTAACATCTTGGGATTGGTTGACTTGTCTTTTGGTGACAGCACCTGGAGGATCTGCGGAAATTATCTTAGTTGCTCTGACATTGAATCATAATGTAGAAATTGTCACAGCAGGTCATGTAGTACGACTAATCGCAATTAACATTTCCTTGCCAATTTGGGTATTTTTGTTTCGCCATCTTGATATGAAGAGAACAGAAGGATTCCTACCTGAAAAGTAGAAAATTTAAGCTATACAACGCTTGATTAAACAATGGAAAGAACAGTAACGCCAAGAGTCAAGATTTGCTGTATCAGCAGCATTGAGGAAGCATGGACTGCCATTCGCTGCGGTGCATCTGCTCTTGGCTTGGTTTCTACAATGCCAAGTGGCCCTGGTGTCATCTCTTTTGATCTAATTGCCGAAATCGTCGCTGTTGTACCACCGCCAATAGCTACTTTTTTGCTGACTTGCAGCCAAGATGCGAACGAGATTATAGAACAGCTGAAGTACTGCCGTACAAACACCGTGCAAATATGCGATCGCTTAGAATTTGGCAGCTATCAAGATATTCGCAACGCTTTGCCAGGAATCTCGATTGTGCAAGTAATCCACGTTAGTACAGAAGAATCTATAGAAGAGGCGATCGCACTAGCACCTCAGGTAGATGCAATTCTTCTAGATTCTGGTAATCAATCACTGCTAGTAAAAGAGTTAGGAGGTACAGGACGCATCCACAACTGGAATTTGAGTGCTAAAATTCGCGAACTAGTGGACGTACCAATTTTCTTAGCAGGAGGGATAAAGCCTGAAAATGTTGCTTTGGCAGTCAAGCAAGTCGGCCCTTTTGGATTGGATTTGTGTAGTGGAGTTCGCAGTGATGGCAAATTAGATCTAGACAAGCTCAAGTGTTTATTTCAAGAGTTGAAATCTTGTATTTGACTATTTTATGCTAAAAAGCCCTCTCCGTTACCCAGGTGGTAAATCAAAAGCGCTCAATACAATTGCTGAATATTTGCCAGATAGTTTTTCTGAATTTAGAGAACCTTTTATAGGTGGTGGCTCTGTATTTATATACTTAAAACAAAAGTTTCCTGATGTGAAGTTTTGGATTAACGATTTAAATCGTGAGTTATTCCTTTTCTGGAAGTTTGCTCAGTCTAATCTACCTCAGCTAGTTGCAGAAGTTCGTCGGATTAAACATAGTTATACAGACGGCAGATTATTATTTGAAGAATTGACAACCATAGATGTAAATGAATTATCTGATTTTGATAGAGCCGTGCGCTTTTTTGTTCTCAATAGAATTACTTTTTCTGGCACTGTAGAATCAGGAGGATTTTCTCAAGAAGCCTTTCATAAAAGATTTACTGACTCATCAATAGAACGTCTAGAAAAATTAGAATCCATTTTAACAGATAATGTCAAGATTACTAACTTGGATTACAGTCACCTTTTAAATGCAGAAGGTGAAGATGTATTTTTATTTTTAGATCCGCCCTATTTTACTGCTACAAAATCAAAATTATATGGTAAGGATGGTGATTTACACACTTCTTTTGATCATCAAATATTTGCCGAACTTGTGCAAAAATGTTACCATCGCTGGCTGATAACTTATGATGACTCTCCCCAAATTCGCGAAAATTTTCAACCATTTCATATCTATAGTTGGGAATTGCAATATGGAATGAATAATTATAAACAGAGTGGTGCTGCCAAGGGAAAAGAATTATTAATTACAAACTACAAGATTCACCAGATTTGGGAGCAGAAATTGAAAAATAACAGCCTTGCCAATACATCTGGACAATTGAGCCTGAATTTTTTCAACTAACTTCGGCTGTAAATTCACCTCAGAGGGTATTGTTGATTTAGTTACATTGCAAGGAGCCACATCATGGGTGCCCAAATTCAAGAATTAGACGCCTCGCACTGGGTTAAAACTCGTTCCTCCTTAGATCCCACCGAATCCAGTTTTCTTGTCTGGACAGGCAAAATCTACGCTTTTATTCCTGGTGAGAAGCGAACACTCTTGTTTAAAATGGTCGGCATGAGTGTGAGCAGATGCATTCCCACAGAAGAGGATAGCTGGGATTTTACCTCTAGGGAACTGACTTACTACCTCAACCCAGAGACACAAGAAGTGTTGCATAAGTGGGATAATCCTTGGACAAGGGAAACAGTTCCAGTGATGCACGTTGCAAATAATCCCGTGCAAGGTCACTTTAAAGGCAAGTTTCCGGCACAAGTAGATGATGACAGTACAACTTTTGTGTTTGATATATTTCCTACTTATCCCAACCCCATAGTAGAAAATTCAAAACTTGCTAAATACAGCCCACAATCTACTTATCAAGCAGCGGAGTTATTTAAAATCACCGTTCCTACCGCAGATTTATTTAATTCAGAACTTCCTTCGGTTTCTCAACTCCGGCTGAGCTGGGATAGGATTGGTCAGTGGCTTCCTTGGATGAAAATGGGCGATCGCCCCGGTTATCTCATTTACAGTGCTTATGGTAGCAAAGTCAATGGCTTCAATGAGTTACCGCAACTGCTTCAAGACGAAATTAATAACCGTGTTCCTTTGTATAGGAATGCTCCCCCATCTTTTTTAGATGTAGAAGATATGACCTCTTGGCTTTACTTTCAACAAAACTTTGATGCTTATTTAGCTGGCGAAAGATTCCCCTTACCAGCAGCAGAAGAAAATTAATCATCCTGAAGAATATAAAACAGAAAGACTGTGGGGAATGGGTGTGCATCCAAGAGCGATCGCACCTGCACCCTACTTAAGCAACTATCAAATATAATTAAATTATCAGATAATTAATAATCAAACAATTGCTATATGAAACCATCAAATATACGTACAAAAATTTTGACAGAAATAAATCTCATTCCCGAAGAAAAGCTATAAGAATTATATAATTTTATTCATTATTTTCGAGTTGGTATAGAGGCATCTAAAGGTACACCAGAGCAAATTATGAAGTTCGCTGGTTGCTGGGATGATATGTCAGATGAAATGTTTAATGACTTAAATGAAGAAATTATCACACGTCGCCAACAGGCTTTTTTGAGGAGGAGAAGCGATCGCCATAACTTGTCACTTCATCAAAACAACAAATAAAGTCAATTTCAATAAGCAAAATGGCAGATTGCTTTCTCCTAAAGCCAAAATGCTTTCTCAAAATGCCCGATCGCTTACTCATTTCGGTAGAATCAGCAAGCAAAAAGGTATATTGCTTACTCAAAATGCTTGAATGCTTTCTCATTTCAGTAATTCACGCACTCATGAGAGCGATCGCTACAAATGCAAACGACAAATGACACCTAACCCTTTTGCTTAATTAGCCCGCCTTCGCGGGCTTTGTTTGTGAGCAAGACCCTTCTAGAGTGAGGGCAAAGGGCGCTCAACATCATAGAGAATTGGTATAGTAACGCTGCTCAATCCACATGCGAATTTCCTCTTCAGAACCAAAACAAGCGTGGTTTCCTGTTTCGGGATCGTAGGCGTGCCAACAAAAAGTACGACCATGACGATCTGATTCCTGCCAAACTTGTAACTCAGAACCGCTTGCTATCCATTTAACCAAAGATTGCCAAATAATTTGGACAGGTAACAAAATATTAAATCTTTTCATGGCAAAAATTTCCGATCAACCGTGAACTATATCTTTCACGTTCACTCAGGAATTTTGATTTGATAAGGTACAAATTTCGCAGATTTGACCTAGTACAGTTATGGGCGATCGCAACTGTTCTAGTCAAAAATCGCCCGATTGTACCATGCAGAACTTTGGAAAATCACTTATATTGCGAATATTCGTGCTTTTGTAGTCTTTATAAAGTGTGCCGAAATGAAGATTTTTTTGGATCGGCAGTCAGCTAAACCTCTTTATTTGCAAATTCGCGATCGCATCAGTAGTCTGATTAAATCTGGAGCGTTGCAAAGTGGCGATCGCCTTCCTTCTATCCGTTCTCTAGCACAGAGTTTGCAAGTCAATAAACTAACCATTATTGAGGCTTATAACGTTTTAGAAGCTGATGGGGTAATTTGTGCGCGTCAGGGTTCTGGTTATTTTGTTAACACTCAAACTTTTGCTTGTGCCAACTTGCAACCAACATTTTCTCCTGCTCAAGACGTAATCATCAAAGAGCCAGGAGGAAATTCTTTTTTTGATATGCATGTGGCTGCGGTACATGCACAAGCGCAGCCAGGGATGATTGATTTGAGTTTTGGCTTTCCTCGTCCGCCTAAGAATCTAGCGCAAATTGCAAAACGAGCACTTAAGGAGACAAACGCATTATCTAAGTACGACTTGCCACAAGGACAGCTAACACTACGCAGACAAATTGCTCAAATGTTGGTACATCTAGGGTTGAATGTATCAACTGAGGATTTAATTGTTACTAATGGCTCCGAGCAAGCCTTGTCATTGGCGATGTCTCATTTTGTCAAAGCGGGAGATTGGGTAATTGTGGAAGCTCCTACATATTTTGGAGCGATCGCCATTCTGGAAAATTTAGGAGCCAAAATCATTGGAATTCCCATGACTCCCGAAGGGATGAATCTGGAACTATTAGAGCAATACCTCCGCAGTCATCACCCGAAACTAATCTATACAATAAGTACGCTACACAATCCTACAGGTTTGACAACCACACAAGCTCATCGTCAAAAATTGCTTTCCCTTGCTGAACAATATGAATGTCCAATTTTGGAAGATAACGCTTACGAAGGATTGAATTTTGAGCCTGTACCAGCTCCAATCAAAGCTTTAGATACACAAAATTTAGTAACTTACGTCGGTACATTTTCTAAAACTTTAATACCTGGATTAAGAGTCGGTTATATCGTAGTTACAGGCAAACATTATCAAGCAATACTTGAACGGAAGTTATTGCATGATGTCCACGTATCCACATTTTCTCAGGCAATAATTAGTGAGTATCTAGCATCAGGACATTCCCGTCGTCACCTCAACCAACTGCGAGCGGAAAATATCCAAAGTCGTAATATTATGTTGCAAGCGATCGAGCGTTATTTTCCCGAAGAGGCAAGGTGGACTGTCCCCAAAGGTGGGTTATTTCTGTGGGTGCAGTTACCATTAGATATTCCTATTCAGGCAATTACTAAAGAAGCCTTGTCACAAAATGTCCTGATTTTTTCAGGTTCAGCATTTTTCCCTGATAAGCAGGGTTATCCAGCAATGCGGCTGACTTTTGCCAATTCACAAGAGGATATTGAAAAAGGCATTTATATTTTAGGTAATTTGCTCAAAAAATATATTTATAAAGGGTGTGAAAGGATATCTAGTTATCAACCCCTTGCACCCAGTATTTAGCTATCAATAAAGAACATGACAGACAGAATTAAGAAGGAAAATCACCCTACCCTGCCTGATTATGGAATTAAAGAGACAGGCAAAACCTGCCTTGCGGCAGGGAATTTTTGCTAAAAATCCTTAGGCAGGGTGGGAAAGATATTAAACATTGTGGGATACACTCACACCAGTTATTTTGGCTGGTATGATAATGCCATAATAGCCAGCGGCTACAGCAGTGAGGGCATTTAACCAAACATTATTACCGAACAGTGGCATTAAGCCAAAAAATGTCTTAGCGAAGGGCAACAATCCCATGATGGCAATTATTATATAGGCAACTGCAAAAGCACGATTGAAAAGACGCGCACTGCTAGCGCTAGTATAGGAGGCAATTCCCCATAGTCCTACGGCGCAGTGTACAAGGTTATGCAAGAAGTTGGTGGGAAACACACCAAATACATAACCGAATCCCGCAGCATAGGCGTTAGGAGATAGATCAACCGGGATGTAAGATATATTTGTTCCAGGTACAGAAACTAAAGCTGGTATGAACCCAGCTAAACCTAAAAGCAAAAACAGAATTCCGATCGTTAAGGCACAGTAACGCTCAGTGATTTTTGCAGCGTTGATATTTTCCATTTTATAACTCCTGATTTGTGCAAATCTTCGCTTAATCTCAGCTGCTCGCAGAAATATTATTCCAACCGATTTTTAAACAGAGACAGCAATTTTCTTCTGTCGGTTGATTGCGAGGCATAATACTTCTCATTCAACTCAGATTTCAGATGCTTAAATCTATCAGAAGGAAGGAATATAATTAGCAAAATAATGTATTAACCTATACGAATATTTGGAAGTATGCTTTTACTTTAATATCTAAACAAATTAATTCTAAATTCACATTTATAAACCCTTTGACTGATGACGAATGTAAGTCTTTGCTCACAGATATGCCGACGCGGACTTTAAAAAAGGAAGTATTTAACCTGGATTTTGTATCACTCTTTGAACTAAAAAAAGTATTTTACCGCTCAATATAAAAAAATGGTGTGTGCTTATACACAAGCACACACCACTACTAATTTTTTATGCAGCTTATTGCATAAATTAGGCTGCAACAGGTTCCAATAACTTAATGTTAGAAAAGATAAATTCTTGGATTGAAGGTTGTGCTTTTGTATCGGTGCTAATAAAACGACGATTCAAAATGAAATAGTTACCAACCTTTTCGTATTCATCCTCGAATTCGCTTCTACCGCCTTTTTGTTCCCCCGTTTTCGGATCGTGGTATACGGAGTCGTAGGTGTGAGAGAGGTAGCCTTCCCCAGTGTCCTGAGTGCTAAAGGTGTTAATTGTGACAACAACGCCGTGAATGTGACGGTGAACGAGGCTGACTATGTTGTTACGAACTTTGTATTTGTCGCCTGTGGACTTACCGCCAACTATAATCTCAACTGCGCCTGTCTCATCGGTGTCACCATAGCTAAATGTATTTGCACCGTGGGTTTCTTCAAAGCTGCGACGGACGCGATGAACGGCTATTTCCCAAGCCTGATTGTGAATTGCCTGCTTGGCTTGTTCATCTTCTACCTCAAAAACCTCCGCTTTGAGATTGGCGTTGACGCGAATTTTGCCTGTAAACACCTGCTCGTCTTGCTTATAGGTTATATCTGCGGTGTATCCAGGGAAATTTTTATCCCAAGTATAACGGTTCTCGTAAGCAGCCCGGAAGAGTTCTTGGGCAGAGACTTGTGTTGCAGTCACTTGTTTCTCCTATAGTTGCTAGTTTATGTTAGCTTTTTAGCTTAGCTGCTATTAGTTAGCATAGAAGTAATTGTGGAGTCCGCCTAGACCCCAACTGGGTACACTTTATGGTTCGTTCCCTTCATAGTTTATTTGATGCGATCGCCAACGCTCGTAATGAACAAGAACTGCGGCTAGCTGTGACGAACACAGTTGGCGAACATTTTGGCGTGGAACGTTGGGGTCTATATCTATCGGACGACCTGTCCACAGTAGATGTTGACGTTCAAACTATTCCGGAAGTTTGTTTAGAAGGCAATCCGGTTGGGCGCTATGTTACTGAACGTCATGCTCCCGCCCATGAACAATTAATATTAGCCCCAGGAGACTGGCAGCATTTTTGTTCCCGCCAAGACCATGCCCACGTGATGAGTGGGCCAATTGTCTGTGATGGTCGCTTGGTGGGGACGCTGAACCTTGCCCGTGCTGACGGTAGTCCCGCTTTTGATGCCAACGATTTAGCCGACTTGAGTGCTTTGTGCCTGCATTTGTCAGCAAAACTTGCCACCCTCAGGGCGAAACCAAAAACATTCAATTCCCCATCAGTTAGTCGCCTGACTCCGCGCGAGTTAGAAATTGCCGAGTTAGTGGCGCAGGGGTTAACGAATGGGGAAATTGGGGAAAAGCTTTTTATTACGCAAAATTCGGTGAAGCAAGCACTGAAAAGGATGTTTCGCAAGCTGGGAGTATCGGCGCGTGCGGAAATGGTGGCAAAACTGCAAGATATTGTGGCCTAACGATAAACTTAGGTTTCTAGCGTCATGATGTTTCTATTGCCTGTAAATTTTTCCTTCTTATTCGCTCCCAAAATTCACTAATAGCTAAAGTGTATGTAATGATGGAATATAAAAAATCTTCTTTGAATTACGCTAAATGTTAGACGGTTATTTAAAGTGGGATTAATAGTAGCAACTATATTACAGGATGAACTAGAGTCACTAAAAAAAGACTTGGAGGAATATGGCAATGCCCTGACAACCATCGCTGGTATAGACCAATAACAGGAACTGCAAATACTATATTTTTGTGTTTTAGCAAAATGCAAGCAAACTAACTTTTTAATAAAATTTCACATAATTATCAATTAAAACGGAAATTAATGAGAGGATTTTATGATCAAGCTTTCCACAGCGCAATTTATTTATTTACTCTATGCATACTCTTACTGCCTGGAGGGAGAGACAGTAACCAAAAGTACTGTAAAAAAGGCTGTAGATAATAAAGTTAAGGAAAATACAGACCGTATTTACGATGCACTACTTAAGCAGGATTTAATTGAATCTCCGAAAAAAGGAAGATTGTTAGTTACAACAAAGGGCATTACTACTTTAGTTGATAATATAGGAAATGCTGATTATAAATTTAGTAATAAAAATTCACAGTACAGAATATTAAATACTTTAATGCAATGTTGGAAATTAGCATCTTCTACTAAACTACTCTCATCTGTACAGATGGATTTTGATAAGTTTGTGGAGAAGTTTAAAGAATTTTATTTTCAAGAGAAGAAACGTCAGGAGCTAAGCGGAGTTGTTGCAATTCACAAGCATGATATTTATAAAAAATTTTTGAATAATTCTGTAACTATCTCAATAGAAGAATGGAATGAATACCTCGATAGGCTGAAATCAACTGGGAAAGTATTTACTTCTAAGGGAGAAGAAGATGAATTAGTTCATTGGGCAGAGTAGGATATGCTTGAAGACTCAGGAAACACAATATTTATAGAAGAATTCCTTTTACAAGTGATTAGAGGGGAGTCCTTTATTGAGGATATTTTGATTGAGCGCGATGTTAAACGCCCAGGAACAGGAAGTCACGAGTCTACGGAAGTTACGGAAGCTCAAAGTCTTTCTAGAAACCCTATATCCAATGTAACAGAATTACTTGAGGATGATCTACGCCATAGTTTTGACAAACGTTTTTTTACCTTTAGATTCGTGGCAGCGATTGCTGGAAGTGGAAAGACTACATTACTACAATACTTAGAAAAACGAATTGCATTTAGAGATGATTACTTGACCCGTTCTCTAGTCTTTCGTTTTGACTTACCTAGAATTCTTTCTATCAGTAATAGTCAAAGTGTGAGAAATAAATTCTATTTTTATTTATTAGCAAATACATTTCAAAAGGCTTTAGATAATCAAGAGATTAAAGTTGTAGCAGAACATATTTTAAGAGAACTGTTAGGCGATGAAGTGGCTGCTGAGCTTCTTAGAAAAACCACCACAGAGATAGGTTTTCGTTCTAAGTTTATTAGATGTTTTAGTGAAAGCGGAATTGAAGCTGAGGAAATATTTTTTTATATTATTGAACAAATATTAAAGTGTAAACAAAATTATACATTTGTATATCTAATTGATGAATTAGACGATGTTTTAAGAGAAAATACCACTTATGACCAGTCAATAAGGTCTGTATTTAGGTCTTTGATAAATAAGGCTTATCAAGACTACCAACAAAAAATTCCCTTAATAATATATTTAGCAGGAACATCTGATATTGCCAGAAAGTTTCTTGTAGAAGATTTAGCTTTTGAGAGCCGTGTACGTGATTCAGTTATACGTCTAGTACCAGGACGTATTGAGGAATTTAATCGAATTAAAGATAAAATTATTAAGCGCGTTAAAGATGCCTATCAAGGTCAAACTAATTTTGAACAAGCAAATAGAGAAATAGAAAATATACAGCTTCATTATTCTGATAGCAATAAGATTTTAAGAAACTTCTGTAAAGAATATGCTGGTAGAGTGTTAGAAATATGTAAGCAGTACTTAATAGAAGCATCTGAAAATGCATTTAATGGCACGATTCGTAGTTTTACAGAATTAGTGAAATCGGAATGCGAACGCCAATGGAAAGATTATCTGGGAAGGTATGAATTAAAGGTTGATTCAAATATTATCAAAGCTAAAAATTTTTCTTTTGGCTGCTATGCGACATTAGAGGAAAACGGTAATATAGTTGCTAGAGCATATGGTGGAGCTAGAAATTATGAGTTATTAAAGTTGTACGTAGACAATTTTATTCATCAGCTTGATGTAGAAAATTACAAGCCTATTAGTTCTAATATAAAACCACATGATATAGCCTTTATAATCGCCCCAGCATGCTCATTATATTTGAATAAAATTTTAGAAAATAAAAAAATTGTATGGGTGAATCCATCTAATAAAGAAAAAAACAATACAGGTGAAACTTTAAATACAAAAGATAATAGTACAAATGAAACACTTTCTATTTGTATAGATATCAATATAATTGACATGGATGAAAAAGAAAAGTTGAGTGAAGCTTTTAAAGGAACAGGTATTGGAGATAAAATAATTGAAGAAATTATTCGTAATAGACCTTACAAAAACTTAGATGATTTAGCTAGTCGCAAAATAAGATTTCTTGGGTCAACACGCATACAAGAAATAAAAAAAAAGATTGACAATGACCAGCTTTGCTTCAATATAGGTCTTTTTCTCTGCCATAATAGCAAAGATAAACTTGAGGTGATGAAGATTGCAGAACAGTTAAAGGAACGAAGAATATCAGTCTGGTTTGATGAGTGGGATCTCATTGTAGGCGATCATTGGCCAAGGGTGTTGGAGAAACAGATTGATAATGAACAGCTTAGATCAGCAGCTGTATTTATTGGAAAGGAAGGTATGGGTCCGTGGCAGACAGAGGAAATGTATGCTCTCATGCAAAAGTGTGTGAAACGCGGGCATCGAATTATTCCTGTAATCCTGAAAAGTTTTAAAGGAGAAGTAACGCTTCCAAACTTTCTTGAAGTTAGACATGCAGTCGATCTCAGACAGCGGAACGTTAATGCTGTGGAAAAGCTAATTGAAGGCATCAAACATTGGCGTGTTTAAATTCTGTCTTCTTTATACGTATCCTTAGATTGCTGTTGAGATAATTAATAATGCTCAATAATTTTCCTACATACGTGATCGCTTAATCTTTTCTTAAAAATCCTGCTAAAATAAAATCCGCTCTAAAACTTATAATCCGTATAAAAAAGTTCTCCCCCTCTCCGTTCACGGAGAGGGGGTTAGGGGGTGAGGTTACGCCGGATAAATCCGCAAGCGCCGATTTGGTTCTTCCCCAAAGCTATGGGACTTCAAGCGGTAGTGTTCCACCAACTCGTGTTGCATCTTCCGCACTTGGGGCGATCGCGGCAACAATTCCACAGGCTGTCCTTTGGGAATGACAATCTGCTCAACTGCAAGTCTAGCTTCCTCCAAAGCATCAATCTCATCATCGCTGGCGCTGTGGAGAAATAGTTGCAGTTCGCGATCGTCAGTAATTTCCGGATCGTCTATGTTCAGCAATCGCCGCAAGCTACGGGTAATTTGCGGAATTGTACTGGATTTAATCATGTGAATCGGCACTTGTCGAGCTTTTGCCATTTGCCGCAATTTAGCGTGGTTTTTGACGTGCGATCGCAGTGCCAAAATTGCATCAGCACTATCAATATCTTTTGTCAATACCACTGGCAAATTCAGCACCTCAATTACTTGTTCTAATTGACTGCGGCTGACACCATAAGGGTAAACGTGCAGTGGCAAATCTTCGCCGTTAGGCCCTGCCAGTCTGGTATCAACGTCATTAAAGCTGTCAAAGTGATTTAACGATTCATCCAGCAAGCGGTCAAACTCACTGTGCCTAGAAAGCTTTGGCGGCTCTGCTGTGGGCGGCAATGGTAGCATTTGCCCCGATGAACGCCAGCCGTTAGACTGTCGTGCTGGTGCAAAAGATTCTTCTTTGCCCAGGCTTTGGGAGCGACCGTTGAGAGCAGTTAACTGGCGTGTAATCTTGACTTTACCGTCTTCATCAACAGTTCTGACTTGCGGGCTAGGCTGATGCCCTCTCAGCAGAGTATCGACTGTGTCAGCAACACTTTCGTGGACTACCCAGCGTTGCCGTTCCAGCATTTCCACAGCAATTTCAAAGGTAGGAGGAGCTTTGCGTTCTAAAACGGTTTTTTGACTGCCCCGTCGTCTGGCTTCATCATCTCCCAACGTCACAGCTTGGATACCACCAACCAAATCGGAAAGGGTGGGGTTTTTGATTAAGTTTTCAATTTGGTTGCCGTGGGCAGTACCTACCAACTGCACACCCCGTTCCGCAATCGTACGAGCTGCCAAAGCTTCCAGTTCCGTGCCAATTTCATCAATGACGATGACTTCTGGCATATGGTTTTCCACTGCCTCAATCATCACCTGATGCTGCAATTCCGGATGAGCTACTTGCATCCGTCTTGCCTTACCAATTGCCGGGTGGGGAACGTCGCCATCGCCCGCGATTTCGTTAGAGGTATCAATAATCACTACTCGCTTGTTCAAATCATCCGCCAAAACACGGGCTATTTCCCGCAAGGCAGTGGTTTTACCCACACCTGGGCGTCCCAGCATGAGAATCGATTTACCAGTTTCTACTAAATCGCGGATCATGCCAATGGTTCCAAACACCGCCCGACCAACGCGGCAAGTTAAGCCAATTATCTTGCCGTTGCGGTTGCGGATAGCGCTGATCCGGTGCAGAGTTTGCTCTATTCCTGCTCGATTATCTCCGCCGAAGCTTCCCACTCGCTTGATGCAATCATCTATTACTTCCTGAGTAACGGGCGCGTCGCTCAGATACTCAGCTTGATGGGGAAAGCGAGCCTCTGGGCGACGGCCCAGATCCAAGACCACTTCAACTAAACTATCTCGTTGGGGATGCTTCTCTAATTTTTGCCGCAGGTCTTGGGGCAAAATATCTAACAACTTTTGGAGATCGTCTGTAATCGTCATGCTTATTATGGTGACGTTTTTAGAGATAGCGAACTTGCTTGTACGGGCAAGGCACTGCCTTTGCCCCTACTACTGCTGTGACTTGAGCTGGGAAACGAGAGAATGGGCAAGCCCAACAGCTTGCCAGAGCAATTCTGGTTCCTCTTCTAGGCGGACAGTTGTTTTGACACTGGCGTCATTCACCTCCCTTGCTTCTAACTGCTCAAGAATTGGTGACAGCAATACACGGGCGTAGCTGCCATAGGCTACTCCAGAAATGGAAGACGCGGAGAATGGGAGACGCGGTGACGCGGAGAGGGAATTTGAGGAACAATTCCCTCCGTCCTCGTGTCCTCGCGTCCCCGTGTCCTTCCCGTTGCCTAGCAGTCCCATTGCCCTTAACTTGGCAACAGTGTAGCTATTAGTGCCACCTGCTAACTGCACGTATCCCGGTAATTTAGCTGCCAAAACTTTTTGCCCTAATTTCACCGTGGCTAAAGTGGTGCCATCACCTATATCACCACTCATCGGACGGCCGTCGGTTTGCCAAATTAGAGCACAATTACATGGGGCGATCGCGTCATACAAGGCGTGCAGGTAATCAATCATACCTTCGCCATCGGGACAGCTAATCGCTACTAACTTCAAGCGTTCAGTCCACGGTGAAATTGCTTGCCACAATCGCCGAAATTCTGTCAAACGCCCTACTTTAGTATGTATTTCTACAGCATCAACCCCAGTTGACAGGATCAATGGTGCGATCGCTTCTGGTGTTGATACATAGGATGATGTATAAATTATATCATATGGACAAGCTGGAATGCAACGACCACAGCCGTAGCATTTTTCGGAAATGACTCCTGAAAAATCCTCTTGTATATTGCTAAATTTAATTGCCCGTGCTGGACAAATTCTTTCGCATGGTCGGTGGCAATCTGGGGGACACTCTGTTGAGTCAAACTTTGCTTTGCGAAAATGCGGATCTTCACCATCGTTGAGGCTAACCATCAAAAACGGTGATTTTCCTGTGTTGCCAAAGCCTCGCTCTTTGGCATCCTTAGCAAATTTGGTAGCAACTTGTAGCGCCTCTCTCGCTGCGGCGATTACAGCTGGATCGGCAGCCACATCTATGCAGTCAGCGCCAGCCAAAGTGTAGGCTAATGTTAAACTTCTGACCGCAGGCAGATGCTGGAAGCTGGCTCCGCAGATGAGCTTGAACCAGTGACCTTCTTTTAGAGATAGTAATGGGTCGAGGTGATCAGTCACATTTCTATTATGCTACGTGACTGAAAAATGTTGGAAGTAATTGCTCAATTTAATTGAGGTTGTTCCAAAGGAATTTCAATGGTAAAATTGGCTCCTTGTCCGGGTGATGAGGTGCAAGTGAGCTTGCCTTGATGTTTTTGCACTACAATTTGATAACTAATCGATAATCCCAGTCCACTGCCTTTGCCTACAGGCTTTGTGGTAAAAAATGGGTCAAACACTCGCGATCGCACCGACTCATCTATACCGGAACCATTGTCGGCTATACAAATCTTTACAGTATCTGAGTCTGTTAGCATCGTGCGAATGTGAATTTGGGGTTTAGTCAAGAGGAGCCAGCGCGTTGCGGAGGTTCCCTCCGTTGTAGCGACTGGCGTTCCAGAGTCCATAGTCAATAGTTCGGGGATTTTGACTATTGACTCTTGACTATTGAACGGCAGGTGCTTTATGCCGGGAGACCCGTCCACCGCACTGCCTCCTCTTGACTCATCCAAAGCATCGATCGCATTGTTCAACAGATGCATAAAAACCTGGTTGAGTTCACTGACATAACAGCTAACTAGGGGTAAGTTGCCGTATTCTTTCACTACCTCAATAGCAGGACGATTTGGTGTTTCCCTTAGCCGATGTTGCAACATTACCAGGGTGCTGTCTATACCTACATGGATATCAACCTGCTTCATCTCGGCTTCGTCGAGACGGGAGAAGTTTTGTAGTGCCTGAACAATAGAACGGATGCGATCAGATCCTCTGTACATCGCACCCATGAGGTTTTGCAGATCGTTAATCAAAAAATTCAGGTCTATCTCTTTGACGATTGTTTGAATTTTTGGTGTCGGATTTGGATATTCCTGCTGATATACCTCAATTAAATTCACTAAGTCTCGCACGTATTGACTGGCATATTCGAGATTACCATAGATAAAACTGATTGGATTGTTCACTTCATGGGCAATTCCTGCTACTAAATTTCCTAGTGCTACCATTTTTTCGCTTTGAATTCTTTGGACTTGAGCAGCCTTCAATTCATCAAGAGTTTCTTGTAATAAAAAATTTTTTTCTTGCAGTTTATTTTGTAACAAGCGTAAATTGATTTGATTTTCTATTCGCAATATAACTTCTGCACCATGAAAAGGTTTAGTGATATAGTCTACTCCACCCACATCAAAGGCTTTGACTTTATCCAAAACATCATCAAGAGCGCTAATAAAAATGACTGGAACTTGGCAAGTCTTACGATCGGCTTTCAGTTGTCTGCAAACTTCATAGCCATCCATTCCTGGCATGTTAATATCTAGCAAAATCACATCTGGTAATACCATTTGACAAGCGGTAAGCGCCATTTTCCCGTTTAATGCCTTGCGAACTTCATAACCTTGTGCAGTCAACATTGCTGACAAAAGACGCAAGTTATCTGGTGTATCATCAACAACCAAAATATTTCCTTGGTAATCTTTCTCTTGATTGAAATGCATTTTAGTAATATGTAAATTTATTTTTTAAAACTATTTTGATAGTGATCAAAATCAATTTTTGCCTTGATTAATTTCTCAAATATATTAGTTTTCTCACATTTATTTTTTTCTCAGAAGGGTTTTATCATAGTAAATAATGACTGGAAAAAGATATGTAAGCACAGTAATTATTACGTCCTTGTTGTTTAGCTTGATACAATGCTTGGTCGCTAGCTGCAATTAAAGTATCTGGTGAATATTGATGACTGGGTAGACAAACCGCAATACCAATACTTAATGTTAGATATTCACTTACAAAAGATGCAGAATGAGCTATTTTTAGTTCTTGTACTTGCAATTGAATATTTTCGGTTACTCGCATGGCTCCAGAAAAATTTGTGTTTGGTAAGATCACAGCAAACTCTTCTCCTCCGTAGCGAGCTACTAAGTCTGCTGGACGCCTAACTGCACTTTTAATTGCTTTGGCTACATGTGTTAAACAAGTATCACCAGCTACATGACCGTAAGTATCATTATATAATTTGAAATAGTCGATATCGCATAACATAAATGCTAGAGGAGTTTGCTCTCTGGCTGAGCGTTGCCACTCTCTTTGCAAGTAATCATCTAAGTAACGACGGTTAGCAACCTCTGTTAAACTGTCTAACAAAGCCATTGCTTGCAATTTTTCGTTAACTTCTTGCAGAGTTATTTCTGTATTGCGGCGTTTTTCAATTTCCAATCGCAATAACGAATTTTGCTCTAAAAGTTTTTGGTTAGTTTCTTGAAGTTGCATTTGTAGGCGCTGGATAGTTAGTTGATTCTGCACTCGCACTACTACTTCTTCAAACTGAAAAGGCTTGGTAATGTAGTCTACGCCACCCATTTTAATTCCTTTTACTTTGTCTGTAACATCATCTAAGATGCTGATAAAAATCACAGGAATATTACATGTTTGTGGGTTAGATTTTAGACGTTGACATACTTCATAGCCGCTAATATCTGGCATATTAATATCTAGCAAGATTAAATCTGGTGCTAGAGTTTGACAGGCAATCAAAGCCATTTGCCCGTTTAAAGCTTTACGAACTTGATAACCTTCTTCAGTAAGTATAGTAGATAACACACGCAGATTATCTAGCTGATCGTCAACGATGAGAATGTTACCTTGATTGGCAGATGCTGGCTCTTGATTCATTGCTGTTACCCCAGTGAAAGCTTGATATTTACCATTGAGGTGCAGTAGCAATTAAGTTTAAAACTAATTCTGGTTCTATGGCACCAGAAAACAAAAGTCCTTGAGCAAAATCACAGTTTAAATTTTTCAGTTGAGTTAACTGGTGTTGGGTTTCGACACCTTCAGCAATTACTATCATCCCCATCGAATGAGCAATGCCAATAATTGCTGGTACTAATCCCATACTCTGTTGATTTTCCTGCATACGTTTGACAAATGACTTATCAATTTTGAGGGTGTTTAAAGGAAAGCTATGCAGGTAGCTTAAAGAGGAATAGCCAGTGCCAAAGTCATCCATAACTAATTTTATTTTTCGCTCTTTTAGTTCATAAAGAATAGTTTTGATAACATCACTATTTTCTATAAGTAAACTTTCAGTAATTTCTAGCTCTAAATTGGCAGGATTTATTTTAGTTTCATCAAGGATTTGGTCGATTTCAGCGAGAAAATTAGGTAGAGAAAACAAACGTGGTGAAAGATTGACACTAATAGTCAGGCTATTCAGGTTTTTGTTTGTAGCTGGATGATTTTGCAACAGACGTAAAGTCTGGCAAGCTGATTGCAATACCCAGATGTTGATATGATTAATTAAACCTGTTTCTTCTGCTATAGGAATAAATGCTGTAGGATAAACTAGTCCTTTTGTCGGATGCTGCCAACGGATCAGGGCTTCAAATCCAGCGATCGCACCTGTAGTTATACAAATGATCGGTTGATAGTGAACTACAAATTCTTGGCGTTCAACTGCTCTTCTCAGATCATTTTCTAACTCTAAAAGCTGAGAAACTTCCTGATGCATAGCAGGGTCGAAGACATGATATCTAGCTTTTCCTAGAGCCTTAGCACGATACATTGCCGTGTCAGCATCTCTTAGCAAGTACTCTGATTTTTCATAGTTATGATTGCCCCAATTAATCCCAATACTCGCATTAATAAATACTTCATATCTGAACAACTTAAAAGGCTGTGATAATTTTTTGAGAATACATTCGGCTACTTCGATTGCAGTGCTGATATCTGTGATGTTTTCTAAAAGAATAGCAAATTCATCGCCACCAAATCTTGCTAAAGAATCAAATGGGCTTAAAGATGCTTGCAAGCGATGAGCGATCGCTATTAGCAATTCATCTCCTACTAAGTGACCAAGAGAATTATTCACGACTTTGAAGCGATCGCAGTCTAAAAACAGAACAGCAAAGTGATAATCAGATTCTAGCTTGGCACGATTGAGAGCTTGTTCTAGTCGCTTGATAAATAAAACTCGGTTAGGTAATCCGGTCAGCGAATCATGCAATGCTATATCTAGCAATTTAGTTTGTAGTTGCTGACGTTGATTAATTTCTTGTTGGAGTTTATAGAGAGCTTTTTCTAGCTGCGAAGTCCGTTCTTTGACTCTATTTTCTAATTCGGCGTTGAGTTTAAAAATTTCTAGTCGTGCAGTCCTCAACGCCAGTTGATTTTCCACACGCACCAAAACTTCTTCAAATTCAAAAGGTTTTGTGATGTAGTCTACCCCACCTACCTGAAAAGCTTTTACTTTATCAAAAACATCTTCTAAAGCGCTAATAAAAATTACTGGAATATCGGCAGTTAGCCTACAAGCTTTCAAACGCCGGCAAATTTCATAACCATCAACCTCTGGAATCATAATGTCTAGTAAAATCAGATCTGGTAATAATGTTTGGCAAGCAGTAAGTGCCATGTGCCAGTTCAATGCTTTGCGAACGCCATAACCTTCCCTTGTCAGGAGCGAAGATAAAACTCGCAGATTATCTGGCATATCATCAATAATCAAAATGTCTTTTTTTTCAAAGTATGATCGTTCGTAATTCATTTGTAAAAATATCTGCACAACCGACTTATATAGATTTAGCCTAATTTCTGTCAGTGTTAGGTTTAATGCGATCTGGATACATCTACATTTCACCCCTTTTTGTTGTGTAATAAATTTATGTAGGGTGAAATAATTGTTTGTCATAAATTCATCGCATCATTGAGACTTTGCCTAAGAAATGGAGAATTCTGCTGAGTCGTGATAGAACCTGATTACAACCTGCTACTCAAAAATCCATGAATAACCTTAATAGTTTTGTATAAAAATTGTTTAGTTAAATATACTAGTATTTTTAATCTTGTCATAGCCTTCTATACTTAAGCTTTAAATTCTAGTTATAACACTTAACTTGATTCAGTTAATATGCCAATTTTTCAAAATATTTTAGAAATAAAAGTAAAAATTATTTACTTTATTTAACATTAATATTTAGATTCTCAAAAATTAGCTAGAAATTATTACTTTTTTAGGCTTTGTTTAAAAAAATGATTTTTTTTACAAAAAACTTAAAAAGACTAGCTGTGATTCTAGCTAGTTTAAAAAATATTTTTACTATTTAAATTTTGCACCAGTTGTAAAAAGCTTCTATTAAAACTTTAAGCACCGACGCCGTGCTTCTTACGCCGGTTCCTACAACGCTTAGTTTTAAAGTTCACCACGGAGCATGGGGGTTGGGGGGGAAGCGTTCCAACATATACCCTTACGGGAAGACGCCCTCTGGGCGTCTACAGGAACCTCCGTAACAGACTGGCTTTCCATAAGAAACTCTTGTGCAGGTTTCTCAACCCGCCCGTACGGTGGTTGGTTGTTTAATACTGCTTCTCTAGTTTCCCTTACTCACCCCAATACCTTCTACTTTCTTCTTTCCTAGGGATACAGTGGCGATTGATCGATACTGCCAATGTTATTTAAAGGCCAAAAACGAATTATGGCACGACCAATGATATTTTCACGCGGAACAACACCCCAGCAGCGGCTATCATAGCTGCTATTACGATTATCACCCAATACTAAGTAGGAGTTTGGAGGTATTGTCACTGGTTTGGATAGAAAAGGTGGTTGCGAACCTGACGTGCAAACATCTATTACCGTGCGCTGTGAAGGGGACAAGTACCTTTCTTCTGGGAGGGGCTGGTTATCAATATAAACTCTACCATTTCTTATTTCTACCTTTTCTCCCGGCAAACCAATAATACGCTTAATGAAAGCATCTTGATATTGTTCTTGCTGTAATTCTTTTGTAGGTGAAAAGACTACAATATCCCCTCTTTGTGGATTAGAAAAGTTATAACTCAACTTATCGACAATAATTTTATCTGCCTCCCACTGATTGGGTGAACCATGTAAGGTTGGTTCCATTGAACCAGAAGGAATCCAGCGAGCTTCGGCGACAAAGGTGCGAATACCCAAAGCTAGCACGATGCTTAATACAATAGTTCTACCTAGTTCTGCAATCCAGGAACTATCGGGTTTTTGGCTAGAGTTGTTATCAGACACTTGATTTTGCATGAAGTTACTTGATTAGAGAAGATGCAGCTAGTTAACTCGTCTGCTTGGGGATAGTATATTTTTAATCTTAACTGTACAAATTTACTTTCTAAATGATGTTGTGATCTTGATAGGCTTAATTCATAGTTAAAACGAAAAATTTTTTGTGACGAATATTATGGAAAGTAATCGCTAACAGTCCAATTAAGTTTAACCTAAAGGGATAATTCTTTTTCACTGGGGTTTAAGGTATAAGGGTTTGAGAAAATAAAGGTGTAAGAGTGTATTTTGAATTTGATTTTTCCCTATACTGCCATACCCCAGTACTGCCAAACCCTTATTTTCTTACACCCCCCACTCATTTACACCTCCACACTCCGCCCTCACAGGGTACTGTGTAACAAATAGCTCTTGTCTTAACGCTAGATCATCCATGTCATCTCCTACTAGTTTGCTGATTCGTCGTGCTCGGATAATTTTACCCAATGGAGAATTAATGATTGGGGATGTGCTGACGCGCGATCGCCAGATCGTCGAAGTCGCACCAGAAATATCCACAACAACAGTGCCGATCAAAGAAATTGACGCAGAAGGGTTAACTTTGTTGCCGGGTGTCATCGATCCACAGGTACATTTTCGAGAACCGGGACTAGAACATAAAGAAGACTTGTTCACTGCTACTTGTGCATGTGCCAAAGGTGGAGTCACCTCCTTTTTGGAAATGCCGAATACCCGTCCCCTCACCACAACAGTGCAAGCGCTTGATGATAAATTGCAGCGTGCTCAAAATAAATGTCTTGTCAACTATGGCTTTTTCATTGGGGCGACAGCAGAAAATTTGCCAGATTTGCTCCTGGCTAACCCAACTCCTGGGATCAAAATTTTTATGGGGTCAATGCATGGTCAGTTACTGATAGACCAACAAGAGGTTTTAGAGGCAATATTTGCCAAAGGAAACCGCCTCATTGCTGTTCACGCCGAAGACCAAGCGAGAATCAACCAACGACGCAAGGAATTTGCTGGAATTAGTGATGTAGCAGTTCATTCTCAAATCCAAGATAATCAAGCAGCACTGTTGGCAACTCAGCAAGCATTAAAACTTTCGCAAAAATACCAACGCCGCCTGCATATTCTGCATATGTCTACGGCGGAGGAAGCAGAGTTGCTGCGTCAGCATAAACCGGACTGGGTAACGGCTGAGGTGACACCACAACATTTATTTTTAAATACCAGTGCATATGAAAAGATTGGCACATTGGCACAGATGAATCCGCCTTTGCGATCGCCCCACGACAACGAAGTCCTTTGGCAAGCTTTGCATGACGGTGTCATAGATTTTATTGCTACCGACCATGCACCCCACACCTTAGAAGAAAAAGCGCAACCATACCCTAATAGTCCTTCGGGAATGCCAGGGGTAGAAACTTCTCTACTCTTAATGCTAACAGCAGCGATGCAAGGGCGATGCACTCTTGCCCAAGTTGTTAACTGGATGTCAACCGCTGTGGCTAAAGCATATGGTATTGCTAACAAAGGGGCGATCGCTGTTGGTTATGATGCTGATTTAGTCCTTGTAGATTTAAATACCTATCGTCCAGTTTTACGCGAAGAATTGTTAACCAAATGTGGTTGGAGTCCTTTTGAAGGTTGGAATCTGACTGGATGGCCCACTTACACAATTGTCGGTGGTCAGCTTGTTTACGAAAAAGGCAAGTTGCATACACAAGTGCGGGGACAGGCTTTAACATTTGGTCAATAGTTAATAGTCATTGGTCATTGGTCATTGGTCATTGGTCAATGGCTATTCCCCATTCTCAAAATAGAGAATTAATTAAATATATATATAATATATTCGTTTTATTATTATTTTTGCTTATAAATAATAAACATCGTTTATTTATGTATAAGTTGTGAACTCAGGTTGGGAATACTAAACCTATGGTTAGATAAAACAAGTAATGTTATTTGATACTTCCAGTGAGCGCGGTAGCGGTAGATAGAAATATTGAACATTTAGCTGCGGCAATTATGCCTACAAAAGTTCAAAATTTCTTCGTCAATCGTACAATTACATAGTGTGATTTCGGCTTGACGAATAACGTCATTCCCATTCATCAAATGCAGACTTAAATAACTAGATGGCTTATAGGGCATTCTATCTGCCCATTCAATCGCCACAATTCCGGGCGGAACCTCAACTCCTTCCCAGTAGGTTTCTAAGTTTAATGCTGCCACTTCTTGAGGTTCTAAGCGATATAGATCCAGGTGGTATAGGGGAAGGCGTCCTTGCGTATATTCATTGATGAGGGTGAAAGTAGGACTGACAATTGGTTCGGTAATACCCAAGCCTTCGCCAATACCTTGTACTAGAGTAGTTTTACCAGCGCCTAAATCACCTTCTAGCAAAATAACGCTGCCAGCATTTAGACATTGACCGAGAATGATACCAAGCGATCGTGTCGCCTCTGCATCTTTAAGCGAAATTTTCATAATTAGTCGTCATTAGTCATTGGTCATTAGTTAGTAGTTAGTAGTTAGTAGTTGTAGAGACGTGCCATGGCACGTCTGTACATTGGTTAGTGGTTAGTGGTTAATAATTATTCCCTTACTCCCCGACTCTCCCCATCTCCCCATCTCCCCCTCTCCCCTTCTCCCCCTCTTCTTATTTCACCAGATGCGCTCCACTGTACCACCGCAATAACACTCGCGCTAGTCGTTGTGGATCGTGACGCACGCAACCGGTTTCATCTTCATGCATCACATTAGCTGAAACAACTCTTCGCCCTAATTTGGTTATTTCTTCGCGATCCAAAAAGACAGGATGGGAGTGTTGTTGGGCATAGCGGATGAGGGCGCGGGCAGAAGGGGATTTTTTGTGTACCAGTACGGCATTAAATAAGGGTCTGCCGTTGCAAGCAGCATCAATTGCCCGAATGTGGTCAGCAACGGTATATCCCTGAGTTTCTCCTGGCTGAGTCATGATGTTGCAGACATAGATGCGGGGTGCTTTGGAGGCAGCGATCGCATCAGCAATTTCCGGTACTAACAAGTTAGGAATTACACTAGTGTACAGGCTGCCAGGGCCCATAATCATGTAGTCAGCTTCTTTAATTGCTTTAATTGCCGCAGGCAAAGCTGGAGGATTGGCAGGGGTGCAGCCAATTCTAACAATATTACCTCCTGCTGCGGTTATTTTAGATTCACCTTCAATCCGACGACCATCTGCTAATTCTGCCCACAGGCGAACATCGCTGAGAGTTGCTGGTAAAACTTGTCCTCGGATGGCCAATACTTTAGAACTGGCAGCAACTGCCCGTTCTAAATCTCCGGTAATTTCACTCATAGCCGTCAAGAACAGATTACCAAAGCTGTGACCCGTCAAACCATCGCCAACCTGAAACCGATATTGAAACAGTTCTGTTAATAATTTTTCTTCATCTGCCAGCGCCGCCAAACAATTGCGAATATCCCCCGGTGGCAGGACACCAAATTCTCGCCGCAGACGCCCCGAAGATCCACCATCATCAGCGACAGTGACAATGGCGGTAATATTGGCGCTGTAGTGTTTCAGTCCTCTCAGTAACGTGGAAAGCCCCGTACCGCCACCAATGACGACAATTTTCGGACCTCGATATAATCGGCGATGTGCCAGCAGCACGTCTACTAGTTCTTCATCGCCTTCTGGTCTTAGCACCTCAGTAATTGAACCGACCGTGCGGGTTTGTCCCCAAAGCAGCAACAGTAACCCGAACAGCAGAACTAAAGGTCCACTGATATAGTTGGGTATGATGTCAGTGATTGTTCCTAGAAAACCTCTCAGCAACTCTAGCGCCCAAAAAATCGGTGTTAGCTTAATCCAAATTGCTAACCCCAGACACGCTAGCACCACGCCCCCAACACTAATCAACAACCAGCGTTTTACCGATAGTCCGGGGGCCAACCACTTGAACCACTGGTTAACCCGATGAGGAGTGCGACGGCGCGACTGCTGTTGCAAAGTGTGAAGGGCTTGCCTGAGAAAACCAATTGACATACCTAAAAAAGGAGCAGTGCTAAAAACAATTATTAACAGAAAATTTACACTACCGGGTTTTTACCCCAAGTGTGGAATTATTACATTTTTTAATTTCATTAGACCAAAAGCGCTAAAGCAAAGTTGCCAATATGGCTTCTAACATACCATCTGGTTAAGTAAATCTAAGTTAAGTAAATCTAAATTGAATGGAAAAGCGAATTTTAGGATTAGATCCAGGGCTAGCTACCCTAGGATTCGGAGCAATTATCTGCCACCAGAAGCAAGCCCAACAACGAGACACATCAGTAAATTTGCTAGATTTTGGTGTTATCACTACATCGGCAGATGCAGAAATGGGACAACGGCTGCGTACCTTATACGAAGATTTGCATACCTTGATGGAGGAGTTGCAACCCGACTTGGTAGCGATCGAGAAATTATTTTTTTATCGTATGGGAAATACTATCTTAGTTGCTCAAGCACGGGGTGTCATTATGTTGGTCTTGGCGCAGCACAATCTTGCATACGTGGAATTTACTCCTGCCCAAATTAAACAAGCGTTGACAGGGTATGGCAATGCTGAAAAATATGAAGTCCAACAAGCTGTAGCGCGAGAGCTAGATTTAGATTACATTCCCCATCCAGATGATGCCGCAGATGCTTTGGCAGTAGCGTTGACAGCGTGGTTTCAGTATTAGTGTTGAACACTGAGAATAAAGTTATTAATCCGTCTCTATTTACTAGCGTTACAGCTAGTGAGAGCAGAAACAAGGACAAAGGAATTGCTATTCCTATCAAAGGATAGGTGATTGAAAACAGATTTTACATCTCATATAACAGGATATTGTAAGGAGTTTTAAACCTTAAAAAGGTTTTCATAAAAGTTAATAATAAGTCAAGCTATAAAAGCAAACTTAGGAAGAAAAGTTTATTTTTTAATGAAACTTTTTTCATAGTATTTTGCATAAATAATTTCTCATATTTATGCTGAAAATTTTTATTTAATTTTAAATATAAAAATCCCCTTTATATATCCTTTCCATAAAGGAATATATAAAATCAAACTTTATATTTATAAATTAGCAGAATATTTCTTGAAATTTGTCACTATATTATAGCTCTCTTAGAATACAATCTTAGTATTATTTGAAAATAATATGTGGAAATTTAATACAGCTAGCACTGCAAATATACTAGGATTTTTAGCTTTATCTAGTTATATTTTTACTTTACTTCCTACTTGCTTAAGAGTCGTTTTTCCACCTCTTAGGAAAACAAAATTACCGGTTGTTTTATTGAAGTTTAGACGTCAATTAGGTATTTTGGCATTTCTATTAGCTCTTGGTCATGCTTGGATATTGATAAATAAAAGAGATTTAGATTTTCTTGATTTAAAAACTTACGAAATATATGTACAAGGAATTTCAACATTTCTGATATTCACACTTTTAGCTGCTACATCTAATGACTGGAGTGTGAAGAAGCTAAAGAAAAATTGGCGTAGATTACACCAGTTAACATACTTAGCAATGTTTTTATTAGCTTGGCATATTTATGACAAAATGTTTGGTCAGTGGAGTTTTGTAACTCCACTGGCCATTATTGGTCTTTTAACAACAATTATTTTATTTTTAACAAGACGATATTTGGAATGGCAAGAGGTAAACATTAAAGAAGATAAATCTTACGTATCTGCTGCAAAAATTAAAATAATTGATTAAAATTTAAAAAATTTATTTTTGCCAATATAGTACTATACAAGTTGTTATTTTACTTTAGCATGTTTGTAATTGTTGGGGTAAATTAACTTATCCTTATTCTAAGTAACAAATTGCATAAATTCATAGCCAGAATTTTGCACCAAGACTCTGGGAGCCTTTGCGTTAGATATCGCTACTCTTTTAATGACATCTGAATAAATGAAAACTAAAGATAAATCTGCTATTGCTTTAGTTCCACAATATTTTTCTATTTAAGTAACTTGCTAAATAACTTATTAACTATGGCTCGTTCAAAGATTAAAACTTTTATAAAAAATCATAAATTTTCACTATTGTTCATATTTCTTGTCTTTGTCTTTATCAAACTCGATTTGTTCAATAAAATCACTTTAAATTTTCCAAAAAGCTCAAATCGAGATGCGCGTACTTTAGATACTAATTCTATATGGATTTATTCAATTGCTATCAGTCCTAATGGGCAAACACTTGCTAGCGGTGGTTATGACAAGAGTATCAAAATTTGGAATTTAAGTACTGGAAAATTAATTAATACTTTTAGGGGACATGGAAATACAGTAGATTCTGTTGCTATTAGTCACAATGGAGCAATTCTTGCTAGTGGTAGTTGGGATCATCAAATCAAATTATGGAATCTAAAAACAGGTAAACTTATCCGTACTTTGTCTGGACATACCGACGATGTTAAGTCTGTAGCCTTCAGTCCGGATGGAAAAACTTTAGGTAGTGGTAGCTGGGACAATACGGTTCAGCTTTGGAATCTAGAGACTGGAGCGAAGCTTCACACTTTCAAACATTTAAATGCAGTCAGAACAGTTGCCATAAGCCCAGATGGGCAAATTCTTGCAAGTGGTTGTGAAGACGGAAAAATAATGATTTGGCAATTGAGTAATACTCAAATGAGGATTCCTTTAGCAGCTCATGACAAGGCAGTTTTCTCTTTAGCTTTTAGTTCCGATGGACAAACGTTAGCAAGTGGTAGTAAAGACCAAACAATTAAATTGTGGAATATAAAGACTGGGCAGTTGCTTCGCACTTTCAAAGGACATCATCAAGCAGTTTATTCTGTGGCTTTTAGTCCCGACGGACAGAATGTTGCTAGTGGTAGTTACGATCAAACGATTAAGTTGTGGAATACACAGACTGGGCAATTGCTTCGCACCTTCAAAGGGCATAACAAGGCAGTTCGGTCTGTGGTTTTCAGTCTCAATGGGCAGAATCTTATTAGTGGTAGTACAGATGATACTATCAAGATTTGGCAGTTATCTTTCAAGTAAAAGCGTATGTAGACGCGTACGCCGCGAGGGTTTGGTGCAGGGTAATCCGTATTGAATAATAAATAAAAAAACCCTTACATGATAAGGGTTTTGAGATATAAACACAAACGAATATTAATGGATCAAGTGGTCAAATAATTACCTCGTTTCCAGGAAATTTGGATGGCCATTACTGCCGTTACGACCAACAGCAGGGAGTTCCAGAAATTCATCTGTAGCTTTTCCAGTGCCGTCATCTGTAACAGACGTCTGATCGCCTTGATGTCCATTGGTGAGAAATAATTGTGGGTGGTCAAAAGGTGCTTTCTCCAAGCGGACTCGCTCATCAGTTAGCGCTTTCATGAAGGCTATTATATCCTGTTTATCCTGTGCACTCATGTTAAGCACTGGCAGAACACCAGGAAAGTCTCCTTCGCGAAAGTCTCCGCCACGACTGTAGAAATCTAACACTTGTTCCAGGGTCAACTGTCCACCGTTATGGAAGTAAGGCGCAGTCAGTTCTACATTTCGTAGTGTGGGTACCTTGAAGGCTCCTTCTACACCTATGTTATCTTCACCGGTAGGGATAACTGGTGGATCTTCGCCAAGTATTTGCCTGAATGTCCCGTTAAGCGCTAGCCGAGTTTCTGCAAGCGGATTGCCAAAAGGATCGTCACCACCAACACCACGATCTTCACTAGCAGGTCTAACACCGTTATTCAGGAAGCCAACGTCTTCGATAGGTTGTTGACCAAATAATGCAGCGGCAATACGTCCTTGTTCACCGATGTGAACAACCGAAGCAATGGTAAACTCTGCGCCAAAATGGCAACCAATACATCCTTGATCTTGGAAAACCTGCATACCTCGCTGTTGTTGTGCAGTAAGGGCAGTGGTGTTTCCTTCCATAAAGCGATCGAAGGGTGTATCGTCAGAGATGAGTGTGGATTCGTACATCTGAATTGCCAGTCCGAAGAACAACGGGAAGTTGTACTCCATCAGGTTGTACTGGTTCTTTTCTGGTGAATTGGGCCTATCAATAATAGTTCGCGAACCATCAGAATTAACTTGAACCCACTTAGTAGACCTCCACCACTCTGGCTGGAAGGCATCCTTAATCAGTGCTTCGTAGGTATCGGTCTGAAGACCAGGATTGGGGGATCTGCTGTCGGTACCTAAAACACTATCCTCTGGATGGACAAGTTGCTTGCCCAACGGACGAATGGGAAGTAACTTTTTACCTATTTCTCGAGGTGGCTGTGCGCCCGCATCATCGCTGTCAATGTGGACTCGTCCTATTTTGTCACCAATATTCTGTAAGGTGCGACCGTCAGCAGACATCTCAAAAACACTGATTGGTGGAGACAGCGCTTGAGAAGCTAAAGATGAATTCTTCAGGCTGACTTTGACAAGTTCTAGCTGATTAATGTCGTTTGCTTTGCCAACAAAGGCATTGGGATCTCTTGTACCCCAGAGACTTGCACCATTGAAGATGTTCTGTGCTCTTCCATCCCAAAAGTTACGGAAGTTGAAGACCGCATCGATAACGGTTGGCGCGTTGCGTGGCTCGACTCGCCGCACTTTCGTGCCTCCGACGTTAAAGATTGAATCTTCTATTGGATTTACTATGTCCTCCGCCTGACCAGGAACAACATCAACAAACTCAGTATTAAACACCCCATGAGATGAAGCAATATCGTTAGTGTCAAACAAGACCGTACTATTAACGTCATCTGGGTTCGACAGCCTGTGGAATGGGAAATCTTCCGGCTTGAGTTGGTAGTTCGCTCCACCGCCTACTTGGAAAGTTGCATCTTGAACCAGGGGCTCATCAATATTGGCACGCACGACACCAGGATTAATCTGATTTTTGGATCTGCTGTCTGCTCCGGCATGGAAATGACAACTAGCGCAAGCCGTTATGCCATCGCTGGCAACTTGCATATCCCAGAAAAATGATTTTCCTAGCTTAATCGCGGCTGTCCTGTCTCTGATGAAGTCTCCTAGATTGTCAGGCTCTGGAACCGGCACGGTTTTTAGTGAAGCCAAGGCTGGTGCGGGTGTTACCTGTGCCGATACAGTATGTCCACATATGACAGCTAGGGTCACTAATACCGCAATTGTTATAGCCTTTGAATACTTTGATGCTAGTCGTTGGGTAAGGTTTACAAACATAAAGCCCCACCCTCTCCCGATCGCTGAACTTTTGTCACGGGACAATATTCGTCGAAGTATGCCCATTATGACAATTCCTACTTCAAAGTCAAAACCTACATATTTGAAACTGGTTGGAAACCAAAAAACAAACAACAGCAAACGTCTCAATATAGCAATGCTATTTGAGTTGCAAGATTGCTCAAAAGAGCTATCTTGTGTTGTTTGCCGTGTTCAAATCCGGTTGAACACTTGTGATTGCGAAAAAAGCGATCGCACAATCAAGCAATCTCAAACTGTTGCGATTACTACTTTGCGGTCAGCCGCTAACGTGCTTACCTCCACTCAGTAGCGATCGTAATCATTTTGGATCGCTACTTAACCGGACTGGATATCATGTGTCATTTGTCATCACAAGTAAATTACGCCCGATGTGAATTAAAGGTCTCTTATCCTATATAGGTTTCCAGGCTTGTCCGAAATTACGAATTAAAAATCGACGAAATTATGAGGATTACCATACCTTATTCCCTCTAGACGTAAATTTTGACAAATGACGAATAAAAATCCACACCCAACATCTCACAAAATGAATCTAATTACTACATATATAATAAAAATTTATTTTAAATGTGTATAAAAACGTCAAACACATAAAGCATAGTTACTGAGGGGTTTTTGTATTTAATTTTTCTTCTGTAGTGGTTAATCTAGAAAAATATGAAAACCGTATGAAAAGAGACTTTGACTATTTTTGGAAATTAAAGATACAAGGTATTTACGGTATAAATTTAAGTTATTTAGATGAAGATGGATAATAAAACTTTTCTTTTTTTTAAACTGATGGTTTAGGATTATTTATCTCTCAAAACATCCCTCTACAGACATATATTAAAATAATAAATAGTAAATTTAGTTATTCCATGTTCCCCCATGTCATAAACATAAACATCTTGCTTAGTCACATTCAGTCTTTTTCCAAGCCAATAACATAGCCTTTCAACAAAGAACAAAAAATTTTATCAAATCCTACTTTTCCTACTTTTCCTACTTTATTTAACTTCAAAATCAAAATATTAATATTGAAACTACTTGCACCACAAAAAATAACAGAAGTTTCAATATAGCTTGAGTTGTAAAATTATTACTTGTTTCTATATTAGTGTATCATTAATCACAACAAATTTTAACAAGTAACAATTCACGATTAATATTCAACTAGCCAATTATTCCAAAAGAAAGATAGACAAAATGAATTGTATAATTGATATACTAAAACCGGGTATTTTCATGTGCCTGCAATCAATTATTTTCTACTATTGAATCTGCATAAAATAGGTATCATGACCCCAAATGATGTAGATAATGGATATTTTCATAATGATTCCAAATAATGTAAATGATGGGTATTCCCATGAAGCTTGCATTGCGCCAAAGAAGAAAAAGTAATTTAGCAAAAATCCTGGCGTCATCAAATCTATCGGTCTAAAATCAATAGAGTTGATGTAAAAAAAATTAAATAATAAGTTAAATTCGCTTACAGCAAGTGTTTCAAGCTATGCTTTGAAATTATTGACTTGAAACTGTCTAGCTGTACGAGCGATTTTTGGCGTTATTAATCGACAACCTAATTAAAGTTATTTAGATCCATAAAATTCCGCAAAGCTTAATTGATAACGCTTTCCCAGGTTAACCTGTATGAATAGTGTCAATCATTTGAACAATAGAAGTTACGTTAATTAAAAAAGCAGGAGTAGTGACTGGCTTGCTTGAAATTAACGCCTTTAGTGTTCTCCAGTTCTGTTAAATACTGAAGTAACCCCTTAACAAGTATTCAAAACTCTTGCTCCCCATGACAAGTAAGCAATGTTTCAATGAGAAAAAGATTCTGGTGATTGAAGCCCAGGTAGAAACCCGAAATTTGTTTCTAAAAAGTCTTGAAGCAGAAGGGTTTTGCGTGATAGGTGCTGAAAATGGCCTTGTTGGCATTCAACAAGCTCAGAAAGAATCACCAGATTTGATCATAAGTGAAATTTCGATTCCCAAACTTGATGGTTACAGTGTTTTGACTAAGCTGCGGCAAAACTTTGTCACAGCGATTATCCCTTTTATTTTCGTCACTGCCAACGTGACTCGAGGTGACATTCGCAAAGGTATGGAACTGGGAGCGGATGACTATCTTACTAAACCCTGCACAGTAGATGAGTTACTAAGAGCGATCGCAGCCTGTTTGAGAAAACGATCTGTGCTCCAAGACTTGTACACCAGACAGTCCCAGCCATTGTCAGAACTACCACTAGCTGACAATACGAAAGAGTATCAGACCTGCACAGAAATAACAATAGCTGACAATAGAAAACCAACAAACCTTGAGTTTATATTTCCGTCCGATCCCTTGTTAAGTGAAGTCTTTAGTTTCATTGAGACCAATTACGATCAACAAATTACCCTCAGCGATGTGGCTGTTGCAGTGGGTTACTCTTCAACTTACCTTACTAACCTCGTGCGACGCCATACGGGACAAACCGTCCAAAACTGGATTATTGAGCGCCGAATGGCTGCTGCTCGTACTTTGCTTTTAGAAACTGATGAAACAATCGAGGTGATTGCTACTAAGGTAGGTTATCAAAGTGTAGCTCATTTCTTCCGCCAATTTCGCCAACGTCATCGGACAAGTCCCCAAGCTTGGAGAAAAGAGCAGCTTGGGGGAGCAAAAACAAGAGCGAAGGAATTGCTATCCCTATCAAAGGATATGTGATTGCAAAAAAAAAATATTGTCAGATATCCTTGTGATTGTAAACATATTTAAATTTTTTTTAGGATTGCCCAAAATATGTTTAAAGGTCGCATGTAAGACTCAGTTTTCGTAGGTTAGGAGTCTTTAGAAAGCACTGTGTACTAGTCCAAGTATTCTTTGTAATCTGAGACTTTCACAGCAATATCTAAAAACTAAGCGTAGGGTAATCAACATTTTCAAGAAGCAAACAGCGACCTAAACTAAAAAGCCTGGTAAAACCTAGTGTCCGCATAGGATTCACGTATTAACTAACCTGCATTTGCAATTACGACTTGAGTCTCTGGAATTATTGGCTCAATCATACAAATAAATATTTAATTTGATGCAACTAAGCTTTATTAGTTGCGATAGTGGCAGTTTTGTTAAAAAACTAAAAGGCTGTTTTTGTAATATTCACGGTCTGAGAAACTGCCTACTAGTGCTGTAAATATACAACTGACAGTGCGATTTTTTTACTCTAGAAAGAAATTCATCTCCATCAAAGTACTATCCGGAAAAAAAGGACAATCAATTAAAAATATTCGCACAGTGAAAGTATCAATTCAAATGCCAGGTAATCTGTTCTGAACTGTAAACGCCATTAATGGCAATATATCGGAGGGGTGTAGCTAATGATTATTGTTATGAGAAACGAAAGTCCAACAGAAGAAATTAAGCGGGTTAGCGAAGAACTGCAAAGTTTGAATATCATACCAGAAAAATCTGTTGGAAAGCACAAAACGATCATTGGTTTGGTAGGTGATACGGAGGAAATTGATCCTAAACAAATTCAAAATTTAAGTCCATTTATCGAGCAGGTTTTACGGGTAAAGAAACCCTTTAAACGGGCAAGTTTAGAATTTCGTTACGGAGAACCCAGTGAAGTAGTTGTATCAACTCCCAATGGTTTTGTAACCTTCGGTCAAAACCACCCTCTAGTCATCGTCGCCGGTCCTTGTTCTGTAGAAAACGAAGAGATGATTGTAGAAACAGCGCTGCGAGTAAGAGCTGCAGGAGCGCAGTTTCTCAGAGGAGGAGCCTATAAACCCCGTACTTCACCCTATGCTTTCCAAGGTCATGGTGAGAGTGCGCTATTGCTGTTAGCAAAAGCTCGTCTAGCTTCGGGTTTAGGAATTATTACTGAAGTCATGGATGCGAGTGAATTAGATAAAATAGCATCCGTGGCAGATGTACTGCAAGTAGGGGCTCGCAACATGCAGAATTTCTCCCTACTGAAGAAAGTCGGTGCAATAGGTAAGCCAGTGTTACTCAAGCGTGGTCTATCAGCAACCATTGAAGAGTGGCTGATGGCAGCTGAGTACATTCTAGCTGCTGGTAATCCCAATGTAATTTTGTGCGAGCGGGGAATTCGATCTTTTGACCGGCAGTATACCCGCAATACCCTAGATATATCTGCGATCCCAGTATTGCGATCGCTCACACACCTACCAATTATGATTGACCCCAGTCATGGCACTGGTAAGTCAGAATTGGTGCCCACAATGTCAATGGCTGCTGTAGCAGCCGGCGCAGATTCGTTGATGATTGAGGTTCACCCCAATCCAGCCAAGGCACTCTCAGATGGTCCCCAGTCTCTGACACTGGAAGGATTTGAAACATTCATGCACCAGATGTATCCTCTGGGTAAATTCTTTGGTCGTTGGACTCAAGGTAGTAATGCAACAGCAACGTTGCCACTACAAGTTTCTCCCACGGCAGGCATCTTTTCCGGTTAATTCATCTCTGCAATGAGTAGGTAGCAAAAACTATATCAGGTTCAGGAGTACACTTAAATAATTAGATCTGACGTGGGGATGTGGTGACACCCGGATGCGGAAGGTTTTGAATTATAAGTAATTAGCGAACTTGATATTAGTAAAGAGATCCTAGATCAATACAGCTTTTGGGAATTCAGACAAAACTGGAAAATGAATAGAACAGAGCTTACTGTGGCTTCACTGCATCCTTTCTCAAAAAGTTTTCAAGGAATAACTAATGAATTTGGATACCTATTGCTACAAAACCAGAGGTGGAATTTTTGTTTCTCGCTCCGTAACTAAAACTTCAATGGACGCTGCTATTGAAGAAGTCTTGTTACGTCTTGATTCCCAACGTGGAGGGTTACTAAAAAGTAGCTACGAATACCCAGGACGATATAAGAGATGGGCGATTGGCTTTATCAATCCACCCCTAGAACTTGTGACTCGCGACAATGATTTTACGCTCACAGCACATAACGAGCGAGGTATGATGCTGCTAGAGTATCTAGCAGAACGTTTGCAAAATCTACCTCAACTTCAGGCAGTTACTTGGGAAACTAATTGTGTAACTGGTTCAGTTCGACCAACAGAACGTTTCTTTTCAGAAGAAGAAAGAAGTAAGCAACCATCTGCCTTTAGCATCGTCCGTGAAATTCTACATACTTTCTATAGCCCAGAAGATGACCATCTAGGACTTTACGGTGCATTTGGCTATGACTTGGTTTTCCAGTTTGAGCAAATGCCAAAGCATTTGCAACGGAAAGAAGATCAACGGGATTTGGTGCTGTATTTGCCTGATGAATTGTTGATTGTTGACTACCACCAGCAAAGTGCATTCTGTTTGCAGTATGAATTCGTCACCAAGAATGGTAGTACTAGAGGTCTGCCTCGTAACGGTCAAGTCATCGATTACAGAGGCAAGCGTCTAACCCCTGCTCAAGCTTCTGACCATGCGCCTGGGGAGTATGAACAGCAGGTGGAGAAAGCACTGGAATACTTTATTCGCGGCGATTTATTTGAGGTTGTTCCCAGTCAAAGCTTCTTTCAACCCTGTGATAAATCCCCAACGGAACTGTTCCGAACACTACAGCAAATTAATCCCAGTCCCTATGGATTCATCATGAATTTGGGTGGAGAGTATTTGGTTGGTGCATCTCCGGAAATGTTTGTGCGAACTGAAGGTAGGCGGGTGGAAACTTGCCCAATCAGTGGTACGATTAAACGAGGACAAAATGCGATCGATGATGCTGCTCAAATCCTGAAGCTATTAAACTCAGGTAAAGATGAAGCAGAATTAACCATGTGTACTGATGTAGATCGCAATGATAAATCGCGCATCTGCGAACCTGGATCGGTGCGAGTTATTGGTCGTCGTCAAATAGAAATGTACAGCCATTTGATCCATACAGTGGATCATGTGGAAGGCATACTGCGACCTGAATTTGATGCCTTAGATGCCTTTCTCAGCCATCTATGGGCAGTTACAGTCACAGGCGCACCAAAGCGGTGGGCAATGCAGTTTCTCGAACAGCACGAGCGTAGCCCTCGGCGTTGGTATGGTGGATCTGTCGGATACTTAACCTTCCAAGGTGATTTGAACACGGGTCTGATCCTGCGAACAATTCAGCTGAAGGATTCAATTGCAGAAGTGCGAGTAGGTGCGACGGTTCTTTACGATTCCATTCCAGAAGCCGAAGCCCAAGAAACCATTACTAAAGCCGCTGCTCTGTTCCAGACACTTTATCAAGCCAAGCATAGAAGTGACGATTTATCAATTAGCTCAGAACTTGAACATCAGCAAGTCAGCGTAGAGCCTGGAAAGCGTGTATTGCTAATTGACTATGAAGACTCTTTTGTACACACGCTTGCCAACTACATCCGTCAAACTGGTGCCATAGTCAAAACATTACGTCACGGCTTTTCTCAATCAGTCTTTGATACAGAACACCCTGACTTAGTTGTCTTATCTCCCGGGCCTGGCAGACCCAGTGACTTCCGCGTACCAGAGACAATAGCGGCTTGCATGAAAAGGCAAATCCCCATCTTTGGCGTTTGTTTAGGATTGCAGTCTATTGTTGAGGCTTTAGGCGGTGAACTAGGAGTTCTTAGTTATCCCCAGCATGGCAAAGTTTCTCGTGTGTCTGTGGTTGCTCCCGATTCTGTCACTTTCAAAGATTTACCCCAATCCTTTGAAGTTGGTAGATACCACTCTTTATTTGCCTTGCCTGAGAGTCTCCCCAAAGAACTCAAAGTTACAGCTCTCTCAGATGATGGTGTGATTATGGGTATCGAGCATCAAACACTGCCAATTATCGGTGTTCAGTTCCATCCAGAATCAATCATGACCTTAGCGGAAGGAGTCGGTCTAGCAATTATTAAGAATGTAGTTAGTGCATGTACAACTAAAAAATCTTCCCCAGTTGTTGCTGCATAAGCATAAGAGTATTTTCAGATATGCCTCCCAGTCACCATTTATCACCCCAGTCTCGTATGGATGCCAGTAAGAGCGTCTCCACCCTTGAAATCAACAACCAACTGTCCGCACAACCAGCCCATATTCTTGAAGAGATTGTGTGGCACAAACAAAAAGAAGTTGCATTCATGGGTGAGCAACTGCCTCTTAGTGATTTACAAAATCAGATAAGTACTGCCCCTCCCCCACGAGATTTTCTGGGTGCCTTGCGCCAGAATCCTAGCAAACCCAGCTTGATTGCTGAGGTCAAGAAAGCATCACCTAGTAAAGGAGTAATCCGCGCTGACTTTGATCCAGTCAAAATTGCCCAGGCATACGAGCGAGGTGGTGCTACCTGTCTATCAGTACTGACAGATGAGAAATTCTTTCAAGGCAGTTTTGAGAATCTGCAAATCATTAGAAAGAATGTAGCACTGCCCTTGTTGTGCAAGGAATTTATTATTGACCCTTACCAAATTTATTTTGCACGGGTTAGTGGAGCAGATGCGGTACTACTGATTGCCGCTATCTTAGCTGATGAAACTTTGCAAAATTTTCTCCAACTTGCTCAGCATTTGGGTATGACTGCCTTAATAGAGGTGCATACTCTTGCTGAACTCGATCGGGTACTGGCACTACCAAATGTGCGATTGGTAGGAATTAACAACCGCAATCTTCAAGACTTTACCGTTGATCTAGAAACAACTCAACGCTTATTGACAGAGCGTCGAGAAAGGTTAACTAGTTTAGGTATTACAGTCGTGAGTGAGTCTGGTTTGTACACGTCCAGTGACCTAGCCTTTGTGGCTGAGGCGGGAGCCGAAGCAGTCCTGATTGGAGAATCTCTGGTCAAGCAAAATGACATAGAGGAGGCTGTGAGGCATTTATTCAAACTTGTTAGTAGTTAGTGGTTAGTAGTTAGTGGTTAGTGGTTAGTAGTTAGTGGTTAGTGGTTATTCTCCCCACCTCCCCACCTCCCCATCTCCCCAACTTGTAAACTTTCAATGGCTCATACGAATGACTTCTATCTCCCATTACTTTGAATCTTTACGAGCAAGCAATCAGTGTGCTCTTATTCCCTTTGTTACAGCTGGCGATCCTGATTTGGACATCACAGCAGAAGCCCTGCGAGTTCTAGATTCTAGCGGTGCTGATTTGATTGAACTGGGAGTTCCCTATTCAGA